>DAIOUM010000026.1:0-4932 GCA_036759505.1 Alishewanella sp. | reverse complement strand
CATGCTTCGCCGGTGATCCGCCGCTTAGCGCGCGAGTTTGGCATTAACCTGGCCAAGGTAACAGGTACTGGCCGTAAAGGCCGCGTCGTGAAAGAAGACGTGCAGAACTACGTGAAGCAGTTAGTGAAGCAGGTAGAAAGCGGTGCTGCACCGGTTGCTGCGGCAACCTCTGCCGGCGGTAACAATATGGGCTTTGACTTACTGGCCTGGCCAAAAGTCGATTTTGCCAAGTTTGGTGCCGTAGAAGAGAAACCGCTGTCACGGATCCAGAAAATCTCTGGTGCTAACCTGCATCGCAACTGGGTACGCATTCCGCATGTCACCCAGTTTGACGAAGCCGATATCACTGGCCTGGAAGACTTCCGCAAAGAGCAGAATGCGCTGGCGGATAAGAAAAAGATGGGCGTTAAATACACCCCGCTGGTCTTTATTATGAAAGCGGTGGCCAAGGCGCTGGAAGAGTTCCCAACCTTTAACAGCTCTTTATCAGAAGATGGCGCCAGCCTGATCCTGAAAAAGTATGTGCATTTAGGCATTGCTGTTGATACGCCAAATGGCCTGGTGGTGCCGGTGGTACGGGATGTTAACAAAAAAGGCATTATCGAATTATCCCGCGAGCTGCAGGACATTTCGGTGAAGGCGCGCGAAGGTAAACTGACTGCCAGCGATATGCAGGGCGGCTGCTTTACTATCTCCAGCCTGGGTGGCATTGGCGGTACCGCCTTTACCCCTATCGTTAACGCGCCGGAAGTGGCCATTTTGGGTGTCTCTAAATCCGACATCAAACCAAAATGGAATGGCAAAGAGTTTGAGCCTAAGCTGATGCTGCCGTTATCGGTATCCTACGACCATAGGGTAATTGACGGTGCTCTGGCGGCGCGCTTTACTGCCACCTTAGCCAGCTATCTGGCCGATATCCGGCAAATTATTATGTAAAAAAGCCATTACGCCACGAAAAGTGGCGTAATTTTCACTCAGCCATGCAATCTATGGTTACAGAGCGGCGGCTCTGATGTTAAAATTCCGCCAATTTTTTCGCCTGACAGCCCTTGCCCTACACTTGGCTGTTGGAAAAATTTACTGATGATAAAAGGTAAAATGATGAGCAACGAAATCAAAACCCAAGTGGTAGTGCTGGGCGCAGGCCCTGGCGGTTACTCTGCAGCCTTCCGTGCCGCAGACTTAGGCTTAGAAGTAACACTGGTTGAAGCACGCAGCACCTTAGGTGGCGTGTGCTTAAACGTGGGTTGTATCCCATCTAAAGCACTGCTGCACGTTGCAAAAGTGATCGACGATGCCAAAGAAATGGCCTCACACGGCGTGACCTTTGGCGCACCGGAAATTGATTTAGATAAAATCCGTGCCTGGAAAGACAAGGTAATTGGTCAGCTGACCAACGGCCTGAGTGGCATGGCGAAAATGCGTAAAGTGAAGGTAGTAAACGGCTACGGTAAATTTACCGGCGCGAACACCTTACAGGTTGGCGATACCACTATTACTTTTGAACATGCAATTATTGCGGCTGGTTCTGAGCCAGTGGCGCTGCCATTTATTCCAAAAGATGACCGCGTAATCGACTCTACCGGCGCGCTGGAATTAAAAGATATCCCAGGCGAAATGCTGGTATTAGGTGGCGGTATTATCGGCCTGGAAATGGGTACCGTATACCGTGCGCTGGGTTCTAAAGTATCAGTAGTAGAATTTGCTGATCAGTTAGTACCAGCCGCTGATGCCGATATCGTTAAAGCCTACACCAAGTACAACAGCAAAAACTTCAATATTATGCTGTCGACCAAGGTAACAGCAGTAGAAGCCAAGAAAGATGGTTTATATGTGACCTTTGAAGGCAAAAACGCCCCGGCTAACCCAGTGCGTTACGACAAGATCTTAGTTGCGGTTGGCCGTAAGCCAAACGGCAACCTGTTAGACGCGACCAAAGCCGGTGTTAACGTCGATGAGCGTGGCTTTATCAATGTGGATAAGCAACTGCGCACCAACGTGCCACACATTTATGCTATCGGTGACGTGATTGGCCAGCCAATGTTAGCGCACAAAGCGGTACACGAAGGCCACGTAGCGGCTGAAGTGATCTCTGGCTTAAAGCACTTCTTCGATCCACGCTGCATTCCATCAGTCGCCTATACCGATCCGGAAATGGCTTGGGTAGGTGTCACCGAGAAAGAAGCAAAAGAGAAAGGCATCGCAGTAGAAACTGCCACCTTCCCATGGGCCGCCTCTGGCCGCGCCATTGCTTCAGCCCGTACTGAAGGCTTCACTAAGTTAATTTTCGACAAAGAAACCCACCGTATCCTGGGTGGTGCCATTGTCGGTATTAACGCCGGTGAAATGCTGGGTGAAATCTGCTTAGCAGTAGAAATGGGTGCCGACGCCGAAGATATCGCGTTAACCATCCACGCTCACCCAACGCTAAACGAGTCTATCGGTTTAGCAGCAGAGATCTACGAAGGTTCAATCACCGACCTGCCAAATCCAAAAGCGAAAAAGAAGTAATTTTTCTAAGTTTTAGCTAAAACAAAGGCCGCGAATGCGGCCTTTGTTGTTTTTGTCAGCTTGTAATCTGTCTGCCTAAGTACCATACTATTGGAGTGTTAAACTGTGTACATGACTATGTACTTGGGGTGTTGTATGGCATCACATGCTATTTTGGCGGAGAAAGCGGTTTCGGTTTCGGAAGCACGTAAAAACCTGAGTCGGTACTTTATTGATGAGCCGGTGGCAGTGTTATCTAATAACAAGCCAACGGGGTATATGCTAAGTGCTGAGTTGTATGAAAAAATGCTGCGGATTATTGAAGCATCAGGCGTTGCTGAGCCCGGTTTGTTTCGACCTGGTGCGGCAAGGCTAAAAGAGATTAGCCGTCTTAGCGAGCAGTTGTTGTTAGAGGCAGATGCAGCAAAGTTAGGTGAATTTAGCGAGTGATTCGGGTTTTTACCAGTAAGCTATTGGCTGAAGCGCTGACGCCAGAGGAACGGCAGGCGTTAATTGCCGACTTTAAGCAATATAAAGCCGGGATCTTGCCTGCGGCGTTTGGCAAAGATGTGCCCTACGATCATGCTTTTAACCTTGATGTAATTAAACAGGAGCAAGTTAGGCATATTCACTTAGCTGAAAGCAGCGTCGGCTTCCCGGTATTACATACTCAGATGAAACGAACCAGTGATACCCATCTGGCGTATTGTCGAGGCTTTCGTAACGATAACTGCTATCTACTGATGGCGATTCTGCAACCCAACGCGCATCAGCTGGCAAGGTCAAACCAAGTGATGTATCAACTTGGCGTAATGGCACAATTGTTCCGGCAAAAATTTTAAAGCTAGCTGGATCCCGAGAAACCCACAGCAAAATGCTGGAACAGCTGTAACCCTGGGTAACTTGTCCAATTAGGCGAACAGTATTCCGAAAGTCGTTAGCTTGCGCAGTAAAGTTAGGTAGAAGTTGTTACCATAGCTACAGGTAACAACTCTATTCAATGTTGGAGCTTGAAGATGGATTTAGACGACGCGCAAGACTGGGCCTGGTGTGACAGCCAGTTTGCAGCCATTGAAACTTACGTAAAAACCCAGCAAATCCCGCATGGTATGATTTGCGACTGGCCGGAATGGTATACCGCGCCTTATGTTGGGTTATGGGCAGTAGAAAACCCAGAGGATCCGGGGTTTGTTGGGCATTGGATCCTGGCCGGCGATAGCACCGGCGCACAGCCCCAACCCGTGCCGTTTGACCATCTTAGCGCCACCGATTTACCCGAACCCCGTGATGCGATGGCCGCCTTTGCGCGTAAATGGACCACGCTTGCCGCAGCCGCCAATAAAGGTATAGCCTGGCAAGGCAGCCCGGAGCTTAGCGGCGATTTGGCCGCCAAGGCAAAACAACTTAGCCGTCAGGCGCAGTTGCTGGCGCTGTGGGCGGCTGATGATGAGTTGTGGGATTTGGATTAGTGTTAAATCGCTAATCCCCCACACCAGAATTACGATCACTATGCTGCAAGCGGTCAATCACTATTACTACCGCCAAAAGTTGCGCTGTCCACTCCGGTTTTAGGATCTGCACCGCATAGGTATCAGACCAGCTAAACCATTTTTTTGAAATACTGGCAATCAGCTGGCCCTGTTGGCGGATTTCGTATTCGTGTTGCCAGAAATTGCCGGTCATCTCTAGTTGCCCGTGCGGCGTTTCCACCACAAAGCGGCTTTTTAAAAACGCCCAGAACCGCTTGCGCACCAGCCATTCGCTACCATCGTTATTAACAATCCGGCAGGCGGGTAACAGCGTCAGGTATTTGCGGCGGATCTTAAGTAGTGGCTGGGCGCTGGCATTAAATAGCGTTTGGCTGCTGCTAAAGCTAAAGACTTTACCTTTTACCAGATAAGCCGCGCGGCCGCGCTCATCTTCAATGCTAAAGCTATCGCTTAGGCTAAGCAGTTTTTGTTTAATCAGATATTTCATAGCGGTTGTCCTTGCCTTAGCTCGCTGGGGCCTTGCTCACCATTTTGCTGAAAGTATGTTAACTTATACATAAACCTGATGCGTGATTTTTAAGGTGTTTTTATGCAGCAAGCCGCTGTGCTTAATCGTTTAGTATCGCTGGCAGCCGCCAATCCTCAGATAGCGGCATTGTGGCTATACGGCTCGCGTGCGCGGGGCACTGCTGGTGACGCCAGTGACTACGATTTGGCGGTACTGTTTGCTGACTATCAAAACGATCCGGTTGAGCGTCGTTTGGCGCCGGAGTTACTGGCGTTGGATTGGCAAAGCGAGCTACCGGATATTCAATTATCTGTGCTTGATGTGCAGCAAGTGCCACTACCACTGGCTTTTACTGTAGTAAGCGACAATACCTTACTGTATTGCCGCGATGATTTTGCCCGGCTGGAGTTTGAACGCCGCACGCTGTCAAAGTGGGAAATTGAT
>DAIOUM010000025.1:29354-30516 GCA_036759505.1 Alishewanella sp. | reverse complement strand
GCCAGAGATAATGCAGAAATACGAAACAGCATGTGATCAACTCCGAATAGATGTAGCGGATCACACAGCATGGCTCAGGACACGAAAGTCACAGGCACGCTTTTTGGGGAGTTAGCACCATCCCTCCGCCGGTATGATCCGGATCAGGTTCTAAGGGTTTACCAAAACGGCATCTCAGCACTCCTCCGAATATTTCAGAGGGGCACCCCTTGGTTGCGCTGGCAGTCTAGAGGACTTATGACAAAAATTCAAGCAGCAAAGCTGAAGTACGCTCAGGGCTGTTCTATCGCCATTGTTGCAGCGGATTAAGATTTTCGGTCAATGTTTGGATCAAACTGGCTGCCGGGATCGGTCTGGCAAACAAGTAGCCCTGCCCCTGATCACACTGGTGCTGCAGTAAGCTTTTTGCCTGGGCCTGGGTTTCCACGCCTTCGGCAACAACCTGCAAACCCAGCTTGCGAACCATAGCAATAGTCGAGGTAATGATATCGTAGTCGGCCTGATTATCCAGCATGCCAAACACGAAGCTTTTATCAATTTTGATGGTATCTACCGGCAGTTGCCGCAAATAACTGAGCGAAGAATAACCAGTACCAAAGTCATCGATCGCCAGGGCAAAGCCCTGCGCTTTCAGGCGCTGCATACTGTTGATTGTCTCGGTCAGATTTTTCGCCAGCATGCTCTCAGTAAGTTCAAACTCAAAATCCGCAGCGTTAAGCTGATATTTCAGCAGTAATTGTTCCAGTACCAGCGGTAACCCCGGATCAGTTAATTGTGCAGGCGACAAGTTGATTGCCAGCTGCACGTCCCCCAGCCCAGCCTGGCGTAAACCGGCCATCAAACCGAAGCCCTGTTCAATAACCCAGTAGCCGACCGGGATCATTAAATGCGCATATTCCAGCACTGAAATAAACTCATCCGGCGGCACCAGGCCCCGGCTTGGACTTTGCCAACGTAACAATGCTTCCAGCCCGACTAACTTCCGATCACTTAGACGGATTTTGGGTTGTAGATGTAAATCAAACTGCTGCAAACTCAGCGCCAGCTTTAAATCCTGCTCTAATGCTAAGCGATCCTGAAAGGCATCAAACATCTGTTGACTGTAAAAATGCCAGCAGCTGCCACCGCGGGCTTTAGCCTGGTACATGGCAAGATCGGCCTG
>DAIOUM010000025.1:21402-29254 GCA_036759505.1 Alishewanella sp. | reverse complement strand
AACATCGCCATATTTTCCAGCTCACGGGTCTGAGTCAACACATCATGTTGCAGCTGTTCCAACTGAAAACTCAGAGTCTGACTGACTTCACTTAAGCGATCAACTTCATCGACCAGCAGTGGGCTTTTTACCGGTAAGGCGGCGCGGAACGCCTTAAACTGATGTTCTGCCAATAACGGCAACACCCGCGACACCTTTAACAAGCGACCGGTTAGGCGTCGGGTTAGCCAGTAGGTTAACCAGGCAAACAACAGGAAGCATAGCGAGGCCATACCAATCAGTTGCCAGCGAAACTGTCGGTTTGCTCTCTGATAAGCGCTGAGGTCTTCCAGCAACAATAAGGCATACTGTTGCCCTTGCTGTTCAGTCAGAGGTAAAGAGTATATGTAGAACGGGCTTTGATCGGTATTAAACAGTCCGATGGTGCCGTTCAGCTTTGAAAAGGCGGCAACAGGAGCACGTGAAGTGGCAGACAAAATTCGGGTGTCCTGACCATCAGTCGCGACGATCATGATTTCACTACGTAATGCCTGCCCCATTGCGACGACAATATCAGCCAGTGTTTGACTGGCAATTAATACGCCGACCTGGCCATCGCGATCTGATAACGGCAGACTGACCAGGGTACTGCAGTGCTCTACACAGTAACTGCGGGTAACAGGCCGTTGTTGTTGCCTGGTCTGGATTACCATCTCTGCCAGCTCGGCCGGCAGTGCACCGGTTGCGAATACTGGCTCAGCTTGATCGGGTGCAAAAAACCACAGCGCTTCAATATTCAGGTATAGGCTAAAGCTGTCATAACGCTGTTGCAGAGCCTCAGTAAACTGACTAAACCCTTGTTGCGTTGGTAGTTGCATTAGTTCGGCAAAGCTATCAAACCAGGCTTGTAACTGGCTATGCAATAGTTGTTGATACTGGCTGAAATGCTGCTCAACCTGCTGCTGCTTTAACTGTTGCTGGGTTGCAAAGCTATCATTGAGACGCTGTACAGAGATAGAGGTGATCACGATCAGCAGCACCAGCATCAATACCAGCGTCAGTGCCAGGATCTTCGACGGGAAGCTTAGAAAGCGCATCAGAACCAATACATCAGTTGTAATGCCCACAACTGCCAGTAACGCTGCTGATTTCTGCTCAGATCCGGCACCAGACTGGGTGACAAACGGCCAGTACCATCGACCCAGTGTTGCTCTGCCTGCAGGCGTAGATTTGGCGCCAGATCGTAACTAAACCCCAGCATCAGGCTTTGCTGATAGCCAAAATAAGCCGGCACACCGAGCTGTTCCAAACGGCTGCCACGTTTGTCATCCTTGTTGCGGGTTAAATAATCGACCGTTACCAGCGCAGATAAGCCTCCGCTAAAGCGATAGCGGGCCGACAGATACCCACCCAGACCATGCAGCGTTTCTGCAAATACCGGTAGGTAAAAACCATTAACTGACATCCGCTCTTGCATCAGTTCAGAAGCAAACTCCCAATTCTCTAACTGGTAACGCCAATTTAGCATCACCCGCTGCAGGATCACCTCACTGGCAACAAAAACATCCGGATCGCCTGGGGTATAGCTGAATTCGGAATCCAGTAATGACAGACCATAACTGGCCTGACTGCCGGTACCCTGCCAAAATACACTGGCCTGATGCACATACTTTTGTTCGGCCTTACCCTGGACTTGTGGGCTTAGCAAAATACGGCTTTGATCACGACTGATTTTGGTCGCGCCATAACTCCAGTTATATTCCAGTTCTCCGGCCGGGTGCTGCCAATATCCCTTTAAACCAATACCATCACTGGCCACGGCAATGTCGCGAAACGCATCGTAATAAACGGATTGCGGCAAGATGATGCTGGGGCGGGTAAAGGGCACATCACGGGTGCTGGAAAATAACCAGTGCTGGTTTTTGTAACGGCCGACATAGAGATTGATCTGATGGTCAAAGCGCTCGACCAGACTAAAATCCAAAAACAGATAATCCAGTCGGGCGCCCTGCGGATAACGATTACCGCCATCCAGATAAACAACCTGACCAGCAAGCCGCCAGCGATCTGAAAGCTGCCACTTAGCGTTTAAGCCCAGTTCACTCAGTGCCGATGACACCTTACCGGAGTTATTGATCGCATTGGAATTTTCTGACTGGGCCAGCCCCTGTGCAATAAAGCCATGCCATTCTACACTGGCTGAGGCAGTGGTATGAGCGGATAACGCCAGCATTGCCGCGGCTGACCAATTAATTTTCATACGGTGTCACCACTTTTAATTCAGCCGTGCCGGTACCGGCGGGCAGATAGCCAATAGCGCCGGGAGTTTGAGAAAGAGCGGTACGCAATTCATCTACCGACGCCAGCAGTAGTGGCGAACCACCGATACCTGAATAGCGTTGTCGGTGCCAGATTGCGTCCAGTTGATAAGGGAACATCTTCAGAAATTTACGGGTAAACGCCTGATGCAACTCATGATCAGAGGCTAGTACCAGAACCTGAATGCTCTGGCCATCAGACCAGCGGGTTTGCCGCATGGTAAAGATTGCTCGTAGCTGGGCGGTGCTGAGCTGAGTGTCAGTCACCGCGGCATGTACTACGACCTCAACCGCCCGGCAGGGCAGCGTCAGCAGCAGACAACAACAGAGCACAAACCACAATCTCATCGCATATCCGTTTAAACAAGCATTTTTACTCAGCCACGAAAATGCCGGTCAATGACCGGCATTTTCTGCAACTTAATCGCCTAATATGCTTAAGATATTGAATACACGATACATGCGCAATAGTACCTTTGGGTTGTTACCAACAGATAAAAAAATTTACAACCCCAGATACCAGGTAGCAATTGAAAAATACAACACTACCCCAGCCACATCCGCAATGGATGTGATCAGTGGGCCACTGGCAGTGGCCGGGTCCAGATTAAAGCGGCTCAGTAAAAATGGCAGCGACATCCCAATCAAACTACCAACCACTACCACCAGCATCATGGTTAATGCTACGACGATCGCAATATCTGCACCGCCGCGCCAGAAGCCCAGGCCAACCACGGCAGCGGACATAGTTAAACCGAGCAAACCGGCAACCAAACACTCTTTGCCCAGCAAATAGCCCCAGTCGCGCAGTTTGATATCACCGGTGGCCAGAGCCCGTACCATTAGCGTACCAGACTGAGCGCCGGCGTTACCGCTACTGGCAATCAGTAACGGCAAGAAAAACAGCAGTGCCAGATAACTGGAAATGGTTTCTTCATAAAAGGCGATACCGGCACCGGAAAAAATATTACCAAACACCAGCACCACCAGCCAGAACACCCGCTTGCGGTAAAGCAGACCGATACCCGCTTCCTTGACACTACTTTCCAGCTTGCCGATGGTTGCGGTTTTATGGAAGTCTTCGGTGGCCTCTTCTTCGGCGACGTCCATCGCATCATCGTAGGTTACGATGCCAACCATCTGCTCCAGCTCATTGACAATTGGCAGCGCCAGTAAGTCATATTTGGCGATCAACGCCGCCACTTCTTCCTGCGGCATTTCAACACTGGCCCAGATTGGGTCATGATTCATTAAATCATCGACCCGCATGCTGACCGGTGCCAGAATGAGGTCGCGTAAGCTGACCACACCAATCAGCTTGCGGGCTTTATCCACCACATAGGCGGAATAAATAGTTTCTTTATCCGGCGCTTCCCGGCGCAGTACTTCAATTGCCTCCCGCACGGTCAGATCCGGCGGCAAAATCGCGTAATCCGAGGTCATAATAGCACCGGCGGTGCCCTCCTCGTAGGAGGTCAAACGCAGCAAGTCCTCCCGCTCAGCTTGAGCCAGCGCCGGTAATAGTGTATCGCGCTGTTCATCAGTTAAGCGGTTAAACAGGTCGGCGCGTTCATCAGACGACATCTGCCGGATAATCGGCGAGAGTTTACGCCGACTGACGCTAATCGCCAGTTTAACCTGCTGCTCTGCCGGTAAATAACCAAAGACTTCCGCTTGTTCAGCTCGCGGCAAAGCAGTGAGCAAGGTCCATAAATCTTGGGGAGGAAATTCGGTTAACGCGGCAGCATAGTCAGCCGGATGCACATCTTCCAGCTGGTCACGAACCAAATGTACCGTATCGTGCTCAAGGGCAGCACTTAAGGTTTCGATAAGAATGGGTAATTCCATAACGACCTCTTATCAGCGTTTTCAGCCTAATAAGAGACCCGGAATAAGTCAGCTTATTAAGCCTGGATTAATTAGTATCTTGGGAATATGCAGGCCAGGCCTGCTACTGGGTAAGTCCATAAAGGAAACAAACTCCGCAAGGATGATGATTACCAAGCCAGCGTCTAACTGGCTAAATTGCTGGTTATTTTATAGTTTAACCAAGCTTAACTCAACCTGAGCAGGAAAACTTTTCTTGGCTGGCCCGGCCTTTCTGTTAGCATTAGGTCAATATTTGCGGTAAAGATGTGACACCGCTCGAATAGGGGAAATGAACCATGAGTCAAGCTGCAGGCCTGCCACTGTGGTGGCAACCACAGATGTTAGCGCTGGACGAGTGCTGGCACTACGCAGTGGGGCCGCTTACCTTATACATCAAACGCAGCCAACAGGAATGGCTGTTTAGCCACGAATATAGTAAAGATCCTGACGCGGCCTACCGTGTCGATAGTCAGGCCGCTGCTTGCTTACCCGAACTGCTCGCATGTCAGCGTTTTATTTTCCGGCATAGCCCCACCACCTTTCGCTTACAACCCAGGCTGCTCGATCGGCCGGTGGTAATTAAAACCCGGCAGAGTGTCAGTATCCCGGCTGGAGAACAATGCGTATTTTATATCAGCTCCCCCCTGCAACTGGAGCTGACTTTACTGGACCCATTGCAGTCATTGTTTACGCTGCCAATCCAACGCTTGTCTGATACCTGGTTTGGTGCCAATACCCAACAGGGTGAGCTGTGCTATGCCGATAAAACTCAGGCCCGGCATAGTTTGGCAGAAATTCCGGCGCGGCCACACCGGGCTGTCACTCCTATTACTATCGAAAACCGCTCTGCTAAGATGCTGACGATTGATAAGCTGAGCATTCCGCTACCCTATCTGGCGCTTTACGGCGGGGATGACGGCAGCCTGTGGACCGATCCTATTACACTACAACATGAAAACCTGACCAGCCTGACCCGCTTTCAGCTAAACCAGCAACTGCCGCAGGGTATTACCAGCCGGCATCAGTTGGCGGCGCCGGCCAGTACGCCGGACAAGCAGGGACTAATCCGCGCTTTTACCGGTATTTTTAATCAATAAGGGCAGCTTATGCTTGAGACACTCTGGCAATTTATCCAATCTGACATGGTGCTAAATGGCTTACAGGCATTATTGCTGCTCAGTGTCGGATTTTTGCTGGCGCGAACCGCTTCCCGCGCTGCGGAAAAGCTGATCAGCAAGAATTTCTCCCGCCACCACGCCGTGTTGTTCCGCCGCATCATCTATTGGCTGGTTCTGGCGCTATTTGCCGCTTCGGCACTGCATCAACTGGGCTTTTCGCTCGGCGTGTTGCTGGGTGCGGCCGGTGTGCTCTCTGTGGCTATCGGTTTTGCCTCACAAACCTCGGCTTCAAACCTGATTAGTGGCTTATTTCTGATCGGCGAACAACCCTTTCAAATTGGCGATGTGATCAAGGTCGGTAACACCACCGGCGAGGTATTATCCATCGATTTACTGTCGGTCAAATTACGCACCTTTGACAATTTGTTTGTACGGATCCCGAATGAAAGTTTGATCAAATCGGAAGTGACCAATCTGACCCGCTTTCCGATCCGCCGCTTTGATCTGCTGTTGGGGGTGGCCTATAAAGAAGATATTGCCAAGGTCCGTAAAGTGCTGTTTGACGTAGCAGATCAGAACCCGCTAAGCCTGGACGAACCGGCACCATCGTTCTTGTTTATGGGCTTTGGTGATTCTGCGCTGAATATTCAATTTTCAGTCTGGAGCACTACCGAAAACTTCCGTGCGCTCCGCAACAGTTTGCAGGAGGAAATTAAAGTAGCCTTTGATCAGGCAGGCATCGAGATCCCGTTCCCGCACCGCACGCTATATGCGGGTAGTGAAACACCGCCTTTTCCGGTGCGGATTGTCAGCGATCCGACCTCTGGCGCTGCTGACGCTGCAACTAAGGATTGACAATGCGGTCAAAACTGGCAAATCGGCGGCATATTGGCCATAGTTATCAAAGGCTAAGCTGCGGACAGGAGGAGTAGATGTGGCGAGCCATTAGCCTGTTGTGTTGCTATTGCACCAGTTTACCGCTGTGGGCCGACTGCCGGAACGATGTCGATCCTGCTGAGCTAAAAGCTAAGCGCCCCATTGTCAGTAACATTGAATTCCAGCAGGAAAATGTGTTTGACCTGACTGAGCCGGGCGTATTCTGGTTGCACCGCTTTGCCAACCGCACCCATATTATTACCACCGAACAAACTATCCGCGATGATTTATTGTTTCTGCAAGACGCGCCACTCAATCTGGCCGAGCTGGCCGAAACAGAACGTTTACTACGCAGTCGCCGCTATCTGCGCGATGCCCGCGTTGAGGTTGTCCAATATTGCGCCGCCAGTAATAGTGTCACGGTGCGCGTCACGACCTGGGATAACTGGTCATTACTGCCCAAAATCGATTTCTCCAGCGAGGGGGGTGAAACCAAGTACTCGCTGGGCGTCGCCGAGGATAACCTGCTGGGCTCAGGTAATCAGATCCAGCTCGATTACGCCAAAGACAGCGAGCGCAGCGGCTATTTACTCAGTTTTGCCAGCCCGAATATCTTTGGTAGCCATTGGAATACCCTGCTTAGCTATGCCGATAACTCAGATGGTGAAAACTATCGCTTCGCAGTACAACGGCCGTTCTATCGGCTGGATTCGAACTGGGCCTTTAATGCTGACCTGCTGAAAAATAAAGAGCAGGTCACCGACTACCTGTTATCAGAAACCATTAACGAATATAACCGCACCCGGCATCAGTTTGATGCTTCCGCCGGTTTTAAACTGGCACTGCGCGGCCAGACAATCCAACGGCTAAATATTGGTATGCAACTGGAGGATGTTGATTTTAATGAACTGGATACCACAGTTTTAAGCTTGCCTGAGCAGCGCAACCTATCTTATCTGTACCTGGAATACCAACTGCTGCAGGACGACTTCTACAAGTTGTATAACATCAATCAGTTTAACCGGGTTGAGGATATTAATGCCGGCTGGCAACTGCGGTTGCGATTGGGCTTAATGCAGCCCTGGCTGGGTGCCGACGAAGATGGCCTGAGGCTGGAAGCGGAAGTAAGCAAAGCCTGGGCACTTAACAGCCGCACCTGGCTTTTTTCGGAACTGGCTTATCAGCAACTTAACTGGCAGCAGCGTAAGCAAGAGTTGTGGCATCTGGGCTTACAGCTAAACCATCAGTTAAACGCCCGTAATAGTCTGGTCGGTAGTATTTCAGCTGAACGCGGCCGCAACTTATTTGCCGACGAAGCGCTGTATCTGGGCGGTGATAGTGGCCTGCGTGCCTTCCCGCTGTATTATCAGCGCGGCGACAACCGCATCGTGGCGACCGCTGAGTATCGCCATTATACCGACTGGAATTTATGGCAAATTTTTGATGTCGGCTTTGCCGCCTTTGGTGATGCCGGTCGCAGCTGGGGTGGCCGCTCTGCAGATGATTTGGCCGCATTAAACGGTAAAGCCGGTATCGATGATGAAATTCTGTTTGGCCTGGGCGTCGGCATCCGTTTGCTATCCAGCCACTCCAGCCGCGGCACCATGATCCATCTCGATCTGACGCGGCCAATCAGTGATAATCCGGATCTAGGCAGCTGGCAGTGGCGGATGACTGCCAAACGCCGTTTTT
>DAIOUM010000025.1:16788-21302 GCA_036759505.1 Alishewanella sp. | reverse complement strand
GGTTGCTGCGGATTAATGCCGGCTTTAAATAAGGCTTCATTGGCATAAATATTCCCGACACCCACCACCACATGGTTATCCATTAGCACAAGTTTGATCGCGCTGCCGCGACGCTGACAAGCCTGGATCAGGGTTTCAGCGGTAAAATCTGCGGTTAACGGCTCTGGGCCTAACTGTGCCAGCAACGGATGTTGCTCGCCTTGTGCCTGCCACAGCACGGCACCAAAGCGCCGGGTATCGTTTAGGCGTAGTGCGGTACCGTTTGCTAATAGCAAATCCAGATGATCATGTTTACCCGGCGCCAGATCCGCCGGTACCACCTTTAAATGCCCCGACATACCCAAATGCAAAATAATACTGCCGCCGGGTAAATCGAGCAGTAAGTACTTGGCGCGCCGTCTTACCGCTAAAATCGGCTGCTGCTGTTGCTGTAGCACCTCATCCGGTACCCACCAGCGCAGCTGACGCTGCCGGGCGACAACCTTGGTTAGCTGTTGCCCTTGCAAATGCGGGCTGATCCCCAAACGCGAGACCTCAACTTCAGGTAACTCTGGCATCTTATACTCCGGTATCTAGGGCGTGTTGACGTTTGGGGTTAATCAATTAAAAACAGCAGCCGAGCCTGCGCGGCAGGCAGCAAATAGAGCTGGGGCTGACCTACCTGTTGTAACAGGTAGTCCGGCGCAGCAGGATAGAGCAACCAGATCTGAGGTGCAAACTCGCCGGCCAGCTGCACACTGGCCTGGGCAACCGGCGCCTGAGTGGGCTTAGCCGCACCAACGGCTGGCTGCAGGGGTGTATAGAGCCAGGCATTCAGCATTTGCTGGGCACTGACGCTGCCACCATAACGTGGCTGCAGTTGCCATTGCCCGGCCGCCTGCACTAAACGCACGTCTCCTACTGCAATACTCAGCAGCTGCGATTGTTCCGGTAATAAGCTGGTGGTGGCTGGTGCCTGGCCGGTACCCCGCCAGTCATACAGACTAAACATCAGTAACAGCACCACAAAGATAAGCACATTATTCCAGTTACGGCGAGATAGTTTCAGCATAAGGTTAGCAGCGGCAGAACACAGTGGTTCGCAAGTGAGTATGAATAACGCAGATAGTAACGGCAGCAGGGCTAAAAAGCAAAAACCCGGCAGCGCCGGGTTTCTGGGGTTCGATTACTTGATTTTCGCTTCTTTGAAAATCACGTGCTTACGCACTTTAGGATCGAACTTTTTGATTTCCATCTTTTCTGGCATGGTGCGCTTGTTCTTCGTTGTCGTGTAGAAGAAGCCAGTGCCAGCAGAAGAAACTAAACGGATTTTATCGCGCATTTGTTAATTCCTTATACCTTGTGACCGTTGGCACGAACTTCTGCTAGTACAGCGTCGATACCTTTCTTGTCAATGATACGCATACCCTTGGTAGAGGTACGTAAAGTGACGAAACGGTTTTCGCTTTCAACCCAGAAACGGTGCGTTTGCAGGTTAGGCAGGAAACGGCGCTTAGTCGCGTTGTTGGCGTGCGAACGACGGTTACCTACCATCGGACCTTTGCCAGTTACTTGGCATACTCTAGACATGTCAATATTTCTCCAAAATTACGTCAGCTCGAGCTATCTTTCACCCTTCTGGCCTTGAAGGTTGCCCCGAAAATGGATGAGGGCGCACTTTATACACGAAAGTACGGTTAAACTCAAGACAAATTCATTTTCCCGGCCAGCGGGCAGCGCTGCGAAAACGCCTTGCATCGAGACTCACGCCGGGCTGTATTCAGGTTTGCTGCCTGCTACAACCAGCCACGCTCTGCAAAAGACACCACTTCCGCATCACCTACCACAAAATGGTCCAGCACCCGGATATCAACCAGTGCTAAAGCCTGGGTCAGGCGCTCCGTTATTGCCCGGTCGGCGCGGCTTGGCTCAGCCACCCCAGAGGGGTGATTATGCGCCAGAATAACGGCGGCGGCATTATGCTTCAAAGCGTGCTGAACTACAATACGCGGGTACACCGGGGAGGCATCAATAGTGCCGTAAAATAATGGCTCGGAACCAATCATACGATGTTGATTATCAAGGTAAAGTACCAGAAAGACTTCGCGTAGTTCACCGCTAAGCTGATGGGCTAAATATTTTCGCACTACCGCAGGCTCAGAGCAGACCGTGTCGCGTTTTAGCTGCTGCTGCAAAAAACGCCGGCTTAACTCCAGTACCGCCTGCAACTGCACATACTTGGCTTCACCTAAACCGCGGGCATTACAAAACTCGCTGCGACTGGCGCCGAGCAAGGCGCGTAAATCACCGAACTGCTGCAACAACTGCCTGGCCAGACTCACCGCGTCGGTACCGGCAATACCGGTGCGTAAGAAAATCGCCAGTAGCTCGGCATCCGATAAGGTGGCCGGCCCCAGTGTTAACAGTTTCTCCCGTGGTCGCTCACTGAGCGGCCAGTCTGTAATTGCCATCCTGACCTCCTGTTGTTGATGTTGTCAGCGCTTAGCAGCTGAACGGGTGCTGAATTGGTGTTTCCGTGCTATCTTATGCCGACCGAGGCTGGAGCAGGACCAGAAATCATGTTGCAAACCCTTGCTGATAAACGCATTTTACTTGGCATTAGCGGCGGTATTGCTGCCTATAAAAGTGCCGATCTGGTGCGGCGCTTAACCGAACGCGGCGCCGACGTCCGGGTTATCCTGACCAGCGCAGCGCAGGAATTTATTACCCCTCTGACGCTGCAAGCCGTCTCCGGTAATCCGGTTAGCCACAGCCTGCTCGATCCGGCCGCAGAAGCAGCGATGGGCCATATTGAACTGGCCAAATGGGCCGATTTAATCCTGATTGCCCCGGCCAGTGCCGATGTGATCGCCCGGCTGGCGCACGGCTTAGCCAATGATCTGCTTACCACCTGTGTACTTGCCAGTAGTGCCCCTGTTGCGGTAGCGCCGGCGATGAATCAGCAGATGTATAAAAATATAGCTACCCAAAAGAATCTCGCAACATTAAAAGAACATAGTTTTCACATTTTCGGCCCAGGCGTGGGCGCGCAGGCCTGTGGTGATACCGGCGCTGGCCGCATGCTGGAACCGCTGGAGCTGGTCGCGCTGACCGAGCAATTATTTAGCCCGGTAAAAAATCTGCAAGGTTTACGCATTACCATTACCGCCGGCCCGACCCGCGAAGCGATTGATCCGGTGCGTTATATCAGTAATCACAGCTCTGGCAAGATGGGCTTTGCGCTGGCTCAGGCCGCTGCGGCTATGGGCGCCGAGGTCACGCTGATCAGCGGCCCGGTGCAACTTGCAACTCCCGCCGGCGTAACGCGGATTGATGTGCAAAGTGCCGAGCAAATGCATCAGGCGGCGCTATCTGCCGCGGTGCAATCGGAGATTTTTATTGGCTGTGCCGCTGTCGCCGACTATCGGGTAGCGGAAATCGCGGCCGATAAACTAAAAAAAGGCGCCGAAGCGGAGATGCAGCTGACGCTGGTAAAAAACCCGGACATTATTGCCGCGGTCGCCGCCCTGCCGCAGCAGCGGCCCTTTACCGTCGGCTTTGCTGCCGAAACCCGTAACGTACTGGAATATGCGCGGCAAAAGCTGCTGAATAAGCGGCTGGATATGATTTGTGCCAATGATGTGTCGGCCAGCGATCGTGGCTTTAACAGCGATGACAATGCCCTTAGCGTGATCTGGCGCGGCGGCGAGCTGGATTTACCGAAGGCACCGAAGCAACAGTTAGCCACACAGCTGATCACCCTGATCAGCGAACATTATAAAAACTAAATTCTTAACTTATAACGCAGCGAAGCAGTAAAACCGATGAAAAAAGCTATAGATCTGAAAATTCTCGACCCGCGGATCGGCCGCGACTTTCCTTTACCGGCCTATGCCACCCCCGGCTCAGCGGGCCTGGATTTACGTGCTTGTCTGGAGCAAACACTGGTACTGGCACCGGGCCAAACCGTGCTGATCCCAACCGGTATTGCCATTCATATTGGCGATGCCAACCTGTGCGCAACCATCCTGCCGCGCTCGGGCCTGGGGCATAAACATGGCATCGTACTGGGCAATCTGGTGGGGCTGATTGATTCGGACTATCAGGGGCCCTTGATGGTGTCGATGTGGAACCGCGGCAGCGACAGCTTTAGCATTGAACCGGGCGACCGCATCGCCCAGCTGGTATTTATGCCGGTGGTACAGGCCGAATTTAATCTGGTCGAGGGCTTTGACAGCTCAGAGCGTGGTGAAGGTGGCTTTGGTCACTCCGGCAAGCAGTAAGGGCGCGAAAGCGCCCCTAGCTAAGGATCTGAGCAGTCGCATGGCAACAATAAAAAAATCAAACCGTAAAGAAGATATCCTGCAGGCGTTAGCGGCAATGCTGCAAAGCCACAGCAATGGCCAGCGCATTACTACCGCCGCCCTGGCAGAGCAGGTTGGCGTGTCGGAAGCGGCGCTGTACCGGCATTTCCCCAGCAAGGCGCGGATGTACGAAGGGCTGATAGAATTTATTGAAGATACGCTGCTATCGCG
>DAIOUM010000025.1:0-16688 GCA_036759505.1 Alishewanella sp. | reverse complement strand
CAGCATCAGGCCAGTTTCTGCCACAGTGCCGCGCCCCAAACCAGCGCCACTATCACTAAACTAACAAAAACCGCTGCCGAGCCCATATCCTTGGCCCGGCCCGATAATTCATGCCGTTCCAGACTGACCCGATCGGTCAGGGACTCAATGGCTGAATTCAGTAGTTCCACCACTAATACCAAACACCATACCGCCACGAGCAAGGCAAACTGCGCCACCGAGTCGGCCAGCCAGATGGCAGCAGGGATGGCAAGCAGCGTTAGCATCGCTTCCTGACGAAAGGCCGACTCATAGCGCCAGCTGGCACTAAAACCCTGCATTGAACAACGGGCCGCTTTAACAATGCGCCCGATGCCAGTCCCATTTGGTTTTTGCATGCTTAATCCTATTCCCTGCTAATAACAATACGGCCAGCAAAGAGCTGGCCGCAGATAAGAGATTTAATCAGGCTATACCGTACTGGGCACGGTAAGCCTTTACCGCCGCCAGATGCTCGGCCAGCTCGGGCTTGTCCGCCAGATAGCTAATTAAGTCCGGCAGGCTGATAATTGAAATCACCTTAGTGTTGAAGTCACGCTCGACTTCCTGAATTGCCGACAACTCACCCTGGCCACGCTCCTGCCGGTCCAGTGCAATCAGCACGCCGGTCAGTTCTGCGCCCTGCGCCTGGATCAGCTGCATAGATTCGCGGATCGCCGTACCGGCAGTGATCACATCATCCACCAGCATAATACGGCCTTTTAGTGCTGCGCCGACTAAATTGCCGCCTTCACCATGGGTTTTGGCTTCTTTGCGGTTAAAGCAGTATGGCAGGTCGCGCTGATAGTGCTCGGCCAACGCCACAGCGGTGGTAGTAGCAATAGGAATGCCTTTATAAGCCGGGCCAAACAGCACATCAAACTCGATACCTGAGTCCTGCAGCGCAGCCGCATAAAAGCGGCCCAGTTTTGCCAGATCACCACCGGTATTAAATAAGCCGGCATTAAAAAAATACGGGCTAATCCGGCCAGATTTCAGCGTAAAGCTACCAAATTTCAGTACATTGCGTGATAACGCAAACTCAATAAATTCCCGTTGAAAGGCTTTCATCGTTACTCCTTCGCCAATACCCGTTTTTGCTCAGCCACAATCTCAGTAATGGCCGCCGCGCCCAGCTCCAGCATTTGCTGCATCTGCGCAAAACTAAAGGGCGCCTCTTCGGCAGTGCCCTGAATTTCAATCACTTCGCCCTGCTCAGTCATCACCAGATTCATATCGGTTTCGGCAGCCGAATCTTCAGAATAATCCAGATCAGCAACGGCTGTACCCTGATAGATCCCCACCGACACCGCCGCCACCATATAACGCAGCGGGTTCTTTTTAATCAGGCCTTTGGCCAGCATAAAGTTCAGCGCGTCGACCAGTGCCACACAGGCACCGGTAATCGAGGCGGTACGGGTACCGCCATCAGCCTGAATCACATCACAGTCGATGGTAATGGTATTTTCGCCGAGCAGGCTTAAATCGACGGCGGTGCGCAGAGCGCGGCCAATCAGGCGTTGGATTTCCATAGTGCGGCCGCCCTGCTTACCACGGGCCGCTTCCCGATCATTGCGGCTATGCGTCGCGCGCGGCAGCATGCCGTATTCCGCGGTAATCCAACCCTGGCCCTTACCTTTTAAAAAACGTGGTACGCCTTCGGTAACACTGGCGGTACAGATCACCTTGGTATTGCCAAACTCAACTAACACTGAGCCTTCGGCATGGGCAGTGAACTGGCGGGTAAAAGCGAGCGGGCGGATTTGACTGGCGGTACGGCCACTTGGACGCATTGGGCTACTCCTGACTGATAAATTAGCCACCATTATAGGGGCTATAGCCGCTGACGGCTATCTTTGTAACAGCTGACTGCGGCTTTAAACCCGGCGCAAGGCCGTGCCTAAGGCCATGCTTAAGCGTCAATATTTACGAATTTGGCAGCATGCCCCCAAATTCGCCAAACTCAGGTATACTCCAATTTATTTGCCGTTTTGGAACCGCCTTATGATCCACAGTATGACCGCCTTCGCCCGCCACGAAACCAAAGCCAGCTGGGGCACCGCCCAGTGGGAGATCCGCTCGGTTAACCAGCGTTATTTAGAGTCCTACTTTCGCTTACCCGAACAGTTCCGCGGTTTAGAAAGCCTGCTGCGCGACAAGCTGCGTAACAGCCTGCAACGCGGCAAAATTGAGGTGAATTTGCGCTATCAGGCCAATCAGGCCGCCGGCGAACTGCAATTAAATGATGTGTTTGCCGAACAACTGCTGCAAAAAGCGCAGCAATTACTGCAAAAAGCACCGCAAGCGACGCTAAATATTGCCGATATCCTACGTTGGCCCGGCGTAATGGAAACACCAAGCGAAGACTTAGACACCCTGCAAGCCGAACTGCTGGCCGGTTTCGATGCCGCCTTACAAGACTTTTTAGCCGGCCGCGGCCGCGAAGGCGCAGCTATTGAAGAGATGATCCAGCAGCGTTTAACCGCCATTAGCGAGCAAGTGGCCTTTGTGCGCAGCCACCTGCCGCAAGCCATGCAATGGCAACGCGACCGCATTCTGACCCGCTTAAATGAAATTAAAGCTGACCTAGACCAAGGCCGCCTGGAGCAGGAAATGGCGTTTTTAGCCTCGAAATCCGACGTCGCCGAAGAGCTGGACCGCCTTGATGCCCACATTAAAGAAACCCGCCACACTCTTAAAAAAGGTGGCGCCTGCGGCAGAAGATTAGACTTTATGATGCAGGAATTTAACCGCGAAGCGAATACGCTATCCTCTAAAGCCATCAGCACTGAGATTACCAATGCGGCGGTGGAGCTTAAGGTGTTGATAGAGCAGATGCGGGAGCAGATCCAGAATATTGAATAGTCTTGGTTTTTTTAAAACGCTGCCCAAATCACAAAATTGATAGGATCCATTTTGGACATCGCAAGATGAGCCTAAATGAGGCGTTAGAGAGATTGGCAGATTAGGTATCTAACGTGATCTGCGGATAACCATATAAATTTAAAATAGAGTTAGCACTTCGAAATGCTATTGATAAATAGCCAAACTCATCTCACTAGGGCTACTAATGGAGAGGAAAAAGCAACGTAAAGCAAATGGACCAGAAGAGTGGCTTAGCAGTAAAAAAACGAAAAAAGCGCTAAATGTGTCCAGCTGTGAGCTGATGCACCTTCGGGTAGCTGGCAAACTACCCTATAAAAAACAAGGAAATGCTTATTTTTACCAGATACCAATTAACTTAAAGCAGACTTCGTAAAGCCTCTGTGATGTCAGTGGTAGGAAGTTTTGTTGTTGTAACACCAAAAGACACTCGAATAGCCCCAGCAATACGATTTGTATCCAGCCCCATTGCGGTTAAAACGTGCGATGGTGTGTAGCTGCTCGACGTACACGCCGAACCATTTGATACCGCGATAATACCTTTAAGCTTTACCATAGCCGCTTCTGAGTTGATTCCTGGTACAGAAAAGTTAACAACATAAGGCGAGGTATTCTGGCCATTCACTTCGGCTCCCAGCTCGGTTACCGCAGCAGTAAAATTAGCTTTTAACTCACTGACATGGGCCAGCCATTTCTCAGCATTCTTTGCCGCCAGTTCGCAGGCCAACCCCAAACCCGCTATTAGCGGTGTCGCCAACGTACCGGGCCGCAAACCCCTTTCTTGTCCGCCACCGAAGTAAATTGGCTTTAACGGTGGCTTGATAAAACCACGACGGCGCATGATCAGCGCACCAATGCCCTTAGGGGCATACAATTTGTGTCCGCTGACACTGATAAAATCGATACGAGCATTATCTAGATCAAATGGATACTTACCAAAGCTCTGCGCGGCATCAACATGCAAATACGCTTCATGCTCTGCCAGCAACTGGCAGATTTCAGCAATTGGCTGAATTGCACCGGTTTCGTTATTGATGTGCATTATCGACACTAACACCGTGTCGTCACGCAGTGTTGATTTAAGCTGCTCAATATCTATTTGCCCGTCTGCCGTTGCATTCAGGTAGGTAACATCAAAGCCTTGCTGCTCCAGGTGCTCGATAGGTTCAAGCACTGCTTTATGCTCAAGCTTACTGGTAATTATGTGTTTTTTACCACTTTGTTGGGCAAAATCACGTAAGCCCAAAATGGCGATGTTGTTACTCTCTGTAGCACCACTGGTAAAAATAACTTCTGTTTTGTCTGCCTTTGCCACGCCAGCAACTTGTGCACGAGCCATTTCCACTGCACGCTTTGCTGCCACTCCATACTCATGGGTACGGCTACCGGCGTTGCCGTATTCTTCAGTCATAAGTGTATAAACCAAATCAGCAACTTCTGGTAAAACGGGGGTTGTAGCGTTGAAATCAAGATAGACAGTCATAGATCTGGTCCAAAAAATACAAAAGAAGAGACAAATAAAGTGTGCTTTGATAGGATATGCAACCTTGTTCGTACGTACAAGAACATTTTTCGTACGTACTGAAATTCGGTTTTCAGGAGCCAATGCCGTGAATAACATCGTATCGGGTTTAACTTTTCCTGCTATTCGCGGAATGCAGGCAGGTACAGAATATTACATTGTAATGTGCCCGCTCAAAAGACTTAAAAAGATATTCACTTTCGACGAAACAGTATTGAGTCCTGAAAACCGTGCCCAAAGATTGCTAAACTTGAATCGAATACCGCAAATCACTAAATACATACACCAAAATAGAAGCGATTATACTTTTTCATCACTCACAGCTTGTATCGAAGGCGGCACCTTTTTCGAACCGATGCATGCAGATGGACACGGAAGCAAAATTGGCAACCTGCATGTCGATGATGACGCAGAGTTTTACCTAACTGATGGTCAACACCGCAGTGCGGCAATAAGTCGTGCTCTTGAAGAAGATCCTACGCTTGCTGATGAAACTATCTCAGTCGTTTTCTTTGTTAACAAAGATCTAAAACAAAGACAAAAAGTCTTCCGTGATCTCAATCTTTATCCGGTAAAAACAAGTAAATCAACTGCTGTACTTTATGGTGATAGCCCTGAAGAGCTACTAACCAACAAGGTAGCAAAAGAAAGCTCATTTTTTAACGGTGTAATTGATTTCTCTGAGAACAGTATTAGTAAACGCTCAGCAAAATTGTTTAAACACAGTTCACTATACGCTGCCTGTTTAGAGCTGGCTAAAAACGTCAATGAAAAGAACTGGGATGCCAAAGCAAAGCAATCTATAACTTTTTGGGATGAATTGGCTAGCAACCTACCGCTATGGCAACAAGCAAAAACTCACCAGATCAGGCCACAAGATAGGGCTCACTATGTGCTTTTCACTGCGATTTTACTTAAATGCTTTGCCATCTTAGGCCGCGAATTGCTGGCAGAGCACAAAAACTGGAAAACATTATTGAAAAAGCTTCAAGAGATAAACTGGGACAGAACCAATACAGCCATGTGGGAAAGTCGTTGTTTTAATAACGGCAGAATGGCTCACAATAACGCTGCAGCAGTTCTAACTGTAAACGTATTAAAAAAACATCTTGGGCTAGCTCTAACAGCTGAACAACAAAAGATGGAGAACAAGTTCCAAGAGGCTCAGCATGGCTAGTAATAGAGTCGTTGAGAGCTACTCAGCATTCGGCACAAAAGGTCTGAAACAAACGCTTGAAGATGTTAAAGCTCATGTAAAGCAGCTGTACTTGTCTGACGAAATCCCTTGGGTTATTGGTTACAGCGGCGGTAAAGACTCCACCGCTATTTTGCAGCTTATTTGGTATGCACTGATTGATTTGAAAGCTGAGGGCAAGTGTCATAAAGATGTGCATGTTATCAGCACTGATACCTTGGTTGAGAACCCGTTCGTTGCTATGTGGGTTGAGAAATCGCTGGAGCGGATGAAAGAAACTACCGCCAAACAAGGATTACGAATTATCCCGCATCGATTAACCCCGGCGGTAAAAGATCGCTTCTGGGTTAATTTAATTGGTAAAGGCTACCCTGCGCCACGTTATAAGTTTCGTTGGTGCACCGACCGTTTGAAAATTTCTCCATCTAACACCTTTATCAATGGTTTGGTTGATAAACGCGGTGAAGCCATTTTAGTGCTGGGTACCCGCAAGGCAGAAAGTACTGCCCGCGCAGCCTCTATGGAACACTACGAGAATATTGATACAAATACCCGTAAAGCCGATGGCTTAACAGCAAACGGCAGTCTTGATCGGGTTTGGGTGTACACACCTATCGCCGATTGGACTAACGACGATGTCTGGGTTTACCTGAACTCCGTACCCAACCCATGGAATTTCCCGAATCAGGATTTGATGGGTATGTATCAAGGCGCGACGGAGGGCGGAGAATGCCCGCTGGTGGTGGATAAAAGCACGCAAAGTTGTGGAGATAGCCGCTTTGGCTGCTATGTCTGCACTATGGTGTCTGAAGACAAATCTATGTCGGCGATGATTGCCAACGACGATGAAAAGGACTGGATGCTACCGCTGTTGAACTTGCGTAATGAAATCGACGTCAATGATGCCAACAGAGAGAAGAAGCTGGATAAGCTGCGCCGCGATAAAGCGCGCCGTGATTTTCGCCGCATGAATGGCAGCCTTACCGTGCATATTTCCAAACATGGTGCCGACATCGTGCCAGGCCCCTATATTCAAAGCTTTCGCGAAGAGTTACTGAAAAAAGTATTGGAAGCGCAAGTTGCTGTGCAGAAAATGGGGCCGTCTGAAGTAAAAACCCTAGAGCTACTGCCGCTTGAGGAACTAGAAGAGATCCGCCGCATCTGGTTGGAAGAAAAACTGGAAGTGGAAGATAGCTTACCGGCTATTTATGAAAAGGTACTGAAGAAACCTTATCCAGGTGAGAAACGCGCACACCACCCGATATTAAATAAAACGGTACTGGATAAGCTGAAAGACTACTGCGCCAGGCAAGATGACAGCGACGGTTTAATGTACCAACAAGTGCGGGCAGTTATGGCCATTGCCAATAAGCACAAGCACCAGCTGCGCCGCGCCAACTTAGCTGCTGAATTAGATGACAGCCTGGAAAAAGGCGCGTTTTCATCATTAGAAGAAGCGAAGATTTTTGCACTGGAGCGCAAGCGGCATGAACTGCAAATTCAGTATGACAACTCTCCGAATTTGTCGAATGAAGAAAAAGCCAATATGGCAGAGCAAATCGCTATTATTACTCGCTCTATTAAAGAAGAAGGATACAGCTCATTACTGATTGAAACTGAGGTCGTCAGCGATGATATTTAAAGAGTTACAAATAAAGAACTTTGGCATTTACCAGGGTGAGCATAGCATTAATCTGGAAGTCGAAAACGGCAAACCGGTTATCTTATTAGGTGCATTAAATGGTGGCGGTAAAACCACCTTTTTAGATGCTATTCAGTTGGTACTGTATGGCAAGCATGCTAAATGTTCTAACCGTGCAGGTACCGCTTACGGTAGTTTTTTAGCCAGTTGTAAAAACCGTTTTGCACCCAAAGATGCGGAAGTAATGATCTGTTTGTCTTTCTTACATAGAACCGACAACAAGATTAAGCGTTACGATATCGAGCGAAGCTGGCAGGTTAAAAACCTGGAAGCCAAAGATAAAGTCAGAGTATTAGTTGATTATCAGTTTGACGAGCACCTAAGCCAGTTCTGGGATGACTTTGTGAATGAATTTATTCCTCTCAGTTTATCTGACCTGTTCTTTTTCGACGGCGAGAAAATCGAAAACCTGGCCCACCCACAACGTTCATCTGAGCTAGTAAAAACCGGCATCGAAAGTTTGCTTGGGCTGGACTTGCTGTCTCAACTACAAATCGACCTAGCACAGGTAGATAAAAAACGTCGCACCGGCAACGTAGACCAAAGTGTAATGGCCAAAGTGTCCGCGTGTGAAGATGAAATGGGGCAGCACAATGTGCTGATGTCAGATCTGAAAAAAGAACTGGCCGATATAGAACAGCAGCTTAGCGATACCAATATCGCTATTAACAAAGCTCGGCAAGCCGTGCGCAATACCGGCGCTCATTTGATTGAAAAGCGCGATGAGTTAAAGTTTGACCTCGGTGCAGTTGAAGCCAAGTTAAAGCTAAATAAAGCAGAGCAAATAAAGCTGGCCGCAGGTGTTGGCCCTCTGGCGCTGGTTAAAGACTTAATAGCGCAAACCAAAAGCCAAGTCCGGCTGGAGACCGACGCCAAACAGGCCAAAGTACTGGACGAAGCTATAAGCGCTTATGATGAGAAAATCCTGGCTGCATTAAACGCCAGTGCCGCACCAGAACAAACCCTTGCGCATGTCAGCCAAACCATGGCCGAACAAGCCAAAGCACGCCAGCAGCTAGCTAGCGTAGAATGCTACCTGAATACTGACCTCAGTATTTTTAATGGTTTAGATGAACGCATAGCCGAAGAAGAAAAGCAGCGCCAGCGCCTGAAAAAAGACGAAGCTAAGTTGTCAGAGCAATTAGCCTTACTGCAAAAGCAGTTAGATACCATACCAGCTTACGACTCGGTACAGCATTTAATTACCGAGCTGGCAGAATACGAAGCTACGTTTAAAAACCTACACACGCGGCAAAAACAAAAGCAGCAGTTGCTAGATCAAGCTATCGCCAGAGCAAATGTATTGTCACAGCGCTATACCAACTTGTTAGCGCAGCAAAACAAAGACACTTTTGAACAGAAGCGCACCATTCAGGTAAGTGAACATATTAAAAAGCTTAAAGCCACCTTGCAGGGCTTTGCTGAGCAGCTAATCAGTGAAAACATAGAGCGTTTGCAAACCCTGGTTAAGCAAAAGTTTGATGCGCTGGGCCGCAAGTCTCAGCTTATCAGCGATTTAAAAATTTGCCCTACCAGCTTTGCCATTACGCTGTATGACATGTCCGGCAATGCCCTAGAGCCGGCCAAATTGTCAGCCGGAGAGCGCCAGCTGTTGGCTATCGCTATTCTGTGGGGCTTGGCAGAGGCATCGGGTAAGGAGCTACCTACGGTTATCGATACCCCGCTGGGGCGTTTAGACGGTATTCACCGTAGTAACCTAGTGAATAATTACTTCCCCAAAGCCGGGCAGCAGGTCATTTTGCTATCCACAGACGAAGAAATTGTCGGCGATTACTACAAACAGCTGAAACCCTATATCGCCCGCGAGTTTCATATCAGCTACAACGAACCAGCAAAAACATCCGGTTTTAACCAAGGATACTTTTGATTATGCAAGGCATCGACATTATTCGTTTATCAGAAAAGCAAAAGCAGCAACTTATCATTCTGAAGCGTAAAACCGGCATCGAAAACTGGAACGTACTCTGCCGCTGGGCGCTATGCATGTCGCTGGCCGACCCAACAGTACCACCGAAGGAAGATATTCCTTCGGATAGTAATGTTGAAATGACTTGGAAAACGTTTGCCGGTGAGTTCTCAGAGCTGTATTTAACTATCTTAAAAGAAGCCTATCGTAAGTTTGCTAAAAACGCCGGTGATACAGAACTATCAACTTTCGTGAAAATTCATTTGAATAGAGGTATAAATCTCTATAGCAAATCCTTGTGAAGAACAGGTATGAACGAAAGAAGCAATCCTAAAAGAACATTTCAAGAAAAGCTTTAGTCCTGTTGAACAAGTTTTTAAGACGCACATATCAATAGGTTGTAGCTAACTTTAGCAAGCCCCCCCTTTGACAATTAAATCGGATAGATTTCTTCCGAGTAAATCTTTTTTACTGTATTTACTCAAAATATTACTAACTATTTTGGAGTGAGATAGCCTTGAAACTGCTGCGGCTATCTCTCGAGCTAATCTGACTTTAATAGCTCTAGACTTAGCATAAGAGAGCGCTGTCTTACTCAAATTTTGATTTGTCATAAAATGATATACAACCTCTACAGAGATAGATTCTTCTCTGACATTAATTGCTTTGTAATGCTCGGACAATCTAGAATGTCTAATAATCTCATCCCAGAAGTTCGCATTTTCATATATAACAACTTTCTTATCGACAGTTGATGATGCCTTTTTAACTTGGGCTAAAGTAACTTTACAGTTAAAGCTGCTATCCTTGTCTTTAGCTACTATGTCGACACCACCGTCCCCAGGGCTATCTTTTATAACGACAAAAGCATTACCTTCCGCGACCAACGCAAGTGCGCATAAGATTAAGAAGTCATTCGGATTAGCACTTACGATAATAGGTAAAACAGACCTGTAAATGTCCCAATTAACAGCAGAGGTAAAGTCCAAATGAGTAAATGACATTATTAGCCCATTGTCCAGCCTAATATAGGGACACGGCAAGCCAGCTGATTCAAAGTAGACTTGAACATCATCAAACAATTCTTCCAACTGTTTTAAAGACTTGTTTGCTATCTCATCAGCTTCCAGCCTATCAAGACAAAACTCACTCATAAGAAAGCTTCGATACTGAGATATCAGAGAGAAGCATCTCAACTCGACTTTCAATTCACACAGACTGTTATAAAACTCGCGTAAATAACTAACTTTCATTTATTTATTAACTTTATACAGCTTTCTATCTGAGATTTTATTAACTCTAGCTTTTCAGCAAGCTCTGTACCTTTATCTGTAAAATATTGTACTGGCAGATTTTTTATCGATTTTTCTGCACGATCTAGTTCAGCCCTCCAATCGTACTCTCCGGTCTCCACAGCCCTTCCGTTAGCAGACTCTATAGTAGTTTCAAATTGATCAACTTGACCAATTAGATCTTTCCTGTTTCTAGAAATAAGGTTACCAAGCATCCTAACATGACGGGAATCATGCAACCGTCTTGATTTAACGCCAAGATTTTCTTGGTCTTCGTCTTTCGAAATCCAAGAACAAAATTGTTTGAAATTATCTAAATCTTCGTACTCATATGTCTTGTCATTCCATTTCATCCACTTCCTAACCTCAGTATTTTTATATGCTTCTTCAAATAGAGTGAAAAAGTCATTTTGAGCTTTATTTGAGAAGTCATCATCAGTTTTCATTTGCTGAAGACCTTTGTAGCCACGATATAATCTACCAACCGCTATCGCGCTAAGACCAAACTTTTTCCCAACAGAAGAAAAATCATATTCTTTAGTCTCAATCAACTCACTAACGAGCTTCGCTCTCTGCGTAGGTGACCAGTCTTTTATCCCTGAAATATGGCGAATACCTTGCAACATCCAAGATATATTATCTTCATCGCCATTATAGAGTAACACCTCAACAGACCCTAGAGACTTGGACAATTTCTCAAAGTAAGCCTCCTCATACTCTGAATAATCAACATTTCCATCTTGTATGTTTTTAATTATTGTTTTTATTGATGCTAGCCGTCTATTCCCTTCTAAAACAAAATATTGTTCTGTTCCTGGAATTTTTTTAACCACTATCCTATCCATTGGCAAAAAACCATTAGAAACAATACTATTGACCAAGTCATCGACACTAAATTCACAAATAGATTTTAGCGCGTCAGCTTGGACCTTCTCATCAGAATATTTTGAATAAGGGACTTTCTTGTTTTTCTCAAAAAACCTTGGATTATTAGGATCTAAGTAAATATCCTTAACGTCTAAAGTAACTGGCTGTAGTTCTTCATTATACATTTGCAACTCCACTGTCTATTTTAATTCCCAAAAAGCTTTATCACGCATTTTTGTTAGTGTCTTTTTACCATCGATATACAAGCTGTAATGCTTTTCCAGCTTGCGGATGGTTTCCATTAAATTCTCTTGCTCGCTTTTATCATCGACGTTGAAAATCGCTTTGATATCGGCATTGCGGATCTCGGCCACGCGGTGGATTACCCAGGTGAGGATGTACGAGGCGTAGTTATTCTCGCCGGTTTTAAAGTGGGTAATATCCTGCGTGGATAGCACCACACCCACGCCGTATTCCCGGCCTTCTTTTAAAATCTTGCGCAGGCTGCTGAAGTTTTGCGACATAAAGTTGTCGGCTTCATCTACCAATATCATCTTGGTAATTTGCCGATAATCGCCCTGCACATCTGGCTTGCCGCGCTTTTGCATTTGCGAGTAGAACAAGTCTAACGTCAGCGCCACTACCAGATTCTGTATCTCTGACGGATACCCCGCTAACTCAATAACCGTAATGCCTGTGGTTAGCTCATACAAGCTGGTCATATTCTCCGGGATAGACTCGAAAATTTTAAACCGCGCCAGCTTGGATAGTGCTGCATACAACGAGTCTTCCTCAACTTTTTCCTGCGCAATAAACAACGCCCAAATATCTTCAATGGTCGGTGCAGGTTTATGCCAGGTAGACGCATCTTCCGGCGTGATGCCTGCCGCCGTGTACGCTTCGAGAATTAAGTTTTCCAGCTTTAACTGCTGCTTTGGCCCCAAACCATAGGCTTTCGCCATGGTTTCGGAGAACCCCGCTGCCGTATGAATTGGCAACATTGGCGTGTCACCAAACAAGCTTAGCGGGTTGTACGGTAGCTTAAATAGCTTGTACTTTTTCGCATCCGTAGCGCTGATAAAGGCATCGTCAACGTAATCTGATTTGTAGTCAAAAATCAGCATGCCTATTGGCGCACTGTTTACGTTATTATGCTGGTTGCGATATAACTGCGTAATCATCGCCTTCGTGAACTGGGTTTTACCGGTACCCATAGTGCCGATAATGCCGGTGTTGGTATTCATAAAACGGGCGGTATTGGTAGGTTCCCAATACAGCGGCTGATCAGATCTGGCGTCATTACCAAACAATACTTTTAACGGGCCGTCGCTAATTTTGGCTGGCTCTGCGCTTGACGGTTTAGTAGCAACTTCTTGTTCAGTAGTACTGATTGGCTGCTCAGCAGCGTGCCTGAATTCTGTTTCAGTATGTGCCGGGTATGGCTGAGTAACAGCGACTTCGGTTTGTGGTTGCAGTAAATACTGCGCCGGCACTCTGAATAAAGTTTCACTGCTTGCACTCGCGAGCATATTCTTTAGCGGCTGGCGAATTAAATCGCCCAGCCAACCACTGGGTAATTCAATCTTCAGAATATCCTGCTCTTCGCTGTAGCATGCATCAAAGAAGGTACCGTCTTCGACGTTAACGAACAAAAAGCCTTTCGGGTAATCGGTTAGTTCGCCAAGCTGATACTCACCTTGCAGCCACCATTCGCGCTTGGCTGTTAGTTCGTCAAAGTAGTTATTGTCATACAGGTTATACAACTTGTACTTTTCTACCTGCATTAATACCTGGCGGGCAAACAAACCACGGTACAAAAGCCCTGCAAGGTCTTGCTTACCGAGTAAGTCTTCCGTTAAGTAGCGCTTTAACTCCAGCGCTTGTAAAAAGCCTTTGCTGTGAGTTTGCCGCTTACCGGTTTTAACCTCTACCGGCAGCAAATACAGTTTGTCGTCTTTAAAGCCGGCAAACAGCACGTCGTCCGAAATTGCGCCTTGCTTATAGCCCTGCACAGTACGGGAAAAATCTGACTCGCTGATTTTAAGGCCAATATTGCCGGCGACACGGATCATCTCTGCTACCGATAGCGGCACCCAGGTAATGTCTGAGTGCGCCAGCAAGCAGTTAACGTACTTATATGCACCGATGATGCCGCGCTTGGCTTTACGCTCATTGGCGTTGTCGGTAATCATTTTTAGCAACCATTCGCCGTTAAAGGCGTTGAACTCTTCAATATGGCCGCCTTTTTCATCACGCTCTAATACCTTGCGGTACAAGTCGGTTTGCTTGGTTAGCGTGATGGCATCGTAGTTGGTGGAATTGGTGTAGTTGTCTGAGTAGTGAATAAGCACCACATCTTTGGACGACTCAAAAAAGTCCAGCGTGACTTTAGGGTCAATAATGCAGGTCCAGATCGACGAATCATAAGAGCGTTCTAACAGGCTGCGGAAACTGTCATTCACCGCCAGTGCGGTAGATTTGGCTTTACCGTGTTGCTCATTGGCTTTGTAAGCCGGTTTGACTAAACAGTTGTATTGCTGTGCCAGTTGCAAATGTGGCAGATTCGTAGTGTCCACCCCTCTTAAACCAAAAGCGGTAAAGTAGCTGTCTTGTTTATTGGCCGCGGCTTCGCCGGCAATTAAACCATTGCACACCACACCACTGAGCTCTTTTGCAGGGTCAACATCAGTGCGCTCTACCCGTTGGTTGTTACGGAAAAAGCTAATATGCGCATATTGCTGCTCAGCCACATTGGCATTTTCAAACTTGCTGTAAGTCAGCCGGGTGCGCAGCAAGTCCACCACTAAATCAGCGTATTCTTTGGCTTTGCCTTTAGTTAATTCGTAGCGCTGCTTTAACTCTTCATGTTTGCCCATATCAGCAAAACGGTCGAACTCGTTATACATCAACTGGTCGTCGTATAAGCACACATGGATATAAGGTACTTTATCTTTCAGATCTTTAACCAAATCCACCAACCCCATAAACAGATCCGTATTGTCATGGTTGTTGACTGAGTTAATCAGCAGCTTTGCTCTGGGACCGCAGCTAAATAACATGCTAAAGGCGGTCTGAAATTCGGTGGCTTTTTCCAGTACCAGTTTACGTACATAGCTAAAACTGGTGTCTTGCTGCGGCACCAACTGCAACCAGAAACTGTTGTCACGCTCTGCCTGCACATAGCTAAATTCGTACTTCGGGTGATACAAATACGGCATTAAACCCTGTGGGTTTAACCGCTCTTTGGTAATACGCGGTAAATCAGCAAAGCTTTGAGCTTGTTGCTTGTCAGCCAGCATTTGCTCAGCAAGGTACAAATAGTACGCCAGCACCATAGGGTGTAACGGCGTAACATATTCAGCGCCATCAAACTGGGCAAAACCAATTTGCATCAACTGCCTTTGTTCTTTACTCAGTACATCATTCTCAGCGATATCGGCTGTTGCTTGGGTAAAGGCATTTACCACCTGGCGCACCAGCTCGATATACTGTGCATCCCAGCCCGACAAAGACGGCAAGCATTTACGTTTGTGCAATTCAGTCAGCAGAGCTGTATAAGCTTGTTCAAGTTGCGGATAGAGCTTAAAGGCAGCTGCAGTTAAGTTACGTTCTGGCTCATCATGCCGGTACAGCAGTTGTTCGCTTACCAGCTGATGTTCCCACTGCAATATTGTTAATCGCCGCCCTTTGGGTGCGACTTCCTGATTATCGAGGATAATTTTGTTTTTGCTTTTGTTAAATACGCCAAAGTAACCGGCATCGAATAAACGTGGATAACGCTCGGTATCCAGCAGCAATGGTAAACTCAGTGCGTCTGAAGCAACGGCACCTTCAACCTCGAAATCCAGGTTGTAGCTATTGGTTTTAACGGTAAAACCAATCTCGGCCGATTCATTCGCCATGGCTTCAAAATCTATTACGCCAATGTCAGCACAAGCGAAAACCTGCCCCGGCTGCTCAAGCTCTGCAGTCGCAGAAGAGTCAGAGATCCGCAGCTGATTTTCGTCAGTCTGCAGCAATAATTTTTTCTGTTTTACCTGCACCAGAAAATTATGCGCTATGTTTTCCAGCGGGAAATCGGATGCCGGTAAGATCACAATTTTAAAGCTGTAACGCTCGCCGGTGTTCTCACGATTTAAGCGGATAAAACAAAACACTGGTGCGGTGATATCGATACAGCTAAATTTTACCCTGCTGCGCTTACCGCCGGCATTATTAACGCCTGACAGCTTAATTTTGTCTTCAGAGACGTCTTTAATTTCTATTTGATCTTTTTCAACCGCATCACCGATAAACACCAGTTCAAAGTCAGCGTTTATCTCGCCCTGATGCAGTGCCAAAATTAAATGCCGCTCGCGTTTGCCGGCTTTGGTGGCGGCCTTATCTCTGCCGGTTAAATCAACTGTTAGACCAGACTCTTCGGTTTCAAGGCTCAAACCAGCTTTGCGGTTTTTCTTCTGCTCTTCAAAACATGCGCCCAGCTCCAGTGTTTCGCGCCACTTTCCGGGTTCAGAGAAGTGTTCTTCGATAAACTTTTCACCAAAATCCAGTTCACCAAGTTTTTCAACTAACTCACCAGGGAAACGCTCGGTAATTTGAGCAATACGGTCGTGCAGCCGCTGATTCTCTTCTAAGCGTTTTTGAATTTGCTCTTTCTGATTTTCATAGCGTTTTAAATCGCTGTCTTGCAACAGGTCTAATTCATCAAACCTGAGATCGCCGTCTAAAATGGCACCATAAAGCTTGTTGAAGCCAAAAGCTGTGCCGCCATTGTCTACAATTTGCTCATACACCAAATCAAGCAAGGTTTCAGAAACAGTACGCTGCTTATCCAGCGGGTTAATTAAGGTTTTTAACTGTTCTTTTAACGTTAAGGGATGCCAAACTTTACCCGGCTGAGCCAAGTCTTCCGCAGAATTAATAAGAGTATCTAACATGCTGTTGTGCACGATGAGCAGCGCGGTCTGAGTAAAATCACCTTGCTGGCCGGCCACCATATCGCGCAAACGTGAGATATAGTTTTCCGTAAACCCTTGCTCATTGTCAGCGTGGAGTACTGGAATTAACTTTACTGAACCAATTTGGATAAACGGCAACTCTGTTGCAATGTCGGTAATGTAAGCCGTTTGATGTGCTAACAATGCATCTGTTAATAGACGACTGTTTTGACCATCCGGCGATTTAAATTGATAGCGAAAACCGGCTTTGAGCTCGCTTTGGCAACGGTTGATTAATTGCTCAACCAAAAAGCTCTCAAACTGTTTTTCTGACATATACTGCGT
>DAIOUM010000024.1:8929-31068 GCA_036759505.1 Alishewanella sp. | reverse complement strand
ATATTGCAGTTACATTCGGTAACCAGTCGCGCCAGTTTACTGACAATGCCGGTGCGGTCTGGGCCAATGGCGGTCACAACCAGTTGTTGGGGCATAGTTTTCCTATGGTGTCGCTGGAAATAAAGGAGTCGCAGTTTAGCATAGTGCCATCTAAAGTCACTGCTCGAAGCGGCAATGCTAGCCGGTAAACAGTCTCCTTGTGTTTCCGGGGTTCTGTCTTTAACATAGGCGGCCGTAAATTTATTCGTGGAGCCAACTTAAGATGTTCAGAGGTAGTTTCGTTGCACTGATCACCCCCATGACCGCACAGGGGCAGGTAGATTATGACAGTTTACATACACTGGTCGATTTTCACCTGAAGCAGGGTAGCGATGGTCTGGTCATTATGGGAACCACAGGTGAAGCCGCGACGCTGAGTCTGACAGAGCAACATGCAGCATTAAAGCAGGTGTGTCAGCAGGTTGCCGGACGGATCCCGGTGTTGGTCGGAAACGGCGCTATGTCGACTGCTGAGGCGGTTGAGAAAACCCGGTTTTTTGCTGATCTTCCGATAGACGGTTATCTTACTGTTACGCCTTTTTACAACAAGCCAACCCAAAAAGGCATGCTGGCGCATTTTCAGGCGGTAGCTGCGGCTACTGATAAAGCGATTTTCTTATATAACGTGCCAGGGCGGACCGGTGTCGACTTGAAAGCCGAAACGGTTGCCGAGCTGGCGAAGGTGCCTAATATCGTCGGCATTAAAGAAGCAACGGGCTCGTTGGCCCGTTTGGCTGAGTTACAGGCCTTGTGTCCGGCTGACTTTTTATTGTTCAGCGGTGATGATGCCAGTTTCGCCGAATTTATGTTACAAGGTGGTCATGGCGTGATTTCGGTGACTGCCAACGTCGCGCCGGCTGCTATGGCAGCAATTTGCCGCGCTGCGGCGCAGGGTGATGCCGCCACGGCCAAAGCACTGGATAGCCGGCTGCAGGCGTTACATCGCGATCTTTTTATCGAATCCAACCCGATCCCAACCAAGTGGGCTTTGCTGCAGATGGGGCTGATCCAATCAGATTTTCTGCGCTTGCCGTTGACGCAGTTGGAACCAATTTATCAAAGTACAATCGAACAGGCATTACAACAAGCCGGTATTGAGAAGCAGGAGTAGTATAGGTGCAAAAGTGGGCTAAAGGATGTGTGGCGGTCAGCGTGCTGTTAAGTGGCTGCGCCATTTTTGACAAAGAAACAACAGAAACCCCAAGTACCTCGCAGGTTAATTTGCGTATTCCTGAAGGTTTAGCCAAGCCGAATCAGCCTGCTGCTTTTGATATCCCTGCTGTGGCACCGGTATCGGGTCAGATCGCTAACAAGAAACCACCTACCTTGATCCTGGCCACCGCCAGTAGCAGCCGGTTGGAAGAGGAAGAAAAACTGTCGCGGGTTTGGTTTGAGCGTAACGATCTTACCGGCGATTTACTGCCCTTTATCCAGCAACAGTTGCGGGATTTTTTTGCGGCACAACAGGTTGAGTTGACTCAACTCGACGACGCCGGCTTGCGTTATGAAACCGGTTGGATCCAGCGTTCACGTAGCTCAGGGTTCTGGCTGTGGAAGAGCGAGAATCCGGTTGATCAGGTTCGCTACCAAATTGAGTTGGCGCCGCGGCCACATGGTCGCTCATTGAGCATGACCTCAACGTTGCTTGAGCACCAATATTTTGTCGCTGGTGAACAGTTAACTGTCCAGGACGCCAAGGCTAACGAAGTGAATGTGTTAAACCGCATTATTAACCAGGTTGCGATTGCCGAAGTGCAAGCGGCCCGTGAGCAACGTCTGGCCGTAGCTGAAGTATCGCTGGAGCCGGGCTTGGATCAGGCGGGTAACCCGGCGCTGGTCACACGTCAGCCAACAGATGTGACCTGGTCACAACTGGAATTGTTATTCCCGGAATTAAACCTGACGGTAACGGATTTTGACCGCTCGGTGCTGACCTATTATGTTAGCTATACCAAACCAACACGCGGCATCTGGCGCACTATTACTTTCCGCGATGCGCCGCTGAGTCTGCCGCTGGAAGATGGCGAATATCAGTTAGTGCTGAGTCGCCACAACGGCACAGGTACGGCGATTTCCTGGCAGGATAAGAGTGGCGAGCCACTGCCGCCGGCACTGGTTTCTGCGTTGTATGAACCTATGGTGGCGGCAATCCGCGCTGCCGGCTTAGAATTCTAAGCTGCGGTGAAAAAGTCATTTGCGAACAGGCCAAAGCCCATTATACTTTGCGCCTGATTTTCAGTGCCCGCCGTCCGGAGTAAAAAATGGTTCAAAAGACAACAGAGCTGTACCGTGGAAAAGCCAAGACTGTGTATCACACTACAGACGAGAATCTGCTGGTATTACACTTTCGCAACGATACCTCAGCCTTTGATGGTGAGCGTATTGAACAGCTCGATCGCAAAGGCATGATCAACAATAAGTTTAACTTCTTTATCATGCAAAAGCTGGAGCAGGCTGGGATCCCGACGCAAGCCGAGCAGTTACTGAGTGACGATGAAGTACTGGTAAAAAAATTAACGATGATTCCGGTAGAGTGCGTGATCCGCAATTATGCTGCAGGTTCTCTGGTGCGCCGTCTGGGTGTCAGCGAAGGGCAGCAGTTGACGCCGCCGACTTTTGAGCTGTTTTTAAAGAACGACGCGCTGCACGACCCTATGGTCAATGAGTCACTGGCGGTGTCCTTCGGTTGGGCCACGGCGGAACAACTGGCAGAAATGAAGCGTCTGACTTACAAAGCTAACGAAGTATTATCTGCGCTGTTTGATGCGGCCGGTATGCTGCTGGTTGATTTTAAACTGGAATTTGGTTTGTTTAATGGCCAAATCGTGCTGGGTGATGAGTTCTCGCCAGACGGTTGCCGGCTGTGGGATAAAGCAACCCGCAAAAAACTGGATAAAGATCGCTTCCGCCAGGGCCTGGGTGGTGTGGTTGAAGCGTACGAAGAGGTGGCCCAACGTCTGGGCGTGAACCTCGGCTAACAGCCGCTACGCTTGATAAAGCCACCATTCGGTGGCTTTATACTATGGGCTGTGGTAACAGTAACGCGATATCCAGGTACAACAACCGGGCACTGGCATCAGCCAGGAAAGCATGCAGTAACAGGGGAGAGCATGATGCAGAAAATGTGGTGGGTTCTGATCAGCAGCATGATTCTGCTGCTCAGTAACGCGGCGCTGGCTAAGCCAGAGCTGTATCAGGCAGAAGTCAGTGCTGAACAAACTCAGCAGCAATGGCAACGGGAAGCCTTGTCACAAATTCTGGTCCGGGTATCCGGTGATCCGGCCATTATGCAGCGTAGCGAGCTACGTGCTGAGCTGAATAATGCCGCCAGCTATGTGAAGCAGTTTGAAGCCGTCAGAGGCGAAGCCGGCAACAGGGTGCGGGTCCTGTTGGATGCCGAGCGGATCCGTACTTTGCTGCAGCAACTTCAGATCCCGATCTGGGGCGGTCAGCGGCCGGAAATGTTGTTCTGGATTGTTGAGCAAGCCGGCAGCGAGCGCCGCTTTGTACGGCAGAGTGATGACCCCTGGTTGCAAGCCCTGACCCAGGTGATGGCTGAGCAGGCGCTACCTTTAACCTTGCCGCTTTATGATATCGATGACTTATTGAATCTAACCGAAAATGACGTCTGGGGCGGTTTCTGGGAGCCGATTTTATTGGCCAGCAGTCGTTATCGGGTTAATGAAGTGGTGCTGTTATTACTGGAGCAGAGCAGCGATACCGAATGGCGCCTGACAGCGATCCGTCAGCAGGCTGGCCAGCAACAGCGCGATGAGCTAACCGGCACCGATCAACAGAGCTTACTGCGTGATTATGCCGCCTTGCTCAGTCAGCAGTTGGCGCGGCAATATGCCATTTTATTGGATCCGGCGGCCGAGCAGCAGGTGCGGATCCGGGTGCAGGGTACCAGCAGTTTGCGAGATGTAGTGCTGTTGGAGCGAACCTTGGCTGCAACCCTGGGCATTAAACAGGTAAAGCTGCTCAGTCAGGGCCAGCAACAAACCGAGCTGCAGTTGACGATTCAGGTATCACCAGCGCAATTACTGCAACTGCTTAACTTTGAACCCAGCCTGCAGCTGTTAACCGACAATAGTGCGCCGCCAGCTTTTGACTGGGCTAACCCGGCGCCGGTGGTTACAGATGCGCCCCTGGCCGTTTATCAGCTAACCCGTCCCTGAATGCAGCCATTGCAGTTTACGCTGGCGGTGACGCTGCCAGAGGATGAAACCCTGGATAGCTTCTATGCGGCGGCAGAGAGCCCGGCGGTCAATTTTTTAAAGCATTACCTGCGCCAACCCGCTGGCCAGGCACCGGTTTATCTGTTCGGTGCCAGTGGCAGCGGCAAATCGCATTTGCTGTATGCCGCTTGTGTGCAGGCGCAGGAGCAGGGCCTAACCAGTCAGCTACTGACATTAGAGAATATGGCAGAGCTCAGTCCCCGGCTGCTGGATAATCTGGAGCAGTTGGATTTGGTCTGTTTGGATAATATCCAGGCTATTGCCGGCGAGCTGCACTGGCAAGTGGCAATTTTTGATCTCTACAACCGCCTGGTCGAGCAGGGCAAAGCCCTGATCATTGTCGGTAATCAGGCACCACAACAGCTGGGTATTACCTTGCCGGATCTGGTATCGCGCTTACATGCCTGTACCAGCTTTCAGTTGCGGTTATTAAGTGATGACGATAAACAGAAACTGCTGCAACAAAAAGCCCGCTTGCGCGGTATTGAGTTGCCGGATGAAGCGGCGCGTTATCTGCTGAATCATCATGATCGGGATATCCGCTCATTGGTCAGTATCCTGGATCGGCTGGATAAAGCTTCCATCGTGCATCAGCGTAAACTGACCATCCCCTTTATCCGCGAAACCCTGCAAGCCGGTTAAACGCGTTTTACTGAAAAAGTCCAAAAAAATCCTTAACGTGCACTGCGTGCCGGCCGCTTTTTATTGTATGATTAGCGGCTTTGAAATTGATCAATCCTGGTGACACTGAGGATAACCATGAACCTGTCAGCGATATTACAAGAAGCGCTGGCCGCAGTAGCTGCGGCTAACGATATTCCGGCTCTGGAAGAGGTTCGCGTAACCTTTATGGGCAAAAAAGGCAGCATTACTGAGCTGCTGAAATCTTTAGGCGCGATGGATCCGGAAGCGCGTAAGCTGGCCGGCCAGCATATTAACGAGTTAAAGCAGCAGGTTCAGGACGCGCTGAATGAGAAGCGTGATGCGCTGCAGCAAGCCCAATTACTGGCCAAGCTGGCACAGGAAAAAATTGATGTTACCCTGCCAGGCCGTAGTCTGGAGCAAGGTGGTCTGCATCCGGTCAGCCGCACTATAGCGCGGATAGAAAGCTTTTTCGCTGAGCTGGGTTTTGAAACCAAGCAGGGCCCGGAAATTGAAGACGATTTCCACAACTTTGATGCGCTGAATATTCCGGAGCATCACCCGGCTCGGGCCGATCACGATACCTTTTATTTTAATCCGAAGCTGATGTTGCGCACCCAGACTTCGGGTGTGCAGATCCGTACTATGGAGCAGCAACAGCCACCACTGCGGATTATTTCACCCGGCCGCGTGTATCGTAACGATTACGACATGACTCACACCCCGATGTTCCACCAGGTGGAAGGTTTGATGGTGGATAAAAATGTCAGCTTTACCGAGCTCAAAGGTATCCTGCATGACTTTTTACATAACTTTTTCGAAGAAGACTTAAAAATCCGTTTCCGGCCGTCGTTCTTCCCCTTTACTGAGCCATCCGCCGAAGTGGATGTGATGGGTAAGAATGGTAAATGGCTGGAGGTATTGGGCTGCGGTATGGTGCACCCGAATGTGTTGCGCTCGGTTGGTATCGACCCTGAAGTGTATAGCGGTTTTGCCTTTGGTATGGGCGTAGAGCGGCTGACGATGTTGCGCTACGGTGTAACCGATCTGCGCGCCTTCTTCGAAAATGATGTTCGTTTCTTAAAGCAGTTCAGATAAGCGGAGTAGCAAGCAATGAAATTTAGTGAATCCTGGTTACGGGAATGGGTGAATCCGGCACTGGATAGCACAGCCTTATCTGAACAGTTGTCGATGGCCGGTCTGGAAGTGGACGGCATGGACAAGGTTGCTGGTGATTTCCACGGTGTGGTAGTGGGCGAAGTCGTCGAGTGTGGTAAGCATCCGGAAGCGGATAAACTGCAGGTAACTAAAGTAAATATCGGTGGCGCCGAGCTGCTGGATATCGTCTGCGGTGCTAGAAACTGCCGTCTTGGTCTTAAAGTGGCTGTTGCTACCGTTGGTGCCGTGTTACCGGGTAACTTTGAAATTAAACAGGCTAAGTTACGCGGTCAGCCATCGCATGGCATGCTGTGTTCGTTCTCTGAGCTTGGCATGGCTGATGATTCAGACGGCATTATTGAGTTACCGGCCGATGCGCCCATTGGTCAGGACCTGCGCCAGTATTTAGCGCTGGATGATTTGAGTATCGAAGTAGACCTAACGCCAAACCGTGCCGATTGTCTGGGCATTAAGGGGCTGGCGCGGGAAGTCGCAGTACTGAATAAACTGAGCGTTTGTGAGCCGGAAATTACCGCGGTGCCAGCCACTATCAGTGATAGCAAAGCCATCCAGCTGCTGGCACCGGCGGCTTGTCCACGCTATTTAGGCCGGGTGATCCGTAATGTTAACCTCAGTGCCGCAAGTCCGTTGTGGTTAACCGAAAAACTGCGCCGCTGTGGTGTCCGCAGTATTGATCCGGTAGTGGATGTCACCAACTATGTGCTGCTGGAACTCGGTCATCCGATGCATGCCTTTGATCTGGCGAAGCTGGACGGTGATATTCAGGTGCGCTTTGCCCACAGCGGTGAAAAACTGACGTTGCTCGATGGCAACGAGGTCACGCTGCAAGACAATACCTTACTGATTGCTGACCAGCAAAAAGCACTGGCGATGGCCGGTATTTTCGGTGGCTTGCACAGTGGTGTAACGGCGGAAACGACGGATATTTTCCTGGAAAGCGCCTTCTTTGCACCGCAGCTGATTGCTGGTAAAGCACGGCAATATGGTTTGCACACCGATGCGTCACATCGTTATGAGCGCGGTGTTGATCCTGAGCTGCAACGTACGGCGATGGAGCGGGCAACGGCGCTGTTACTGCAAATTGTCGGTGGCGAAGCCGGTCCGGTGGTCGAAGCGGTGGCGCCTGAGCATTTACCACAAAAAGCCCCGATCCTGTTAACGGAAGCTAAACTTGACCGTATTCTGGGGCATCAGATCGCGAAAACAGAAGTCAGCGATATTTTAAGCCGGCTGGGTTTAAAGGTTACTGAAACAGCGGACGGCTGGCAGGTTCTGGTACCGGGCTATCGCTTTGATATCAGTATCGCCGAAGATCTGATTGAAGAAGTGGCGCGGGTGTATGGCTATAACAATATTCCGAATGTTGCGCCGGTAGCCGCCCTGAAAATGCGCAGCTTTAAAGAGGCCGCCTTAAGTGTTGATACCATGCGCCAGCTACTGGTTGACCGTGGTTATCAGGAAGCCATCACTTATAGCTTTGTCGATCCTAAGGTACAGCAAAGCCTGTTCCCGGGCATGGATGCGTTGGTATTGCCGAACCCGATTTCAGCCGATATGTCGGCGATGCGGCTTAACCTGTGGCCAGGTTTACTGCAGGCCGTGCAATATAACCAAAGCCGGCAGCAAAACCGTTTACGCTTATTTGAATATGGCCTGAAGTTTATTCCGGATGCGACAGCAGAAGGTGGTGTGCGTCAGGTACCGGTCATCGGTGGTGTGATTGTGGGCTCACTGGCCAATGAGCACTGGAGTATTGCTGAGCGGCCAGTAGACTTCTTTGATATCAAAGGCGATGTAGAAGCCTTATTGGGCTTGCTGTCAGCCAATGAGCAGGTACGCTTTAGCGCCGCTGAGCACAGTGCACTGCATCCGGGGCAAACCGCGCAAGTGTGGGTCAATGATCAGGCGGCAGGTTATCTGGGGGCCTTACATCCGGAAGCCGAGCGCAAGCTGGGCATTAAAGGCAAAGCCTATCTGTTTGAATTAGAACTGGCTGCACTTGGCGAGCGGCACATAGTACAGGCGCAGGAGCTGTCGAAGTATCCGGCGAACCGTCGCGATCTGGCGATTGTCGTGAAATCTGATGTGCATTTTGCCGATATTGTTGCTAGTATAAAAAAAGTTGGCGTAAATCAGTTAGTTGACCTAAAATTGTTTGACGTATACACCGGTCAGGGTGTCGCAGACGGCTTTAAGTCACTGGCGATCGCGCTGACCTTGCAGGATAAGGCGCGTACCCTTGAGGATAAAGATATCCAACAAGTGGTAAATCAAGTGGTTAGCGTGCTTAAAGATGATTTCGACGCAACGTTGAGGGATTAAAGATGGCGCTTACCAAAGCTGATTTAGCAGAACGTCTGTTTACCAAATTTGGCGTGAGCAAACGCGATGCCAAGCTGATAGTGGAAGCTTTTTTTGAAGAAATCCGGACGGCACTGGAGTCGGGCGAACAGGTTAAGCTTTCCGGCTTTGGTAATTTCGACCTGCGGGTGAAGAATGAACGACCGGGACGCAATCCGAAAACCGGTGAAGACATTCCGATCTCGGCCCGCTGCGTGGTGACTTTCCGCCCGGGACAGAAATTAAAGTCGCGGGTTGAGACAGGCACCAGTAAGAAGTAGGGCTGTATCTTCGACAGAGACGGTAGTTAGGTAACTAACTACCGTTTTTTTTTGCTTTTTTTCAAGATGATTGATCCGTTTGCACTACGGTGCTGTAAAGAAAACAAGTCAGTTATGGGTTAAAGAATATGGCAGTAAAAATTGGCATCAGTGCCTGTGTGCTGGGCGCGCAAGTGCGCTTTGACGGCGGGCATAAAGCTTCAACCTTTTGTACGCAGCAGTTAAAGCCCCTGGTGGAGTATGTGCCGGTGTGTCCGGAGCAAGCCATTGGCATGAGTGTGCCGCGACCGCCAATTCGCCTGCAGTATAATGCTGAGCAGCAGATCCGTTTAGTACAAACCCGCGATAATAGTCTGGATTACACCGAGCAGATGCTGAGCTTCACCGCTAAGCTGCTGCCGCAGCTGGCAGATTTAAGTGGTTATGTTGTTTGCGCCAAGTCACCAAGCTGTGGCATGGAGCGGGTAAAACTTTATGATGCCGAAGGTAATAACCTGGGGAAACAAGCGGTCGGGCTTTATACCCGGCAGCTGATGCAGCATTATCCCTGGTTACCGGTGGAGGAAGATGGCCGCTTGCTGGATCCGGCGTTAAAGGAGAATTTTATCGCCCGGGTTTTTGCCTGTTATGACTACCAGCAAAGTATGCGCGATGGCTTTAGTATTGGTAAGTTGGTGGCGTTTCACAGCCGCTATAAATTCCAGCTGTTGGCGCATAGTCCGCAAGCATACCGGCAGCTGGGGCGTCTGGTCGCTGAAGCCAAGTTATTTCAGCCGCAAGAGTTGCAACTGCGCTATCTGACGGAGTTAATGCAGGCGATGCGGCAAATTGCCAGCCGTAAACAACATACCAATGTGCTGCAACATTTACAGGGCTTTTTTAAGAAAGTGCTGGAGCCAGCCAGCCGTGCTGAATTAAGCGAACTGATTGATCGCTACCGCCGCGGCTTCGTACCACTGTTAGCGCCGGTGACCTTATTACAGCATCATCTGCGGCGCTATCCAAACCAATACTTACAACAGCAAAGTTACTTTGCCCCTTATCCGGAACAATTAGGATTACGCGCCTGATGCAAACACCTGTACATCTGGTCTGGCTGAGACATGATTTGCGTGTCTATGATAATCAGGCACTCTATACCGCCTGCAGTGCTGCAGCGCATGACAAGGGCATTGTGCTGGCGCTGTTTATCGCCACACCACAAAGCTGGAACGCGCATCAGATGGCGCCGCTGCGTCAGGATCTGCTGCGCCGTCGCGTGCAGGCGATGCAAACAGAGCTGGCGACGTTGAATATTCCGCTGCTGGCGGTGGAAGGCAGTGACTATGCCAGCTGCGCGCCATTAATCGCAGCGCTATTGCCACTTTGTGTTAAGGCGCTGTATGCGCAGGTTGAATATGAACTGCGCGAGCAGCGCCGCGACCAGCAGGTTAGCGCCTTATTAGCACAGCAGGGTGTCGCCGCACATTGGTTTGACCGGCTTTGCGTTATGCCGCCTGGTAGTATCCGCACCCAGCAAGGCGAGATCTATAAGGTCTTTACCCCCTTTAAGCGCAACTGGTTACAGCGCCTGGCGTCCGACGGTATTCAGTGTTATCCGAAGCCTACGCTGCAAATGGAACACACATTGTCGCTACCGGCATTAGCGCCGATGCAAGCGCCGGATCAGAGCTCAGGCGACTGGCCGGTTAGCGAAGCGGAGATCCTGACGCGGATGCGCAATTTTTGTCAGCAGCGGGTCAGCGCTTATCAGCAAGAGCGGGACTTTCCGGCTATTGCCGGTACCTCACAGTTATCGCCTTATTTAGCCATCGGCGTGATATCAGCACAGCAGTGTGTCGCCCGGTTGCAACTGGAGGCCAAAGAGGCGATGTGGCAGGAGAAAAGCGGCGCGGCGGTCTGGTTGTCTGAACTGATTTGGCGCGATTTTTATAAGCATATCCTGGTCGCCTTTCCTCACTTAATCAAACACCGCGCCTTTCAGGCGGAGACCGATCTGATCCAATGGCCAAACGAGCAGGCACGCTTTATTGCCTGGTGTCGCGGTGAAACCGGTTATCCGATCGTGGATGCCGCCATGCGCCAGCTGAATCAAACCGGCTGGATGCATAACCGGCTGCGGATGATTACTGCCAGCTTTCTGGTTAAGGATTTACATATTGATTGGCGCTGGGGCGAGCAATATTTTATGTCAAAGCTGCTCGATGGTGACTTTGCAGCCAATAATGGCGGTTGGCAATGGGCTGCGTCTACCGGCACGGATGCTGCACCTTATTTCCGGATCTTTAATCCGGTAACTCAAAGCGAGCGTTTTGACCCTAGCGGTGACTTTATCCGGCAATTTGTGCCAGAGCTCTCGGCGAAAACTGGCAAGGATTTACATTGGCCACACCGGCTGGTTACCCCCAAAGGCTACGTAAAGCCAATAGTTGATCATAATGAGGCTCGTAAACAGACGCTGGCGCTGTTTGCAGCAGTAAAAGGTAAGGCGGCGGAGGCAGTCGATGCTTGACCCTAAACTACAAGCGTTTTTAGATTTTTATAACAGTCTGTCTGCTAATGGTCTGGATGCCATCGCTGACTATTATGCGGAACAGGTACAGTTTATTGATCCGGTGCATGAAATTAATAGCCGCTCTGCGTTACAACACTATCTGGCTCATGGTTATCAGCGCTTAAATTATGCCCGCTTTACGCCGGTAAGCGGCCTGTGTCAGGGCGAGCGGGGCTTTCTAAGCTGGCAGATGCGCTTTAGTCACCCGGCCTTTGCCAGGGGTGAGGAAATTCTGGTGCACGGTAGCACCGAGCTGGCCTGGCAGGATGGACGGATCTGTTATCACCGCGATTACTATGATCTGACCGAAATGGTCTATCAGCATATTCCGCTGTTGGGCTGGTTAACCCGGCAGGTTAAACAAAAAATCGCTGCGAGCTAATAGTCGCAGCTTATGTCACTTAAATTGATGATAAGTATTTCATAAGGGATCTTATGCGTATAGCAGTAATAGGTGGCGGTATCGCCGGTATGCTCAGCTGGTATTTACTGAAGCAAAAATACCAGGTGACCTTGCTGGAAGCCAATGATTATCTGGGCGGCCATACCGCGACCAAGCTGGTGGAATACCAGGGTAAAACCTATCCTATCGATACCGGTTTTATTGTGTTTAATAACTGGACCTATCCGGTGTTTAATAAGTTTATTGCCGAACTCGGTGTGGCATCGCTGCCTACTGAGATGAGCTTTTCCGTTAAAAATACCCAACATAATCTGGAATATAACGGCAATAACTTCGCCTCGTTGTTTGCGCAGAAGCGAAATATCCTGCGGCCATCGTTCTGGAAAATGCTGCTGGAGATTGTGCGCTTTAACAAGCTTGGTAAGCAGTTGGTTGCTGAAGATCATGCGGATCTGGATTTGGATCTCGGTACCTTTCTGGATAAACATGGCTTTGGTAAAGGTATTCGCGATAACTATTTAATGCCGATGGGCGCGGCGATTTGGTCAGCCGGTTTGACCGAAATGCCAAAATTTCCGGTGCGTTTTTTCCTGCGCTTCTTTAACAATCATGGTCTGTTGAATGTCAATGAGCGGCCACAGTGGGCGGTCATTAAAGGCGGCTCCAAAAGCTATGTTGACGCGCTGCTGGCAAAGGTGGGCACTGATAGCATTCGCTTAAATCAGCAGATCAGCGGTGTGCGCCGTGACGAGACGGGTGTGACCATTCAATTTGCGGACGGTCATACCGAGCAGTATGACAAAGTCGTGTTTGCTTGCCATAGCGATCAGGCATTAAAGCTGTTGCAGGACCCGAGTAACGAGGAGCAGCAGATTCTCGGTGGTATTGCCTATCAGGAAAATGAGGTGGTGTTGCATACCGACACCTCTTTGTTGCCGGTGCGTAAAGCCGCCTGGGCCTCATGGAACTATAATCTGGACAGCCAGCATAGTGATCGCGCTACCCTGACTTACAATATGAATATTCTGCAGCGTTTGCAGGCACCAGTCACCTTTTGTGTTACGCTGAATAATACCCAACGTATTGCTAAGGATAAGATTTTGGGGATCTATCACTATGCCCACCCGGTGTATAACCATATGACCCTGGCTTGTCAGCAGCAGCGCAGCCAAATTAACGGCCAGCGGCATAGCTATTTCTGTGGTGCCTACTGGTATAACGGCTTTCATGAAGATGGCGCCCGTAGCGCAGTTGACGTTGCCGCCCTGTTGGGAGTGGACTATTGATGCAGCCCGGTCACGCTGTCTATTGTGGCCGGGTCGGTCATAAACGCTTTTTGCCAAAGCAGCATGGTTTTGATTATCCCTATGCTGCTTACTGGCTGGACTGCAGCCAACTGACCCCTGCCAGCTTAACGGCGGTGGGGATTCAGGCTGAACGTTTCGGCGCTATTAGTTTTCGCCGTGCCGATTATCTGGCGGGTGATGCTGATTTAGCGCAGGCGGTATGCGATAAGGTGCAACTGCTGGGTGGTATTGAGCCAATCGCCAAGGTGTTTTTACTGTCACCACTGGCCAGTTGGGGGCTTTATTTTAGCCCGCTGACCTTGTACTACTGCTATAACGACAGTGGTGAGTTGCGTTATTTGCTCTGTGAAGTTACCAATACGCCGTGGAATGAGCGGCACTATTATCTGCAGACGCTAAGTAGCGAACAGCAGCAGTATCAGCATCAAAAAGCCTTTCATGTCTCGCCGTTTAATCCGCTGGATATGGAATATCGCTGGCAAATTGAGGCGCCTACTGAGCAGCTGTTTTGCAGTATTACCAATTTAAAGCAGCAGCAGGCGGTATTTAGCGCCTGGTTTAAATTACAACGCTTTGCGCTGACCCAGGCGGTACGCCGGCGGATCCTGATCCGGCAGCCGTGGCAAAGCGTACAGATTATGAGTCGTATCTACTGGCAGGCATTGAAGCTTTTGATAAAACGCGTTCCGGTGTATGCCCACCCTAAATCCCGAGGTTCTGAGTCATGAGTTTATCGCTAAGCGAAAAAGCGGTGTTTGATAATTTAGGCTGGTTTGACCGGCTGTGTCGCAAATTTACCCTGAATTTTTTAAGTCAGTTACGCCATGGCAGTATTACCGTAATAGAAGCCGGTGAAGCGCAGCAGTTTGGTGATGCTGATGCCGAACTAAAAACCACTATTACAGTGACCGATCCAGCCTTTTATCAAAAACTGGTACTGTCAGGTTCAGTGGGCGGCGGCGAGGCCTATATTCACGGTTTTTGGCGCTGCGATAACCTAACTGCGCTGGTGCAAATCTTTGCCCGTAACCTTGATGTTCTGGATAAGATGGATTCCACCTGGGCGCGCTTAAGCCGGCCAATGCTTAAGCTGCTGAATTTCCGTAACCGCAACACGATTTCACAGTCCAGACGCAATATTGCTGCCCATTATGATCTGGGTAATGCCATGTATCAGCTGTTTCTGGATCCGAGCATGATGTATTCCAGTGCGGTATATCCGTCAGCAGACAGTACACTAGAGCAGGCACAACAGCATAAGTTACAGCAGATCTGTGAACGTTTGCAGTTAAAAGCTTCTGATCACCTGCTTGAAATTGGTACCGGTTGGGGCAGTATGGCGATCTATGCCGCCCAGCACTATGGTTGTAAAGTCACCACCACCACGATTTCACAGCAACAATATGATTATACTAAGGCGCGGATAGCTGAGCTTGGCCTGCAGGATAAAATCACCTTACTATTTGAAGATTATCGTTTACTAACCGGTACCTACGATAAGTTAGTCTCCATTGAAATGATCGAAGCCGTCGGCGATGATTTCCTGGATAACTACTTTGAAAAGTGTAGCAGCCTGTTAAAGCCGGACGGCATTATGGTGCTGCAAGCGATTACGATGGTCGATCACCGTTATCAACAGTATGTGCGTGAGGTCGACTTTATTAAACGCTATATTTTTCCGGGTGGTTGTTTACCCTCAATTAGCCGGATGGCCAGTGCCGTAGCCAATAAAACTGATCTGGTGATCCGTCAGGTGCAGGATATTGGTTTTGACTACGCCAGAACCTTAAAAGACTGGTGTGATAATTTTATGGCACAGCGTGATGCGGTGCATCAGCTCGGGTATGACGATAATTTTATTCGGTTGTGGCACTTTTATCTGTGTTACTGCGAAGGCGGCTTTCGCGAGCGCGCCACCAGTGCGGTGCATTTGGTGCTCAGTAAACCACAGAACCGCAGTGTGTTTTAACCCACTTTAAAGAAGCAACAAAACAACAACGCCGGCATTTTGCCGGCGTTGTTGTTTGCAGCATACCGTCAGGCGTCAGCAGCTGGTTGTTCCGGTACTAACAGCAAACCTTGCTCAGTGATCACAATTTTGCGCTCTTTGTATAAGGTACCGATAGCTTGTTTAAAAGCTTTCTTGCTGGCGCCAAACTGCTGATAAATCAGCTCCGGCGCGCTCTTATCGGTTAATGCCAGTTTACCGCCGTTCGCTTTTAACTGCTTTAAGATCTGGTTACCCAGCACGTTAGCTTGCTCAAAGGTCGCTTTGTTTAGCCGTAAATCGAGCTTACCATCATCACGAACCTTCACCACATAAGCGGTCAGCTTGTCACCGCGGCGCAGCGGCTTAAATACTTCATTTTTATATAACACGCCAAAATGCTGATGATTAACGACGGCTTTGTAACCGAGATCGGTCTGCTCGCTGATAATCACTTCCACCTTGTCACCCTCTTTATAGGGCGCCGCGGTTTTATGCAGATGGCGATCCAGCTTGGTTGAGGCGACAATCCGGTTACTGACATCAACATAGCAATACACCAGATAGTGCTGGCCGACTTTTAGTGGAATTTGTTGTTCACTAAAGGGCACCAACAAATCTTTTTTCAGGCCCCAATCTAAAAACGCACCGACTTTAGTGCTGGCGACGACCGGTAAATAGGCAACCTGGCCCACCATCACTTTCGGACGCTCGGTAGTGGCGATTAATTGATCTTCGGAGTCGAGATACAGAAACACGCTCAGTTGCTGACCTGGCTGTAAACCCGCAGGTGCGACATTGTTGGGCAGTAAAATTTCGCCCCAGCTTTCGCCATCTAAATAAAAACCGAACTTAACCTGTTTCTTTACGGTTAGGGTATTAAGGGTACCCAGTGACATCATCGCTATTTTTGCCTTATTACAATCAAATAGCGGCTAGTATAGCGGTTTTAACGCTTTGCTGCTGCATAATCGCAGCAGCAGGACTATAACTTGATAAAGCCTTTAGTTAATAACGGCGTTGCGGGTGCTTTTTTCCGATCAAACTTCTGCCAGATTTTCTCGTGAAAGAAGTAGCCCACAGTGTTAACGGCCGGCTCAATAATGGCCACCAGACCGCCTAACACCAAATCACCGGTGATCAGGTAAGTTACGCCAAAGGCAATACTAAAATGCATAATGGCAAAGGTAATGGTTTTAATCATAACGGGTCTCCCGAATCATCTGCTTAAGTAAATGATAGCGGTTCTCATTATTAATTAAAGTGAATAAATAAAATTGTGTTAATCAGAAAATGTGATGAATCTTTCGTGCTTTGGCAGCGTAAAATGGCAAAGTTCGCGCAGGTTCGTGCAATAGAGAAAAAGGTGGCAAGGTGGATTGTCGGCAATTGCTGGATATTAAGCAGTACGAGTTTTTGATGAATTATTTTATGCGCCGCCAGCAGGAGCTGAAAGTGGCAGAGCTAGATGAGCCTTTTAGCTACGACGGCTTTAGTGTGTATGATCAAATTTTTCAGCAACTGACCAAGGAAGCAGAAGTCGCTTATATCGAATGTTTTGCCGAGCCACCACCGCCAATTGCGTTAACCAACCTGTATCATTTGGCTGAATTAGAGCTGGCGGGGCGCCGGCCAAGAATTAAGGCGCCTGGCACCTTACAGTAACGGCTTATTCCTCGAGTCGCTTTAAGGCGTCAACCAGCATAGGCACATTGAGCGGATCGTTAAGTGGCACCAGGGTACCTGCCGACCAGACGCCGTAGCTGCCGTCCTGGCGCAGGATCATCATCTTATCTTTGCGGATACTGATAATATCCTGCTGGCTGATATTCAGTTTGGGCAGGGTTTCCGGCTGAAATAAATTGTCTCCCAGCCAGCGGTTTTCGGTTTCACAGCCAATACTGCCCAATAAGGTCGGTAACCAGTCCAGTTGCTGACTACCATGTTGCCGGGCCTGACTTAACAGCGCCGGCCAGCGCAGATAGGCTGTAACCGGCGCCAGCTGAAACTTAGCATTTTCGCTATGTAGCGGCACGACGATTAGCCGGCTAAATTGCTGGTATTCTGACCAATGCCGGGAAAAGTCCGCATCAAATACGATATTTAGCCTGGCAGGGGTAAGCTCAGTGTTGGCCCAGGGTAATAACGAGTTCAGCTCTGGCGTGCGGTTAACCACTTGCACATCAGAGGTATTAACGCTGTTGAGCCAGGCTGGCATCGTCTGCAGTGCGCCGGCGGCATCCGCTGTCGCTTTAAACTGACCGTACAACAGGTTTAACAGGGCTTCAGCAGCATTGTTTGGGGCGAAATGCTGATCATGGCTGCGCAGGCCTTGTTGCTGTAATAAGGTTAATTGTTCCGCTGTGATGCTAGCCGTAACTAATAATAAGGTCGGCTCGGTAGCGCCGGCCTGGCAGCTTAACAGCTGACTGCTGCGATTAGCGTGTTCCAGACTGAGCTTATCGGCCTGGCGTTTGGCGCGTTCGGTTAAATCTACCAACTGATAGCGTGCCAGTAAGCTTTTGGCCGTTGCCGGGTAGGAGAAAGGCAGCACATTATCCTGGCGGGTAATATCAAAATTCAAGCTGGCATCGGCGTAGATGTGCAGCAGATGGCTGAGCATAAAACTACCAAAGAACAGAGCCAAAGCCGGTTGACCGACACCTGAGGCGGAAAGGCGGCTGATTTTTTTCCAGCAAAAGTTACTTAACCAGATCTGCAGCGTTAGCAACAGCGCACCGACCAGCGTGACAATTAATACAAAATTGCGCAAGTTAGTGACCACCTGCGCCCTGAGTAAGGCCAGCGTTTGGTCATAGGACGCACTGCCAAGATGATAACCAAGCTGGTTATAGACATAGGCATCAAAAATCAGCAGTACCATGCCAATGGTGGCCAGAGTTGCACCCAGGCCGCGGACATGTTTTTGATAAGGAAAGATCAACGACAGTGGGAATATGGTCAGAATAAAGAACATAAAGCACAAAAATGCAGTATGTCCCAACCAGTTAACCAGCAGATACACACTGCCCAACACCGTTTGTGGCAGGGGCTCTGACCACCAGAAACTGCTGGTTATCAACAGTGCCAGCAATATATTGAAAAAGGTAAACCAGTGCCCCCAGTTTAGTAACCGGTTAACTTTTTTGACTAAGGACAGGTTTTGTTCCAGCACCATAAGGCTTAATGCTTGTCGCTTTGAATGGCGTCAGCCAGAGCCTGGCTAAAGCTGCTGGCGACGGCGGTACGTTGCGCTGCCGGCACAGAGGTATTGATAATATGGCTAACCGCATTACCCAAACACATCAGGCTTAGCTCAGTGGTGGCGTGTTGCTGGTGCAGGGTGTCGAGCAGTTGATTGACCAGCTTTTCAATCTGGCTACTGGAATATTTTGATACAATCGGCATGGATTACTCAGATTAAAGACGCATAAACAGATAGAATAGTAACAGAATTCAGAATAAACAGGAAAATTTATGTCGGTAGAGATGCAGCATCTGGCCATTAATTATATTGCGCTAACAGACAGTGGTGAGCACCAGGCCCACTATCGGGAGGCACTGATTGGGCGTAGCGGCGCCGTAGCAAATTTGGTCGAGCAGCTTCACCTGGCTTATAACGGCAAGCCGGCCAAAGGCTACGCTGCCTTTGAAACTGAAAAGTCACCCAAGGTGGCTTTGGCGCTGGCTGACTGGCAGAGCGGCAACAGTGATTATCTGGGGTTTAGCCGTGCTACCACCGACGCGCTGGTGCAGGAGTTATCCCAGCATCAACTGCCGGAGACCGGTTATTTACTGCTGGCACATTATCGTTATCTGGCCAGCGAATTCTTATTGATCTGTCTGCTGGGCAGTAAAGATCATTTTGAATTAACTGAGCAGTTGGAGCTGGCAACCTCTCGCCATCTGGATATCAGCCGGATGCAACTGGCGGCGCGGCTGGATCTGACCGAATATGCGGTAAATCGTGAGCAGGGGCATTACATCAGCTTTATCCGTGGCCGCGCCGGGCGTAAGGTTGCGGATTTCTTTCTGGATTTTCTGGGTTGTGCCGAAGGTACTGATGCCAAAGCAAACAGTCAGCTGGTGCTAGCTTCGGTGGAGGAATATCTGGGTGCGGCAGAATTTGCGCCGGAAGAAAAAACCGCAGCAAGGCGCCAGGTATTTGATTATTGTGAAGAGCGCGCGAAAGCTGGACAAGAAGTAGTGTTAGCTGAGCTTTCTGCCGTGGTCGATCCGGAGCAGGAAAACGGCTTCCTGCACTATTGTGCCGAGCAACAGCTGGCAGTAGCGGAGCAGTTCCCGGTAGAAGTTAAGGAGCTGAAAAAGCTGGTAAAGTTTAACGGTACCGGCGGTGGCTTATCGCTCAGCTTTGATGAAAAGCTGCTCGGTGAGCGAATTAATTATGATCTGAAAACTGATACCCTGGTGATCAAAGGCACCCCGCCTAATCTGCGCGATCAGCTGCAGCGCTTTCTTCAGGGCTACTCGGCTTTTGAGCAGTCGTAGCGGATACGGCTGGTGCTGTAGCAGAGGTGGCAGAGTCTGACGCTGCCGCCGTGGTATCGGCTGGCGTCGGTTGTTTCGGTAAGGCTTCTGGCAGGGCTTTTAACGCCGGCATTTTCATTTTGGCTGAGTGCTTAACCAACAACACATTGCCGATAATAAAGCCAAAGGCCAGTAACAGCGCCCAGAATAATGGCCAATTCATGGTAGTGCCTCGCAAATGTTACAGATAAAGCGCCGGTACAGCTCGGGTAAATGTGCCAGTACAGTCTGTTGTTCGGCAATAGGGTGCTGTTGCAGCACTAAGCGCAGTTGTTCCAGCGTCAGCGCCTGTTGGCAGCGTGCGGCCAGCGGTTGATAGCTCAGATGCCAGGGTTCAGCCGCGACCCCGCCTTGAAATTCGCGATACGGTAAAAAGAAACCATACTGCGCAGCATGTTGCGTCAGCCATTGACTTAAACGATAGAACGGGCCGCTGGCGCTATATTCACTCTGTTGCAGTTGTACCTGGTAGTCGTTACTGACCGCGGCGGCATCATAAATATCCAGGTCACTGCCCCAATGATGACGACTGGCGCCGGGCAGGGCAGAGTACAGCATAATGGCCTCCAGTTTCGCCAGACCCTGATAATGTTCAATCTTTAGCAGACGCTGCCAGCGGTCAAATACCGGGCGGCGACCTTCGCATTTGGCTTGCCAGATCGCGGCCTGGCGTTCAAAGCTGCGCCAACCGGATACCAATCTGATCGCGATCCCCTGCTGCGCGGCTGCATGCTGCATTTGCCGGTAAGCGGGTATCACGGCCTGATGCAATTGCTGGTTATGTTCGACCAGTTGCATCGGGCCGGCATCCTGCCCGGTAAGAAACGCCGGGCTCAGTTCAGTTAACTGCATGGCTGAGCCGTTGTTGCAGGTTAACCAGCAGGGCGTGATAAATATCCGTCAGCTGCGTCAGATCGGCTATGGCCACGCATTCATTGATTTTATGAATAGTGGCATTAATTGGGCCGAGTTCTATGACCTGAGCTCCGGTCGGCGCAATAAAGCGGCCATCCGAGGTACCGCCAGTGGTTTCCAAACGTGGTGTTAGACCACGAACCTGTTCCACCGCCGCGACAGTTGCCGCGACTAAATCACCGCTGGCAGTTAAAAACGGCAGACCGTTCAGTGTCCAGTCCAGCTGATAGTTCAGGCCGAAGCGATCCAAAATGGCGTAGACCCGCTTTTGTAAAATATCGGCCGTGACTTCAGTGCTGTAGCGGAAGTTAAACATCACCTTAAGTTCACCCGGGATCACATTTGACGCACCGGTACCGGCATGAATGTTGGCAATCTGGAAACTGGTAGCCGGAAAGAAGGCATTACCCTGATCCCAGATCTCTGCCGCCAGTGCCGCTAAGGCGGGAGCGGCTTTATGCACCGGATTATCCGCCAGTTGCGGATAGGCAACATGGCCTTGAATACCCTTAACGGTTAGATGGCCGGTTAAGGAGCCGCGGCGGCCATTTTTAATGACATCGCCAAGTTGCTTACCACTGGACGGCTCACCGACCAGACACCAGCGGATTTTCTCCTGTCGCGCTTCCAGCGTTTCCACTACTTTCACGGTACCATTGATAAAGGGGCCTTCTTCGTCACTGGTGATCAGATAGGCCAGATCAAAGGCAGGCTCCGGATATTCAGCGATAAAACGCTCTGTTGCGACGACCATTGCCGCTAAGCTGCCTTTCATATCGGCCGCGCCGCGCCCAAACAGGGTATCGCCGATAATGGTTGGCGTAAAAGGAGGAGTATGCCATTGTTCCAGCGGGCCAGCAGGAACCACATCAGTATGTCCGGCAAAACAAAATAGTGGCTTACCCTGGCCGCGGCGAGCCCACATATTTAACGTATCGTGAAAGGGCAACATCTCAATCTGAAAACCAAGTTGTTGCAGGCGCGCTGCCATTAACGGTTGGCATCCCGCATCCTCCGGTGTGACTGACGGCCGGGCCATCAGATCCATTGCCAGCGCTAAGGTTGGATTTGCGGCTGGATCTACTAGATTACTCATACTGCTGCCTTAGGATTAGTTAGTAATATCTTGATAACTCTGCTCGGAAAAACCGAGTAAATAGCGCTCGCCCGCGACCAGCAATGGTCTTTTGATTAAGGCGGGCTGCGCCAGCATCAGACGTAGCGCTTTTTGCTCGTCCAGCTCCGCTTTGTCAGCGTCGTCCAGGGCGCGCCAGGTGGTACCTCGGGTATTTAGCAACGATTGCCAACCAAGCTGGGCAGCAAACTGTTCTAACAGTTCTGCACTTAACCCATCCTGCCGGTAATCGTGAAACTGATAGGGTTGGCTGCGTTGTTCGAGAAAGCGGCGGGCTTTTTTTACGGTGTCGCAATTTTTAATTCCATATAGTGTCATCATGCTGAGGTTCTGCTCGTTTGAATAATAAAAAGAGGGTCCTGGGCAGCGTTGACCTTGGCTTGCCGGCAAAATACTTTGCTCTCTGCCGGTTTGGGCAAATCGAGCACCAGCGCACAGTACAGGGCATCCAGTTCCAGTTCTAATTCCAGAAATGCCAGATCCAGCTGCAGTAATGGTTGGCCGGCATTCACCTGCAATTGCCGATTGCTTAGCCAATGCAAGCCGCGACCTTGCAAATCAATGATGTTTG
>DAIOUM010000024.1:4828-8829 GCA_036759505.1 Alishewanella sp. | reverse complement strand
TTCGCCAGTCTTGCTGCCAACTGATCACAGTATCACCGTAACTCCATCAATCTGATGTGCTGATAATAACGTAAAGGATCAACAGATGCAGTAGTTTGTGCTGAAATCCGTGAGTCAAGGTAAGGTGTTTTAGCGAAAATAGCGTGTTTTAACGCTTTGAAAAATAATAGCGCTGAAAGGCGTTGTTTTTGATAGTTAAAAATAGACCAGAGGCCAGCGGGGTCTGAATTTATCCTGCAAAGGTTGTCCACAGTTTCTGTGGATAACTTTGTTGAAAACCTCTGCTGTTAATCGCCATGCTATTGTATTTAATCTGTATTATTCGATGGCATGAATTTTGATAGCCTGTTAGTTGGCAAGAATACTGTCAAAAAGCGACAAAAATGAAGCTTTCGATTTCTGAATAGTAGCAAATGCCGTTGTAACAAAAATGTATCTGGTTTAATGCGCTGGCGGGAACGCATGACCGAAAAAGCCGGCAGCTATCAGCTGGCAACTATGCTAGAGTAAAGAGAGTCTAATCCTGAGTAATGGTCGTTAGAGAGGGGAGATGTTATGCGGATTACCTGGTTTGCAACCCTGAATACCGGCTGGAAGTACAGCCAGACCTGGCCGGCGAAACCTGAGCTTAATGCGATCTTCCCGGAAAACAAAGTTATTTTTCTGACTAAGCAAGCTGCCCGCTACTTGCCGGTGCTGGCGATAGTCACTGCGATAGTGCAGATTAAGTTATTAGGTGTTGGCTTTTTAGGGCCGGCAGTGGCGATGATGCTGCTGTTGGCATCAATGCCACTGCAAGGCTGGTACTGGCTTGGGATCAGAGCTAACAGCGCGTTACCGCCGGCACTAATCAACTGGGGTAATGAGATCCGGGATCAGATCCAGCAGCACGCAAAAACCACCGCTTTGCCGGGCAGCCCTAAGAATTACTTCGATCTTGCCCGTTTGTTACAGCTGGCGTATCAACAGCTTGATAAAACCGTGATGCGGCGCTGGATTTAACATAGCCCGGGCCGTTACAAAAGGTCCGGAAGCCGGGCGGGGGAGGTCAGAGCCAGCAGTCGGAATTTTGGCTAGAGTGCAAACACCGACCAAACCGGTGCATGATCTGACGGGCGATCCAAGCCACGGATCTGATAATCGATTTCAGCTTCAGTACAAAGCGCAGCCAAGGGTGGCGTGGCCATAACGACGTCGATGCGCAGGCCACGATTGTCGTCAAAACCCTTAGAGCGATAATCGAACCAGCTATATTGTGCGTCACGCTCTGGATGTAGCGCGCGGAACGTATCGACCAGACCCCAGTCTTTCAATTGTTGTAACCAGGCCCGCTCTTCCGGTAAGAAGGAGGTTTTGCCTTCCCGTAACCAGCGTTTAGCGTTGGCTTCACCAATGCCGATATCAAGGTCAATTGGTGAAATATTAATATCACCAATCACCGCCAGATAGTCTTTACTGCTGTCATGGTATTGCTCAAGATATGCCTGTAAATCGGCATAAAATTTGGTTTTAGCGGGAAACTTGGTCTCATGGCTACGGTTCTCTCCCTGTGGGAAATAGCCGTTTAACACCGTGAGCTGTTTACCGTCAGCCAGTGCGAACTGGCCAATCAGCATGCGCCGCTGCGCGTCCTCACTGTCAGTAGGGAAGCCATACTGCATCGACAATGCCGGCACTTTGCTTAAGATGGCAACGCCATAATGCCCTTTCTGACCAAAGTGATATACCTGATATCCCATGGCCTGTACCTCGGCCAGCGGAAACTCGCTATCCTGTACTTTTATTTCCTGCAAGCCGATAATGTCGGGCTGATGTTTGTCGATCAGCGCTTGCAGCTGATGCAGGCGTGCGCGAATGCCGTTAATATTAAAAGAGATGATCTTCATTGTTATTCCAGATAATTTTTTCGTTGCGCGAATAGGCTGCCTCGATAATAGCACGCATCAGACAAGCGGCGAAACGCCGTGACCGTTAGTTCCGTAACAGTGACGACTAAGTAGACAACATGCAGGACATTAAATACCAGATTTCCTTTAGTCAGCGGCGGCGCACTGTGCAGCTGGCGATCCGTAATGGTGAGGTCTATGTCAGAGCACCGGCTACGATCTGCCGACACTGGCTAAGCGCCTGGTTACAGCAAAAAGAGCACTGGGTTCAGCAAAGACTGGCGCGCATTACAACACCGCCGGTGTTGCCGTGGTTACAGCGGGATAGGATCCTGGTATCGGGACAGGCAGTGCCATTTCGCTGGCAGCTGGCGGCAAAAAGTAGCGTCAATTTTAGCGCCAGCGGGCTTGAGCTTAGGCTATCCACAAAGATCGCTGCAGCGAGACAGGACCACTATGCGCGAAAATTGGTACAACAGCATTTTACTAAGCAAGCCTTACTGGAGTTGCCTGTGTTGGCAAACGAGCTCGCCGCGCAGTTACGGCAGACATTAGGTCAGGTTGTGGTCGGTAACTGGCGCAGCCGGTGGGGGCATTGTAAACAAAACGGCGAGCTGGGCTTTAACTGGCGGTTAATGCAAGTGCCGCTCTGGGTCCGGCGCTATGTAGTGATCCACGAGCTGGCGCATTTGCAGCATATGAATCATTCACCTGCATTCTGGCAGTTGGTGCAGCAACATTGTCCACAGTATAGAGAAGCAAAAGCCTGGCTTAAACAACACCAAGCCGAACTGTTGAATTAGGGGTAAAAAAAAGCCGACCATCAGGTCGGCAACATAAGGACATCGATTAAAGGAGAGATGTTCACCAGCTTTACTTCACTTAGTCAGACTCTGCGCGTAGCAAAAAATTCCCGCAGGTAGCGATTTTTTTTAAAACATTTTGGCATTAGGCTGCCAGTTCTGGTTTAAACTAATGCGCTTCAGTTAATTCCGACTGAATCATTCATAATTAACTGGAAAGAGCACTAGCGCCTAAACCGTGTCGCTATAGCAACCAAACTCAATAATAAGCTCAGACAGAGTACCCGACAATGACCAATCCGTTACGTTTATTACAACTGTTGAAACTACTTGATCTCACCCGGCTGACTGAAGCGGATAGTCAGGCTGAGATGGCCGCCTGGCTGAATGCCATCCCCACTTTGCCTGCACCGGTTGCCGCGCTCTGTGTTTATCCGGAGTTTTTGTCTCAGACTTCGGACTATCTGGCCGCAGCCGCTAAGGCAACCGAGTTGGCGACAGTTGTTAATTTTCCTGGCGGTGACCAGCCGCTGGCACAGGTTCTGGCTGATATTGCACACTGCCGGGCCTTGGGCGCCACCGAAATTGATTGTGTGTTGCCGTACTCACAATTACTGGCAGGTAACGAGTCTGAGGTGAGTGCTTTTCTGACCGCAGTCAGAGAGGCCAGCCTGGGGTTGGGGCTGAAAATAATTATTGAATCAGGTGAGTTACTGACGGCGCAGCAAGTGACTAAGGCTACCGAACTGGTTATTGCCAGTGGCGCCGATTTCGTTAAAACCTCGACCGGTAAGGTACCAGTGGGATGCACACTGGAAGCGGCCAGAATTATTCTGACCAGTATTGCGGCAGCCGATCGTCCGGTGGGCTTTAAAGCCTCTGGTGGTGTAAAAACAGTTGAGCAGGCACTGCAATTACTGGAGCTGTATGAAGAAATCACCGGACTGACGGCGACCAGGCAAGGTATGCGCATTGGTGCCAGCAGCTTATTAACCGAGTTATTACAGCAGTTACCCCGTTAACCGAGATAGGGCAGCACCGTGCGGCTTGCTGTGTGGTGATTGCCCTGACACCATGACGAAAAAGTCTAAGCGTCACTATGTTCCGCTGTTCAATGCTACGCATTGTCGAACCTGACGAAGGTTCTCACCTTCCCCTGAGTCGTATTTGCTAAGAGTGGTTTAACTTAGGAATTTGGTGCTCAGAAGAAGAATGGTGGAGGGGGAAGGATTACTCGCTGCGCTCGCCTTACAGGCCAGCGTCACTATGTTCCGCTGTTCAATGCTACGCATTGTCGAACCTGACGAAGGTT
>DAIOUM010000024.1:0-4728 GCA_036759505.1 Alishewanella sp. | reverse complement strand
TGGTTTAACTTAGGAATTTGGTGCTCAGAAGAAGAATGGTGGAGGGGGAAGGATTCGAACCTTCGAAGGCAGTGCCGGCAGATTTACAGTCTGATCCCTTTGGCCACTCGGGAACCCCTCCACGAGTGCGCGCATCTTATCAAACTGAAGTTTGATGTAAAGCATTTTGCTAAAGTTTTTTGACCGTTTGCCGATTAACTCAACAGTCGTTGTCAGATGGCATCAGTATGCAGCCTATTATCAATGAATGGCAGTTAGGGGATCGTTTAGGTAAGGCGCTGCAGCATCAGCAACGGGCTGATTTTGCCCTGTGGTTAGCGTTCTTATCTCCTGCAGTTGAGGAGATGGCAGAATTTCAAACGCCTGTAAATCAGGCTGCGCAACCCAAACATGATCTGTACCAGCAGTTAGCGGTCAGTAGACGTCGCCCGTTCGCTTATCAAACTACAGACGATCAGGCCTTGTTGCGACAAAGCCAGGCCGCGCAGCAAGGTTTGGCGCAATTAAAACTGTACAGCTATCTAAAGGAGCAGCCCTGGGTGTGGCATGAGGATAAGTGTAAAATTGAACCTCAGGTGTTTGCCGACCTGGATTTGCACTGTCGCCGTCGGTTGACTGGGGATAAAATGACCCCCTCTGTCAGCGATGAAACTGCACTTTACGAGATCCTGGAACAGTTATCAGCGACGCAGGTTTGATGAGCTGTCGCGCCCTTTGCTGATAACCACAAAATCACGCGATAAAGCACGGCATGCTAGATCCTGCCCTTTCTCTATTGCATCCTTTATACTACTGCCGTTTTAGCGCAATTGACCGCTTGGTAAATGAGTTTGGCAGCGCTTAAATTTTTTACCGCTACCACAGGGGCAGGGATCATTGGCGCCTAATTTAATCGCTGGCAACGCAGTAAGCCTGCCGCTGGTATAATACCAACGCTCCTGAAAGATAAAGTCCGAGACTTCCGCGATAAACTCCAGCTTGTTGTGCTGAATAAAGCTGGCAATAAAACTAACCTGTCCCTGCTTTGGCTCGGATGTGGCGTGTTTCACTTCTAACTTGCAAAAATGTACCGCCTTGGCAAAAGCTTCCAGCGCGGCAGCAGATTCGCTGGCCCGTTGCTCTGCGGCAAGGGTGGCGAGCAGATACTGACTGTCGGCAACACAAAAGGCACTATAGCGAGAACGCATCAGGCGTTCACAGCTATCAGGTTGAGCCTGCCCACTTAAATAGGGTTGGCAGCATTCTGCAAAAGCCTTACCTGAACAGCAATAGCATAACATCTTATCTCTCCGGGCCGACCTGTTCCGTACGCGTCACCGTACTCTTCATGTCATTGGTTGCGAGTGTATTACGCTATTAGTTTAACGACTTTGCTGCAATGCTGATAGCCCAGGGGCAGCAGCTGTTACTTAGTGAGCCGCCATCGTATCCGTTGGCAGTATATGCAAGGTACATTGTTGCTGTATGGCAAAACTCTGCAGTAGTTGCTGTTGCTGAGACGGTAATTTCTGGCAACAGATCACCGCCTGACAATCCGGGTTCTGTAATGTCGCTTGGATCAGCTGTGACAAGTCTGCTGTTGCTTGGGTGTGAACCACCAGAATATGCTGTAGCGGCAACTGACAGGCTTGCCAGAATGCTTTTGCTGGTTTAAAACCAGGGGCGATTAAAACAATCCAGCCGCTGGCTTGGCGATACTGTTGTAACAGCTTAAGTAATTGCAACTCGCTGCTGTGTTGTTGCAATTGCTGCCAGTGATTTGCTGTGCTGCTGGCAGCTTGATGCTGACTCGATTCAGTTTGGTAAGAATGATTAGATACAAACATAGCAACCTCTATCTGTGTATTTATACAGTGTATGCATATACAGTAGTTGCTGTTTAAATAAAAAGCAAGTGCTTTTCAGCAGACAATTTTGCTTGCGCCTGTCATGCAACTGTCATTTTAAGGTTCTACTATTCGCCAGTTATTGCCGGCGGAGCCAAAAGATGGCAGTTTCTGAACTCTGTTGCACAGAACTGGATAAAATTTTACATAAACGGGCGTTACAGCCTGTGTTTCAACCCATTCTGAATTTACAGGACGGCACTGTCATTGCCTATGAAGCGCTGATCCGTGGTCCCTCTGATAGCCCGTTACATTCGCCACTACTATTATTTAAAACTGCTCTGGGCTGTGGTCAGCTGGAGCAGTTAGAGATGCTGTGTCGTGAGCTGAGTATAGCGAGCTTTGCCAAAGCGGAACTGAATAGCAAACTCTTTCTCAACGTCAATCCACTTATCTTACTGACGGCAGATCATCCCAGCGGTTTGACCAAACAACTGTTAAAGGCGGCACAGATTGATCCCTCGGAAGTGGTGATCGAAATTTCAGAACAGTATCAGGTGGAAGATGCCGGTTTACTGGTTAAAGCTGTGCAGCACTATCGGGAACTGGGCTTTCAAATCGCGATTGATGATTTAGGCAGCGGCTTTTCAGGTTTGAAACTGTGGTCTGAATTACAGCCTGATATTGTGAAGATTGACCGGCATTTTATCAGTGAACTGGATAAAGACCTTACCAAACAAGCTTTCGTGCGTAATATTGTTAGTCTGGCCAAAGCGATTGGCGCCACGGTAGTGGCTGAAGGAATAGAAACCGCTGAAGAGTTAAGATGGTGTCGTGAACTGGGCGCCGATTTGGGACAGGGCTATTTGTTAGGACGGCCTCAAGCCAGTTTTGCCGATCCGCAACGTTGTCGGACGCTGTTTAGCACTGAACTTCACAATGAAATCAGTTCTGAACAAGTCGAAGCCTTGTTGCTTGAGGTGGCCGCTGTCAGTCCGCAGCAGACGGTTGCCCAAGCAGCAGCCCTATTTCAATCAGATAGTCAGTTGCAAAGTTTACCGGTAGTTGAACAGGGCCGACCTGTTGGTTTGATTTGCCGCACTGATCTGCAAGCCTTGCTGGCGCAGCCTTTTGGCCGGGCACTCTATGAAAAGAAATCATTGGCCAGTGTGATGAACCGGCTACCGGTAGTAGTTGAGATCAGTGCCACGCTCGAGGAGGTAAGCCAGCGTGTCGCTGATGATGAGCACAATGCCGCCAGTTGGTTTTTTATTATTTGCCGCCAGGGAGAATATTGTGGTCTGGGTTCGGTAAGGGCTCTGCTCAAACAAATCAGTGAACGCAAACTACAACTAGCTCGCTATGCCAACCCGTTAACGTTATTACCGGGTAATGTGCCTATTTACCAGCGTATTGATAAATTGCTTCGACGAAAAGCCAATTTTGCCGTGGCTTATCTGGATTTGAATCATTTTAAACCTTACAACGATAGCTATGGTTACAGTAAAGGCGATGCGGTGTTATTGCTGGTCGCCGAGCTATTACAACAGCATAGTTCGTCGCAGTCCTTTGTTGGCCATATTGGTGGTGATGATTTTGTGTTGATTGCTGAGCCTAACGAATGTGAAATGCTTTGCCGGCAAGTTGTGCAGCTTTTTGCTAAGCGTATCGCGTTGTACTATCGGCAAGAGGATCTGCGTCTGGGGGGTATCACGGCGTTAAGCCGTAACGGTGATTCCCGCTTTTATCCACTTTTATCTCTCGCAGTTGGCATCGCCCATCCTGATCCGGCGCAATGCTTCAGCCATCACGATGTCGCGGCGCTGTCTGCTGCCGCCAAGCAGGAAGCAAAGCGTCTCGGCGGCAATACGGTGTTTATTTCACGCCGTCGCGGACCTGAGCGGCAACATATAAATGTACTGGCTGGACCATCTGTTGCCTGATTTACGTTAATATAGCCTTTTTACCAGCAACAGAGAGCAATAGATGTTGTTAGATGCTTTTGTCAGCCGGCAGGGAGAGGCTTTTAGCTTTAGCCGGCAACATTCCTGTACCTTCGCCAAGCAAGTCGCAGGAGACTTTAATCCTATTCACGATGTCGACGCCAAGCGTTTCTGTGTGCCAGGCGATCTGTTGTTCAGTTATCTGCTGAGCCGGTATGGTGTAAGCCAACAATTAAATTGCCAGTTCTCAGGCATGGTCAGCGCTGATGTGTTACTGCACTGTAAGATCACTGCAGGTCAAATACAGGTCTGTGACGAGCAGGACCGGGTTTATCTGACCATTCAATTTAGCGGTGAGCATCGCCACGACCTTAGCGTTATCGAGCCATTGTTTCAGGACTATGTCCGATTTTCCGGTAAGAACTTTCCCGACATTCTGCAACCGCTGATGGCTGATCAGGGCGTGATGATTAACCCACAGCGGCCTTTAGTCATTTATGAAAGTATGTCGCTGTCTTTTCAACAACTGCCAACCTCTCCAGTTAAGTTGGCGCTGTCAGGCAGTAAATTAGAGGTCGAAGGTAAGCGCGGTAATGTGACATTAAGCTTTACACTATCCGAGCAAGGCGTCGTCATCGGGCAGGGGGCCAAGAAAATGATCCTAAGTAACCTGCAACCTTATGATGAAAGTCTGATGCAGCAAATGGTTACTGACTATAATAACCGTCGTTCCGCTGCAGGTTGCTACGATTTGGCCGTTTAACAGCGGCTGTTAACGGCCGCCAGACGATCCAAATCAAGCTTTTGTGCAAAAAACAGCCGAACAAACGCATTTTCAAAAATACTGCTTGCAGGCTGTTCTAAACTCCCTATAATGCGCATCCACAGACGGAGACAACGGTAACGAACTCCAAGTCTGAAAGAATCCTGAGGCAAGCGCCTCGCTTCGTAGAACGAAG
>DAIOUM010000023.1:20105-32041 GCA_036759505.1 Alishewanella sp. | reverse complement strand
CCCACCATCAGGTGGCTTAAGATATCGATAGGATCGCTAAACTCCGTCAGAGCATTTAGCGAAAAGCCCATGGTATTTTTTAACCGATATTTATGGCGGATCTTGGCCAGCAGTTCGGGATTGTCGCAGGTTTGCTGAGCCAGGGTGCTAAGCTCGGCTAATAGTGGCGCATGGGACTGCCGAAAGGCCGCAACACTTGCTGCATCTTCCGTATCCAACACCGTGCCGTCAGCGAGCACCAAACGCATACCATGCAGGGTATTAAAGCTGTTTTGCGCGGTACCACAGCACATGCCGCTGGCATTATTGGCGACGATACCGCCAATTTTGCAGCTGTTAATCGATGCCGGATCCGGGCCAATCTTGCGGCCATAGGGCGCCAGCCACTTGTTGGCCTGAGCACCTATCACCCCGGGAGCAAGCCGGATCCGCTCACCAAGCTCAAAAATCTGATATTGCTGCCAGTTTTCGCCCAGCACCAACAACACCGAATCTGTCACTGCCTGGCCGGATAAACTGGTGCCCGCCGCACGAAAGGTTAGCGGTACCTGATACTGCCCCGCCAGCTTTAATAAGGCGATCACTTCCTGTTCGCTTTCAACCCTGAGTACCAACTTAGGTGTTAACCGATAAAAACTGGCATCAGTGCCAAAGGCCAGCGTGCTGAGCGGATCATCGAAATAGCGCTCAGCAGGGATCAGCTGTTGTACGGCGTGCAGAAACTGCGGCTGCATATCAACCTCAAAGTATGGCGGCTGGTAAGCAGCAAAGATCGCGCTGCTGCCAACGGTTACAGGCTTGGCAGCAGCTTAATCGGTTCGGCGGCAATTAGCAAAACTGCGGCAGCTCACCTAGAACAAAAAATCCGTCGCCAGAAAGTGCGAGGCGCGCTGCTGGATAATCTGTTTTACAAAGCCGACATCCGGATCCTGATACTTGGTCGCGACTAATGTTGGCGTGGAAAACTGCCGCAGCGCGTCCACGACCGACAAGGTGCCCTCGGCGGAGTCTTTGCGGCCGTTAAACGGGAAGCTATCCGGCCCGCGCTGACACTGAGCGTTAATATTGATCCGGCCAACCTGATTAGCAAAAATATCGACCAGCTCACCGACCTGTCGCGGATCCTGCCCAAAGATACTCAGCTGCTGGCCAAAGTTGGAGTTCACCACGTAGTCAATCACCTCGTCGATGCTGTCAAAAGGCACGACCGGCACCAGCGGACCGAACTGCTCTTCCTGATAGAGCCGCATCTTGGCGTTCACCGGATACAGCACCGCCGGCTTAAATAAGGAGCCGGCACTGGCACCACCCTGGGCATTTTGTACCTGGGCGCCGTTGGCGATTGCATCTTCGAGTAAGGCGGTAAGAAACGCCGTTTTACCGGGTTCTGGCAACGGTGTGATCTGTACACCCGCTTGCCAGGGCATGCCCAACTGCAACTGATCTACCGCCTGGCTTAGCGCTTTGACAAAAGCCGCCGCCAAGGGCCGTTCGACAAACAGAATTTTTAGTGCGGTACAGCGCTGACCGTTAAACGACAAGGCGCCGGCGACGACTTCAGTGACAGTGCGCTTTAAGTCGGCATCCGCGAGAATAATGCCGGGATTTTTCGCATCCAGCCCCAGTACAGCGCGCAGCCGGTGCGGCTTAGGGTGCATCCGTTTTAAATCGCTGGCGCCTTTGTTAGTGCCGATAAAGGCAAACAGATCGATCTTGCCGCTTTCCATCAGCACCCCGACCGTTTCCCGGCCGCGGCCATAAATAATATTAATCACCCCGGCTGGAAAGCTTTGCGCAAAGGCGCGTAACAACGGCTGGATCAGTAGCACACCATATTTCGCCGGTTTAAAGATCACGGTATTGCCCATAATCAGTGCCGGGATCAGCGTAGTAAAGGTTTCATTAAGCGGATAGTTAAAGGGCCCCATACACAGCGCCACCCCAACCGGGACCCGGCGGATCTTGCCCAGTGCGCCCTGTTCGATAATAAAATGGCTGGCGTCCCGATCCAGCTGCTTCAGGGCGGCGATGGTATCGCGGATATAATCGCAGGTGCGGTCAAACTCTTTGGCCGCATCCGGATAATTCTTACCAATTTCCCACATCAGCAGCCGGATCACCTCGGTGCGTTGCTGCTGCATCAGGCCTAAAAAGGTTTCAACATGCCGGATCCGTTCCAGCACCGGCATGCTCGGCCAGGCGCCACGCCCCAGATCATAGGCCTTAACGGCGCCATCCAATGCCTGCAATGCCGCCTTGGCATCCAGCAGCGGCGTATAACCCAGTAATACCGGTGTCAGGGTATCGCCATGGCGCAGCTGTACCGGGCTGATTACCGGGCTAAGCTCACCTGGCCAGCTAACCAGCTCACCATTTAACAGATAGTCGCGTTGCTCCAGTAGCCGCTGCTGGGCAAACTCTGCCGGGATCTCCGCCGCTTGCGGAAACAGTGTCGTTATACTCATACCTTACTCCCATTCAATTAAAGTTTGCCTGGTTGTAGGGGTACTGTCTGATCGATCAGATCTTATTGTTAGCGGGCAGGTTTGCCCGCCAGGATGTTATTGTTATTGAAATTGCGATGGCCGGTTCTTGGCCCAAAAGCCATTAAAATGTTCTTTGCCGACAATGGCGCCGGTATGTTCAACCACAAAGCCCGCCAGCCGCGCCGCAAATTTTACTGCCTGCGCCGGCGCAATACCGCCCAGCCGGGCCGCCAGATAACCGCCGTTAAAGGAATCGCCGGCCGCTGTGGTATCCACCACTTTTTTTACCGGATGTGCCAGGGCGCTGAAATCCTGGCCCTGATAACGACCACTGATGCCGTCCTTACCGTTTTTTACCACGATCTCTTCCACGCCAAGGGCGGAAAGCTGCGCCACCACCTGTTCGGTGCAGGTGGCAGCAAATAACACCTTATGATCATCCAGCCCCGGCAGGGCCACATCAGCCAGCGCATAGGCACGCAAAAATGCTGCCTTTGCCGCTTCGGCTGTTGGCCACAGCGCCGGGCGGTAGTTAGGGTCAAAGATGATCCGGCTGCCGCTGGCTTTTAACTCTGCCACCAGCGCAAACAGCGCTTCGCGGTCGCTGTCATTCAAAATGGCCAGCGTGATGCCGGAGAAGAAAAACATCTCAGCTCCCGTCAACTCGGCGAGACGCTGCTGACTGCTGGCCAGTTGCAGTACCTGTTTCGCTGCCGACGTATCGCGCCAGTACACAAAGCTGCGCTCACCAAAGGCATCGGTATTAATCATATACAGGCCGGGGCGTGCGGTTTTGCTGCGTAATATCAGCTGAGTATCAATTTTTTCGCGCTCCACCGCCCGCACCAGCTTGTCGCTAATCAGATCGGTACCGACCGCGGTAAAAAACTGCACCTCTACAGGTTGCTCAGCACAGCGTTTCAGATAAACAGCGGTATTAAACACATCGCCGGCAAAGGCCTGGTGATAGACATTTTCCACCAGCTGAAACAGCTCCACCATGCACTCGCCCATAATGACAATACGTTTGCTCATGGTCTTTCTCCTATGCCGCCTGTTTTAATTGCCGGGCCAGGCTACAGGCTTGATGTGACAATGCCGTGATCTGTGCCCAGTCGCCACTGGCAATGGCGCTGGCCGGCGAGATCCAGGAGCCACCGACCACAAACACATTTGGCAACGCCAGATATTCAGCCAGATTTTGCTGGCTGATGCCGCCGGTCGGACAGAACCGTACTTGCTGAAAAATACTGCTCAGTGCCTTTAACATGGCGCTGCCACCGGATAAATTGGCCGGAAAAAATTTCAGTTCACGAACGCCCATTTCCAGTGCCAGCGCAATTTCTGAAGGGGTCGATACCCCCGGCGCCAGCGCCAGTCCGGTATCCAGCATAGCCTGTAACAGTTTTGGCGTACTGGCCGGACTCACCAGAAACTGCGCACCGGCGTCTTTTGCTGCCTGGGCATCCGCCGCCGATAAAATGGTACCGGCGCCCACCAACAGCTCAGGTAAGGCGCTGCGAATAGCACTGATACAATCCAACGCTTTTGGCGTGCGCAGTACCACCTCGACCGAACCGATACCGCCCTGCTGCATCGCCTTAGCAATAGCTACTGCAGTGCTTGGTACCTCAGCCTGAATAATGGGTAATAAGGCTGGGCCTTGTAAAACGTGAGATAACGCCGACATTAGACTACTCCGCGCGCCACTGGCTGTTCGGATACCAGGGTCGTCAGTTGTTGATAGGCCGCCGTCACGGCCCGGATAAAGGTATCTTGCTTTGGCAGCTCAGTGCCGAACACGGCTTCAATCGCCAGAAACTGGGCGACATCGTGCTGCGCCTCACCGCGACAAGTGGACGCTGCCGCAGTCAGGCTGCTGGCTAAGGGGTCAACCAGCGGCTGACCTTCTGCCAGCCGGCGGCGGATAAATAAGAACCAGGCTGCCAGACAAAAGCTCAGTTTGCTGATGCTGCGCCCGGCCGCCAGGTTATCGCGGATCACCGGCAGAATACGCATCGGCATTTTCTGCGACCCATCCCAGGCGATTTGCGCCAGCAGATGGCGGATCGCCGGGTTTTCAAAGCGGGCAAAAATCGCCTGGCTATACTGCTGAATATCCAGCTCAGCCGGTGCGGTAAAAGATGGCATAATTTCCTGCTGGACCATTTGCTGCAGTAAATTCAGCAGCGTTTTATCCTGCATGGCGTCATACACGGTTTCATACCCCAGCAGATAACCGATATAGGCCAGTGTCGAGTGCGGAGCATTTAATAACCGTAACTTGGCTTTTTCAAAGGCGCTGACATCGGCGGCATAGATCACCCCGGCTTGCTGCCAGGCTGGCCGCTCTGCCGGTAAAATATCTTCAATTACCCACTGCACAAAGGCTTCGCGTTTAATCGGCCAGTTGTCGTTAACGCCCAGTACCCCCGCGACCTGAGCACGCAGCGCAGCGTCGGTTGCCGGCGTAATACTGTCGACCATGGTACAGGGGCTGATCAGTTGCTGCTCCAGCCAGTTGGCCAGGGCCGGCGCCTTTTGCGCCGCAAAGCAAATCAGCGCCCTGCGCAGCTTATGACCGTTATCGGTCAGGTTATCGCAACTGAGTACGCAAAAAGGCGCCACATTCCTGGTATAGCGGGCTGCTAAGGCGGCAACCAGCAAGCCGATAGCGGTGACTGCCGGTTGGCCGCCGCTCAGATCCTGCTGAATTTGCGGATGCTGTAAATCCAGTTCGCCCTGCGCATTCAGGCAATAGCCTTTTTCGGTAATCGTCAGGGTGACATAGCGGGTCGCCGCGTCGCTGAGTCGTGCCAGTACACTCTGGTACTGCTCACTGGCAATCAGCACTTCCTGCACACTGCCTATTACCTGATAGCGGGTGTCGCTATCCAGTACTGCCAGCGTATAGAGCCCGTCCTGCGGGGTCAGCGCCTGACTGACATCCGGCGAGCGCATCGAGACCGCACTGATCGCCCAGTCACCACCGTGCTGCAGTGCAAGATCAGTGTAATAGGCCTGATGGCCGCGGAAAAACGCGCCGGGCCCCAGATGCACTATGCCGATACCGGGTTGCTGTGGTGCCAGCCGGTAGGCGGGCAGTGGCAGTTTGCCGGCCAAACTGGCAAGGGTGTTATTGCTTAATAATGTCATAGTTTGCCTGCTGTTCGCGTTAAGCCTGATGACGGTATGCCGGCAAGTGCCTGCCACCGTCACCCTGAGTTAGGCAGTGCTGTTACTTCAGCTGATAAGCCTGTTTCACCAGGCCATAAGTCAGCTGGTAGGCCAACTCGGCGGCTTCTGCTTCGGTCAGGCGATGCTCAGCCACTAAACCGGCCAGGAAGCGGCAGTCAATACGCCGCGCCACATCATGCCGGGCCGGGATCGAGAAGAAAGCCCGGGTATCGTCATTAAAACCGACAGTGTTATAGAAACCAGCCGTTTCGGTAACCTGATGCCGGAAGCGCAGCATGCCCTCCGGGCTATCATGGAACCACCAGGCCGGGCCCAGCTTTAACGCCGGATAATGGCCAGCCAATGGCGCCAGCTCGCGGGCATAGGTGGTTTCATCCAGCGTAAACAGAATGATGTTTAAGCTGGCTTCGTTGCCATATTTTTGCAGCAGTGGTTTCAGGTTACTGACAAACTCGGTCGGACTTGGAATATCAGCGCCTTTATCGGGCCCAAAACGCTCAAAGATCACCTGATTATGGTTGCGGTGCGCGCCGGGATGAATTTGCATCGTCATGCCATCTTGCAGGCTCATGCCGGCCATCTCGGTAAGCATCTGGCCACGGAATAACTCGGTTTCTGCAGGCGTTGCAGTACCGGCCAGACAACGCTGAAACAAGGCTGCGGCCTCGCTTGGCGGTAAATCAGCGGTAATAGCCGACGGATGACCATGATCGGTTGCCGTCGCGCCATGTTCACGGAAAAAAGCCCGTCTTTTTCGCAGTGCCGCCAGATAACCCGGCCAGCTTTGCGTATCTTCGCCGGTCAACTCCCCCAGTTTGGCGATGTTGGCGGCAAAATCCGCACGATCCGCATCGACCACATCATCCGGCCGGAAGGTGGTAATCACTTTATGCTCATAGCCGGTGCCTTTTAGTTTGGCATGGTGGCGCAGGTCATTCAGTGCCCCTTCGGTGGTGGCAATCAGCTCGATATTAAAGCGATCCAGTAAGGCGCGCGGCTTAAATTCCGGTTTTAGCAGCTGGGCATTGATACTGTCGTAATAGTGATCAGCGGTCTCTTCGCTCAGTGCGACCTTAAGGCCAAACACATCGTGAAACACGCTGTCCAGCCAGATCCGCGATGGTGTGCCGCGAAACAAATAATAGTGCTTGGCAAAAATACGGAAGATTTTACGGTAATCCGTTTCTACCGCCACGCCGTCCTTACGCCGGATCCCCAACTCTTCCAGTTTGATCCCCTGGCTATACAGCATGCGGAACACATAGTGATCCGGCAGCAGCAGCAAGGTCGTGGCGTTATCAAAGTTGGCATCGTCGGCAAACCAACGCGGATCAGTATGACCATGCGGGCTGACAATGGGCAGATCCTTGATTTGCTGATACAGCCGGCGGGCAATATCGCGTACCAGCGGATCGGATGGAAATAAGCGGTCCGGATGTAAGGTTAAAGGCGTGGTCTGAGCCATAATTAAGATCCTGTAAGCATACTGACTGCGGCCTGGCCGCAGCATAGGTTAAAGCGTGACACCGTTCTTCCAGATAGCGATTTCACGGTTGTCAGAAATTTCGTTGCGGGTGCGCTCGCCCGAGGCCACCGCCAGCAAATAACGGAAAAATTGCCCGGTAAACTGCTGCGCATCCTGCCCGACCTGCAACAACTGGCCGGCGTCATAGTCAATCCATTGCGGCTTACGCGCCGCCAGATTGGAATTCGATGCGATCTTGACGGTGGGTGCCGGGAAGCCCAGCGGTGTGCCACGACCGGTAGTAAACAGCAGTAAGGTGGCACCGGCTGCCGTTAGCGCCGTCGAGGACACCGCATCATTGCCCGGCCCTTCCAGCAAGGTCAGGCCGGCGGCATGCGCTTGCTCGCCGTAGCGGATAATTTGCTGCACCACGGCAGAGCCGCCTTTTTGAATGGCACCAAGCGACTTTTCTTCCAACGTGGTCAGGCCGCCGTCTTTATTGCCCGGGCTCGGGTTCTCATACACCGGTTGCTGGTTGTCGATAAAGTACTGTTTAAAGTCATTAACCAGCCTGACCAGATCGGCAAACACCTGCTGATTGGCGGCACGGGCCATAAACACCTGCTCGGCGCCGAACATTTCCGGGGTTTCAGTCAGCACCACCTTGCCACCAGCCGCGGCCAGCAAATCGGCGGTACGTCCTACCAGGGCGTTAGCTGTCAGGCCGCTAAAACCATCTGAACCACCGCATTTCATGCCCAGCACCAGATCTGATACCGGACAGGCCGAGCGCTGGTCGTTGGCCATCAACTGTAATAATTCCCCCACTGCAGCCAGGCCCTGCTCCACTTCATCTTCAACCTGCTGGGCATTAAAGGCGCGGATGCGACTGCTATCAACATCGGGGCAAGCTTGAAGCAGCCTGGCTAACTGATTGTTCTCGCAGCCAAGTCCCAGGATCAGCACCGCACCGGCGTTTGGATGTTGGATCAGGCCGGCCAGTAACTGGCGGGTATGATCAAGATCATCGCCCAGTTGTGAGCAACCAAAGGGGTGGGTAAAGGCATGAATACCGTCGATATTTTTAAGTGCCAACAAATCGGCATAGTGCTGACGCGCCTGCTCGGCGACCCGCATTGCCGCGCGGTTGACACAGCCCACCGTATTGATGATCCACAGCTCATTGCGGGTACCCACCTTGCCGTTGCTGCGCCGGTAACCCTGAAAACTTTGCGGCAAGTCAGCCGGAAAACTCAGCGCCGGTGCCTGACAGCCGGCATAGCTGTATTCAATGGTGCCACTCAGTGCTGTCGCCAGATTATGCGAGTGTACATGCTCACCGGCGGCAATCGGCTGGGTGGCACGGCCAATCGCAAAACCGTATTTCAGCACCGGCTCACCGGCCGCAATTGCCGTCAGCGCCAGCTTATGCCCGGCCGGTACTGCGGTTTGCGCGCTAAGATGTGAAAACGGCGCCGGTAACGGCTCGCCCGCCTGCAGCGCTTGCAACGCCACCAGCACATTATCGCGCTGGTGCACCTGCAATACCGCCAGCTGGGCTGCACTGCGTTGTTCCGGTAAACGGATACTGCATCCGGCTTGCTGCTCTGTTGTCATCTGTTGTTACCTGTGTTGCGCCAACCTTGTCTAGCGGTGGCAATAAAAACAAAAAATTAAATGCTAATCGCCCGGCCGTTCAGGCTGACGTCTAACTGATCAATACCAGCAATGTTTTCCAACACGCCCAGCGCCGCTGTATTGTTAAACTGCACATGATGCAGGGTAACGCCGCTGATTGGCGCCCGTTCGAAGCCGCGCAGCTCAAAAGCCCGCTGCGCCTTTTGCACTGTCAGATTACTGATATGTAAATTCTTAACCTGTGGCATAAAGTTGCCGGCATCGCCCTCTTCATAGAAGAAGTTAATCACGATAGCGTCGCGCACTTCACCAATCTCGATATCCCGGATATAGACGTTTTCAATCAGGCCACCACGGACCGAGTTGGTTTTGATCCGGATACCACGCGCCAGATTAGGGCTACTCATCCGGCAGCGGCGGGCAAAGATATTACGGGCACCGCCGGAGATTTCACTGCCCATCACCACACCGCCATGACCCGCGCGCATAATACAATCCTGGATCACCACGTTTTGTACCGGTGTTGCCAGGCGACGGCCGTCATTGTTGCGGCCGGACTTCAGCGCAATACAGTCATCGCCGGTATCAAACAGGCAGTTTTCAATCAGTACTCTGTTGCAGGACTCCGGGTTACAGCCATCTGAGTTCGGGCCATAGCTGATGCAATTCACATTACGCACTATCACATCTTCCGATAACACCGGATTAATTAACCAGAACGGCGAATTACGGATGGTCACCCCTTCAATCAACACCCGCTTACAGCCATAGGGTTGAATAAAAGGTGGCCGTAAAAAGTTTTCGTTAAACACCCGCTCACTGACCGGCACGCCGCGTTCGGCCATCTCAAACAGCGGTGAGCGGGTTTTCACCTGATCAACACTGGCATCATATTCCCAGTTGCGACGCTCCCACTGGCCTTTCCACGGCCACCAGGCGTCTACCGCACCATTGCCCTCAAGAATGCCATTGCCCGTCAGCGCAATATTTTCCTGCTGATAGGCATAGATCAATGGTGAATACCCCATTAACTCAACGCCTTCCCAGCGGGTCATCACATAAGGCAGGTAATGCTCGCGATCGGTATAGAACGACAGCACAGTGTCATCAGCCAGATGTAAATTGACGTTCGATTTCAGATGAATCGCACCGGTTTCAAAACGGCCGCCCGGGATCAGTACCCGGCCACCGCCGGCAGCAGCACAGGCGGCAATAGCCGCAGCAATGGCAGCCGTATTATCAAAGCCGGCTTTGGCTGCAGCGCCAAAATCAGTAATTGAGAAGCTGCGATCCGGAAACGTAACCGGCTTGATGGCAGCAATAATCTGATCGGCCTGCTGCCACTGCCGCAAGTCGTCGGCGTCTTTGGCACTAACAGGCAGTGCAGTAACGCTCTGGCAACCACTGACGCTTAACAGACCAAGACTGGCCGAGGCGGCGGTAAAAAGTTTCAGGCTGTTACGTTTCTTCAGATCTGTCATCTTGTATCCTTTGTTGTTGGCAACAGGGAACAATGCCTACTGCGTACGTCGAGGCTATCGCTCGACAATTACCGGGGTCTGGTTGTTATAATAACCAATTTGCCACCGGTGGCAAGCATTTCACTAAAAAAATTGCCACCGTTGGCAACTTTTTTAGTACAGCTTCAAAAAGCCGTTTAACCAGGCGTCGTTACATGACGTGGCAAGGCCGTCTCAGCGGCGGCAGCCGTGCCTTGACAAGGGCCGGTTGACTCACGTACCACCAGGGTTGGCGCCACCTTGGCCGCCACATTTAATGCCGCTTTATGGTTTTGCTCGATCGACATAATCATCTTCGTCGTCGCCAACAGCGCCATTTGTCGCACCGGGCGGCGAATGGTTGTCAGCGCCGGAGTTACCCGCGACGCCAGCATATTGTCATCGAAACCGGCTACCGACAGCTCATCCGGTACCTTGATGCCAAGGCTATACGCCACCTTTAATACGCCGGCTGCCATCTGGTCATTATTGGCGAAGATCGCGGTCGGGCGCTCGTCGCGCTGCAATAACTGCCGGGCACATTCGATGCCGGTTTCAAAGCTGTTATTGCCCTCCAGGATCATCTGCGGCGGGATCTTTACCCCATAGGCTGACAAGCCAAGCTGAAATCCTTCCATCCGCTCAGTTGAGGATTTGTAACGCTGCGGACCACTGATAAAGGCAATTTTCTCATGGCCAAGCTGCGCAAAATAGCGCGCCATTTCCGCCGCAGCCGCGCGGTCATCCGATACCACGATATGCTCCTGACTATCCAGTGCCACTGAGCTAAGCCGGACATAAGGGCTGCCTGACTCTTTTAAGGCGCTGGCCAGGGTTTCCGACTCTGATACCGGCGGCAATACGATCACCCCGTCCAGCTTGGAGCGGCGCATAAAACGCAGACAATCATTGACCAGGGTTTCACTCTGATAACGGCAGGGATGCACGACCAGCTCATAGCCAAGCGTCGAGCAGACCTCCAGCACGCCGCGCTGTACATCATCCAGATACAGGGCGTCCGGGTTATCATAAATCAGCCCCAGCAAATAAGAGCGGCTGGATGCCAGGCCACGCGCCTGGGCGTTGGGGGCATACTTCAGCTCGTTAATCACCTTCTCAACTTTTAAGCGGGTACTCTCCCCCACGCTCAGTGAGCCATTGATCACTCTTGAGACGGTGCGTTTCGACACACCGGCGATCCGGGCGACATCATTGATGGTTGACTGTTTCTGCATAAGGTTACTCATCTCGCATTCCGGATTATTTCTGATTGGCAGCCAGTTGTGGCCGGTATACGGTTAATCCAATATCGATAGCCGCTTTTTTCACTTTCGCCGCAACCTCAGTGATATTTTGTCGCGGGAACATGCTGGCCGGCGCCGTTACCGACACCGCTGCGACGACTATACCGCGCTCATCGCGGATCGGGGCCGCTAAGCAGCGCACATCCGGATGATACTCTAAATCATCCGTTGCATAACCCCGGCCTAATATGCGTTGCAATTCTAACCTAAGTTCAGGGCAACTCACGATACTTTGTGGTGTTTGGGCGCGAAACAGGCCCTGAGCCGCCAGCTCAGGCAGCGCATCAAAATGTAAAAACGCCAGAAACAGCTTACCTGCTGCCGAGCAATTAAAATAAGCCAGCGT
>DAIOUM010000023.1:1698-20005 GCA_036759505.1 Alishewanella sp. | reverse complement strand
GTAAAAACGCCAGAAACAGCTTACCTGCTGCCGAGCAATTAAAATAAGCCAGCGTGCCCGGCCTTGCTGCCAGCCGCAGTGGGTTTGGGCAATCACAGACCTCAGTGATCAGTGCCCCCTCGGCATGCGGCAGTACCAATTGCACACTCATGCCGGTTGCCAGTGTCAGGCGCTGCAAGAAAGGTAAGGCTTCACGGCTCAGTTTAGAAGTACTCACCAGCTGGCAGCTCATCTTAAACAGCGCCGCGCCTACCAGATAGCGCTTACCGTGTTTTTCCAGCAAGTGCTGCTGACACAGCGTCTGTAAAATGCGAAAGGTGGTCGTGCGTGGCACCGCCAGCCGTTGCTCCAGCTCGGTTAAGCTTAAGCCTTGCTCCGATTCAGCCACCAGGGCCAATACCCGGCAGGCATTAGCCAGATTAGGGATCACATAACTACCCATCGCATTGCTCCTTGGTGTTTTACAACCCAAACAGGGCCGGTAAAAACTCGCTGATCGCCGGAATATAGGTTACCAGCATCAGTACCACAAACATCGCCAGATACAGCGGCAACATCGGCCGGATAATGGCTTCAATCCGCGTTTTGGCAATGGCGCAGCTGACAAAGAGCACACTGCCAACCGGTGGCGATACCAGACCAATCGACAGATTCAACACCATCATAATGCCAAAATGCAGCGGGCTCATACCCAGCTCAACCGCCACCGGTAAAAAGATTGGGGTAAAGATCAACACCGCCGGCGTCATATCCATAAAGGCACCGACAATCAATAAAATCAGATTAATCATCAGCAGGATCAACAAAGGGTTCTCGCTGATGGTCAGCATCGCCGCACTGATGGTTTGCGGAATTTGCTCATAAGACAAAATCCACGACATCGCCGACGAGGTCGCAATTAACGCCAGCACTATGGCCGTGGTTTCGGCCGCTTTCATTAAAATACCCGACAGCTCACTGACTTTCACTTCACGGTACAGGCCAACAGCGAGAATCAACGAATAGATCACAGCGATAGCGCCGGCCTCAGTGGCGGTAAAAATGCCACCGATAATGCCGCCAATCACCAGGAAAATCATAAACAGGCTGGGTAAGGCAGCCGCCACTTTCTGCGCCACTAATTTCAGCGGCAAACGGGCGCCGACCGGATAGCCTTTTAACTTCGCATAGCCGGCACAAACCAGCATCAGCGACACGCCGAGTAAAATACCGGGTAAATAGCCGGCCACAAAGAGCGCGGCAATCGATACCCCGCCACTGGCAATGGCATAGACAATCAAAATATTGCTCGGTGGAATTAACATGCCGGTGGTTGCCGCAGAGGCGGTTACGGCGGCACTGAAATTAACGTCATAACCCTGCTTTTTCATCTCTGGCAGCATAAAGCTGCCGATAGCCGAAGTGGCGGCTACCGCCGAGCCGGAGATGGCACCAAAGAACATACAGGACACCACATTAACCAGTGCCAGGCCGCCCGGCAACATGCCGATCAGTGCCATGGCGCATTCAATCAGCCGCTTGGCAATGCCGCCGCGCCCCATAATCAAACCGGACAAAATAAAAAACGGAATCGCCAGTAACGCGAAGCTGTTAATCCCACCGGCCATCCGCTGCGCCATCGTCGTAACCGCCGGCATAAAGTCGATACTGATCAACATGGTGGCCAGCGTTGCCAACCCGATACAGAACGAAATAGGGACATTAAGCAGTAGCAGTGAGAAAAAGACCAGCAACAGAACCAGAATTGAGATTTCCATTAGTGCAGCCCCTCGACTTGTGGCATTGGCTGTCGCAGCGCCAGATGATATAGCTGGCAGCAGCCATAAAACGCAATAAGTAAGCCTGATAGCGGGATCACGCTGTAGATATAGGCCATCTTAATTCCCAGTGCTGCTGACATCTGATTTAACTCAAAGGTCAGCGCCACCAGATTACCGCCCCCCACCACCATCACCGCCAGCGCAAACAGCACTACCGCGCTGGTCAGCAGCATATTCAACCGCCGCTGTAACTCAGCGTCAAAGCGCCGGGTCACAATATCCAGCCCCAGATGTACGCCGGTACGATAGGCCAGTGCTGCGCCAATCATGCCTATCCAAATCAACAGGCAACGTGACAATTCTTCGGTGACCGAGCTTGGGCTTTGCAGCAGATAACGTGATACCACCTGCCAGCTGACTACCAGCACGATGCTGAGCATCAGCAGCGCCAGAAACCACTTCAGCACCGTATCAACCCAGAACAATAATTTAGTCATCCTTTACCTCCGGGCTAACCTCACGCATGGCCGCAATTTGTTCCAGCAAGGGGCCAATACGGGTTTGCAGCATTTGCTGATAGAAGGGCGCAACCGCCTGACGGAAGGGTTCCTTATCCGGGTAAATAACCGTCACCCCTGCGGCTTTAACGGCACTAAGCGCTTCTTCCGAGGCTTGCTGCCAGGCAGCACGCTGATAGACAATTGAATCATTAGCGGCCTGCTGCACCCATTGCTGCTGCTCTGGCGTCAGATCCTGCCAGACATGCAGGCTCATAATCAGCACATCCGGTACCGCGGTGTGTTCATCCAGCGAGAAGTATTTACTCAGCTCATAGTGGCGGGATAAATAGAAACTGGGCGGGTTATTCTCGGCGCCGTCCACCACCCCCTGTTGGATGGCAGTGTAAAGCTCACCCCAGTCAATCGGGGTAGCAGCGCCGCCCAGTGCTTCCACCATTCGCACGGCGGTTTGACTGTTAAGCACCCGGAATTTTTTGCCGCGTAAATCAGCCGGGCTATCGATACGGGTATTACTGGAATAAAAACTGCGGCTGCCGGCATCGTAATAACCCAGGCCATACAGACGGGCAACCTGGATTTCCTGTAGCAAGCCCTGACCGATCTCGCTTTCCAATACCCGCCAGAAATGCGCGTTATCGTCAAAAATATAGGGCACACTGAACACCTGCATCGCCGGTACAAAACCTTCCAGCGGGCTGGCCGACACCTTGGTCATCGCCAGACTGCCGATCTGCAGCAACTCAACCAGCTCCCGCTCGTTACCGAGCTGACCACCACTGTAGATCTCAATCCGCATACTGCCGCCGGAGTATTCTGCCAGCCGCTCGCCCATCAGTGCCATGGCTTTATGCACCACATGCTCCTGATCCAGCGTATGCGCCAGCCTCAGCACCTTAACCTCCTGCTCCGGCTGACAGGCGCTTAGCAGCAAACTGGCCGCTGCCGCCAGCACCCAGCGCATCCGGCCTTGCTGTGTTCGTCTCTTCATACTGTTACCCTGTTAATACTATGCTGGCTACTGTGGTAGCCGGTCGGCCGGTCTGTGCCGGCCTGACGTTGGCTGCTGCCGTTAGCGCATGGCGCTGGCCGGAAACTTATCCATATCGTGATAATCCAGATTTTCACCGGCCATACCCCAGATAAAGGCATAGTTGCTGGTACCGCAGCCGCTGTGAATCGACCAGGCCGGCGACACCACCGCCTGCTCATTGGCGACCCAAATATGCCGGGTTTGCTGTGGCTGGCCCATAAAGTGGCAAACGCCCTGCTCCGGCGCTAAATCAAAGTAAAAATAGGCTTCCATCCGGCGGTCATGCTGGTGCGCTGGCATGGTATTCCAGACACTGCCGGGCTTTAATACCGTCAGGCCCATTTGCAGCTGACAGGTCTCTACCACATCATTAATCATTAATTGGTGGATCGCCCGTTCATTCGATGTCGCCTGTGCTCCCATTTGCAGCACAGTACACTTATCCATAGTCAGATGCTTGGTCGGATAGCGATGATGTGCCGGCGCCGAATTCAGATAAAACTTAGCCGGGGTAGCGGCGTTGTCGCTATAAAAACTAACCTGCCGTGCGCCCATACCCACATAGAGCGCTTCTTTGTTTTGCAGCGGATAACGCAGGCCATCAACTTCAACTACGCCACTGCCGCCGACGTTAATAATGCCAAGCTCGCGGCGCTGTAAAAAATACTCGGCTTTTAACGCTGCTACCGTCTCAAGTTGTACCGGACCGGCCACCGGCACCGCACTACCGACAATCACCCGCTCGTAGTGCGTATAACACAGTACCAGCTGGTCAGGCTGCATCAGGTTATCGACCAGAAAATGCTGCCGCAGCTGCTCGGTATCGTAACGCTTTACATCATCCGGGTGGGTTGGATAACGGCTTTCAAAAATTACGCTCATCATTAGTCCTCTGTTTAATGGGTTGCTGCGCTCTGGCTGTCTTGTGATTTAGCGCTTTAGCGCGCCAGCCAGCCGCCATCGACGGCCAGCACATGGCCATTCACATAATCGCTGGCCGCACTCGCCAAAAATACGGCGGCACCGGCTAAATCTTCCGGCTCACCCCAGCGCCCGGCCGGGATCCGCCCCAAAATAGCGGCATTGCGCTGTGCATCGGCCTGTAACGCGGCGGTGTTATCGGTGCGGAAATAGCCCGGGGCTATCGCATTAACCTGAATATTATGCTGCGCCCATTCATTGGCCAGCGCTTTGGTGACTCCGGCAATCGCATGTTTACTGGCAGTGTAGGCCGGTACCGTGATGCCACCACTGTAGGAAAGCATCGAGGCGATATTAATAATCTTACCGCTCTGGCGTTTTATCATCTCGGCGCCCAGCAATTGCGACAATAAAAAGGCCGCATCCAGATTCACTGCGATCACCTTATGCCACTCGCTCATCGGAAACTCATGTGCCGGCGCCCGGAAAATGGTGCCACCACAGTTCACCAGGATCTGCACCGGCCCTGCTGCCAGCGCGGCGGCAGCCAGATCCCGCACGGCCTGTTCGTTACTCAGATCCGCCACCAACTCCTGCGCCTGGCCACCATTGGCCAGAATGGCATCAACCGTCGCTGCTGCGCCACCGCTGTTGGAACAGCCACACAGCACTTTGGCCCCCGCTGCAGCGAGCGCCTTAGCAATCGCCTGGCCTAAACCACGGCTGGCACCGGTGACCAGCGCCGTTTGGCCGCTCAGGGTAAATAAGCTTGTCATCTGTCACTCCTATTTTGTCGGTTTGTCACTGCAGCATCAGTGGTGCTATCGTCAGGAATAATGTTCAAATATGGAACAACCTGAATTTTCGAAAACCTGGCAAATATAATAAATTCAATTCGTTAAAATACATTTCTACGAAAAGATCCTGTCGAAAACTGATTTAATTTGCATCATTAATTGACAGGATTTACTGCTTGGTGTTAGCTTTTTGCCATCGGTGGCACAAAATTGCAAGCTTTTTTTGCCACCGGTAGACAAGACAGCTATGATTTAACAGTCGCCGAATTATCAACAGGGGAGCAATATACCCGGCACGCTAACCCACACAGCTTTTACGCTGCCAGGTTACAGACAACGGGTATAGGTTCCTGACAAAGACGAGAATAGCCAGTTAAGCTGGCAACAGATAAACACTCAGGACAAGGTGAACAAGATGGTAAACAGCAGAACACCCTTTCGCCCCAGTAAAGTCTGCCGGGCATTAACCCTGGCCGGTCTGGCAACCTTATTCAGTGCTCAGGCGCTGGCACAGCAAACTGAACAGGCTGAACAGACCGAACAGCAAAAAGCGGAAGAACAGATTGAAGTGATTTCCGTTGTCGGTAGCTTCCGTGGCAGTCTGGCCAGCGCGCTAAACCAGAAGCGCTTTGAAACCGGTGCCACTGACACCATCAAAGCAGAAGATATCGCTGATTTCCCGGATCTGAACCTGGCCGAATCGCTGCAGCGTATTCCGGGGGTGGCCATTAGCCGGGTAGCCGGCGAAGGCCGCCAGATCTCAGTACGTGGCCTGGGCCCGGATTTTACCCGGGTGCGGATCAACGGTATGGAGGCACAATCCACCAGTGGTGGTACCGACCAGATCGGCGGCGCTAACCGCGGCCGTGGTTTCGACTTTAATACCTTCTCCTCAGACTTATTTAACGAACTGACGGTACGTAAAACGGCGTCGGCCAATATTGAGGAAGGCTCATTGGGTGCGACGGTCGATATGCGTACTGCCCGCCCCTTCGATTATGATGGCATGACCTTCGCAGCCAATATTCAGGCTGGTTATAACGATAAGTCAGAAGAAATCGATCCGAAAGGCTCCTTTCTGTTTAGCAATATTAACGACGATGGCACCTTTGGCTATCTGATTTCAGCGGCCTTCTCCGAGCGTAATATTCTGGATGAAGGCGCCTCTACCGTGCGCTGGAACAACGTCAATGACTTTGGCCGCTATCGCGGTAATCCAACGGCACCAGAGCTACAGGCTATCAATAATGCCTTCCGCCCTCGCCTGCCTCGTTACGACTCTTATGTCCATAATGTGAAACGTACCGGTGTTGCGACTGCGCTGGAATACCGTCCGAGTCAGGAAACCCGCTTTAACCTGGATGTACTGTATTCCAAAGACGATTCAACCCGTCAGGAAGCCTTTATGCAGGGCATTCTGAATGCCGGTGCTAACCGGGCCGCGCTGACCAATCCGGCCAGCGGCATTACCGGCGGTATGAACGTACTGGATTACGAAATTGACAGCACTAACACCGTCACCTACGCTTCTTTTGAAAACGCGCTGATCCGCAACGAACTGCGTTATGACGAGCTGTCGACCGAGTTCCTGCAGCTCACCCTCAGCGGCCAACATCAGCTAACCGACAATCTGAAAATTGACGGTATGATTGGCCGCGCTACTTCTGAGTTCGATAACCCGATCCAAACCACAGTAGTAATGGAAAAGGCTGGCCAGACCTTCAGTTACGATTACCGTGGCGGCAAGCGGCAAAATCCTGAACTGCTATTCGGTGCCGGCGTATTCGACCCGAACGGCTGGACTACTAACAGCGTGCGTTTACGGCCACTGGGCGCAGAAAATACCTTTGATAGTGCCGCCTTTAACGTTGAGTATGTCCTGAATGATATCCTGACCTTACGCAGTGGTTTGCACTATAAAAAGTTTGAATTCGAAACCCATGAAGCACGCCGGCAAAGTGAGAACGCCGCAGGTGTGGTGATGAGCCCGGATCTGATCCGCCAGTATGGCGCGGGTGTCGGTCCTTACGGCAGCTGGCTGGTGCCGGATTTAGCGGCTATCGATGCCCGCTACAATATCTACAGCAATACCGGTGCCTTTACCGTGAGCCGTGATTTCCGCCGTGTCGATAACTACTCTGCCGAAGAGAAAACGCTGGGTGCCTATCTGCAGCTGGCTTTTGATACCGAACTGGGTGATACCGGTATCCGCGGTGACATTGGTGGCCGCTTTGTCAAAACCGATCAGTCTTCTACTGCCTGGGCGACCCTGGGCACCACAGAGCAGCAGATCACCGCCAAACATGACTATAACGAATTCCTGCCGTCACTGAACCTGGTGTTTGAACCCATGGATGATGTGATTATCCGCTTTGGTTATGCCGAAGTGATGGCCCGGGCCGGTCTCGGTAGCATCCGACCTAACGTCTCAGTGTCTGTATCGGGTGGTTCGCGCTCTATTAGCGGCGGTAACCCAACGCTGGAGCCGACCAAAGCCAAAACCTATGACTTAGGTTTAGAGCTGTACTTTGATAATGAGTCCTTATTAGGTGTGGCGGTATTCCGCAAGGATATCGACAGCTATGTACAAGGCCTGCGCGAAACCAAGCTGTTTACCGAAACCGGTTTACCGATCCAGGCCGCCATCGACGCCTGTAATGCCGGCCCCGGCTATGGCGAAGCCACAGGTTGTACTGAGAACGTTGAGTGGCAAACCAATACGCCATTAAATGGCCCGGGCGGTAATCTGTATGGCTTTGAAGTGCAGTACCAGATGCCGTTTAGCTTCCTGCCGGAATTCTGGAACCGTTTCGGCTTTATCGGTAACTATACCTATGTTAAAGCCCAGATGGACTACATTAACAATACCGGCGTCGTGCTGGCCACCCGCGACCTGCAGGGGTTATCCGAGAATACCCGTAGTGCCACCCTGTACTATGAGGACGAAAAATTCTCCGCCCGGGTGTCACTGGCAGACCGTGCGCGTTACCTGACCAACGCTATCGGCCGCGATAACAATGATATGGAAGGCACCAATGCCACCCGTAACATTGATGCTGCGATGTCGTATCAGTTAAACGATAACTGGAAGCTGACGTTTGAAGCACTGAACCTGACCAACGAAGTGGATGATCAGTGGGTTGATTCCAGCGGCAATCGTTTAACTTACTACCATGCCACAGGCCGGCAGTACTACCTGGGTGCGCAATATAAGTTTTAAGCACCCCTCTGACACTTAAGCGGCGCACTGCCGCTTAAGTGCTGTCTGCCCCTGAGTCAGGCGCAGCATGTCTCGCGTGCCACGGAAGGCCCGAATCACTCACAGGCAAGTGCCAATTCTATTTAACAGGGTAACTATCGTGAACAAGCGTCTTCTGCAAACTCTTCCTGTTGTTACGCTTAGCAGTTTATTACTGGCAGCCTGCGGTCAACCCGCCAGTCCGCCTGCCGCAAACCAAACCAGTGCTAAGCCGTCAACCGTGACCACCATGCCTGCGGTAGCCGAGTTACTGATTGCCAATCCGTCAGACTTTGTCCGCAGCCAACAGCCGGTGTACCTGAGTTACTATGACCTGGGGTTAACCGCTGAGCAGGCACAGGATCTGGTCGCCCGCCGCGCCGGCCAGCTGGTACCGCTGCAGCATCTGGATCGCAGCGGTGACGGTACGCGCGATACGCTGTTTTTAGCCTTGGATTTTCAGCCAGCCGAACAACTGCAACTACAAATTGAACATGATGCTGCCGCCCTGGCAGCCCTGCAACTGCCGGCGAGAACTCAGGCCGAAATTTCGCATAAAGTCGCTGGCGAGTGGCAAGGTGCCAAATATATTGGCGGCACCTTTCAGAACGTGCAGCAACTGACACCACCGCCACAATATACCGATCACTCCGAGTGGATCCGTTATGAAGGCCCTGGTATCGAATCGGATCAGGTCGGCTATCGGATTTATCTGGACTGGCGTAATGGCTTTGATGTCTTTGGTAAAACCAAACCACAGCTGGTGCTGCAGGATGTCGGCCAGGATGGCTATCAGTCGTACCATGAAATGGCCGACTGGGGCATGGATCTGCTGAAAGTCGGGCAATCACTGGGCGCCGGTGGTTATGGCTACTGGGATGGTCAGAAAGTTGAGCGTGTGTCCAGGGTTGGCCAACATACCGCTAAAGTGATTGAAAATGGCCCGCTCTACTCCGCATTACAGATAACTTATCAGGATTGGCAAATTGCCGGCAAAACCGTGACGCTAACCGCAGATCTGTCGATGACTGCCGGCAGCCGACTGGTCAATACCCGGTTACAACTGTCTGAACCACTGGATAATCTTGCCATTGGTCTGGTGAAACTGCCGGATACCAAACTGATTCAGGGCGAAGTGGAGATCACCGGTCACGCCTGGACCTATGTTGCGACCTGGGGCCAGCAAAGCCTGTCGGCACCCGACAGCAAGCTCGGGATGGCACTGCTGTTTAAACGCGGCCAGCGCACGGCACAAACCGAGGACGAACATAGTCATGTCAGCGTGATGAAACCGGCTGGCAGCCAGCTGGAATATTACTTTTTAGCCGCCTGGGATGGTGAAGCAGACGGCATCAAAACCGAAGCGGAATTTATTGCCTACCTTGAGCAACAAGCCGAACAATTAACCCTGACACCGCGGCAGCGCCTGCATACCGCCGCCACTGCCGCGAAACTGCAGCAGCCGCTCACTGCTGAGCACGCATTGTATTGGGGGGAGCTACTGGCCCAAAGTGAGATGGTACGGCAAACTCCCTACTACGCATACGGCGGCTGGGATTATGAGCGTCAGCGTCCGGCGACCTTTGAATACACCACCGGCCTGCTGCTGCAAGCCTATGATGACTTACTGCAGCTTAAACCTAACGCCGAATGGCAACAGGTGATAAGCGACGTTGTAAACTCCTTTGTGACACCTGAGGGTGATATCCGCACTTACAGTATTAAAAAATACAATATCGATAGCCTGAATACCGGCAATATGCTGCTGCGCGATTATCTGCGTCAGCCAAACGAGCCGGCACGCAAGGCGCTGGCACTGCTGCGTCGTCAGGTCGCCGAGCATCCGCGCACTCAGGATGGCGCCTTCTGGCATAAGCAAATTTATCCGCATCAGCTGTGGCTGGATGGCGTCTATATGGGCATGCCGTTCTACGCCTTTTACACCAGTCAGTTTGAGCAAGGTCAGGGCCTGCCGGAGGTCGTTAAAGAATTTAAGCTGACCCGTGAATTGCTGCGCGATGCCAATACCGGTCTGTACTACCATGCCTGGGATGAAGCCAAACAGCAGGTCTGGGCTAACCCTGAAACCGGCTTGTCGCCGCATTTCTGGGGCCGCGGCCTGGGTTGGCTCAGTATGGCGCTGGTTGATGTGCTGGATTATATCCCGGCCGAACAAACCGAGCTGCGGGCACCACTGCTGCAGATGATTACTGAGCTGGCGGAAGCCTTACCACGCTTTCAGCATGACAGCGGCGTCTGGTATCAAATTCTGGACCGGCCCGAGGCGACAGGCAACTATCTGGAGTCATCCGGTAGCGCCATGTTTACCTATTTCTATGCTAAAGCGATAAACAACGGCTATCTGCCGCCGAGCTATAAAGCCACAGCGCTAAAAGCCTATCAGGGGTTAGTGCGCGAATTTATGTTGGTGCATCCGGATGGTTTAGTCAGTTTAGTTAATACGGTGCAGGTGGCGGGTCTGGGCTTTGGCCGCGATGGTAGCTACCACTATTATATGAGCGAACCGGTATTCCGTAACGATGCCAAGGCCAACGGCCCCTTTATTATGGCGGCGGTAGAAATCGCCAAATTACTCGGTTACCCGGTTAGCCAGTAACAGCTGCCAGGCAGCAGAGTTTCGCCCAAAGCGGACTCTGGAGTACGAGAGGTCTTCTCCCTCTCCTGTGGTTTGAGCCGGCAACTGCCGGCTCTTTTTTTAACAGTGCTTGTTCGGGAGGACCGGATGCGTAACCTGATCTTTATTTTTGTTGTTCTGCTACTGCCCCACAGCAGCCAGGCCAGCGAGGTACTTTACTTAAGCGTCGCGCAGGATGGCAGCGCGCAGTTTCAAACTATTCAGGCGGCACTGGATAGCCTGCCAGCCACAGAGCAACAGGCGATTATTCAGATTAAGCCAGGTATCTATCAGGAAAAGCTTTACCTGACACGGGATAAGGTGGCTCTGGTTGGCCAGGGCCGCACTCAGACCATCATTCAATATGCTGAACTGCGCACAAATTGGCTGGCGTCCCATCCGGATGACTGGGGCAGCGCTGTGGTAAATATCCGCGCCAGCGACATTGCCCTGCTCGGCCTGACGGTTAAAAACAGCTACGGTGAACTAACCGGCGATCATGAACATCAGTTCGCGATCCGTGGCTTTGAAAATGCCAGCCGGATTATTACTGATGACTGCGCCATTATTGCCGGCGGTGCCGACACCCTAAGTCTGTGGAATAAGACCGACGGCATGTACTACCACCGTAACTGTTATATTGAAGGTCATACCGATATGGTGTGTCCGCGCGGTTGGGCTTATTTTGACAACGTCACTTTTTACAACCAGAAAGCCTATGCCACCCTGTGGCATGACGGTGAACTGGACCCAGCGCAAAAACTGGTGGTGGTCAATTCGCACTTCGATGGTGTACCCGGCTTTTTGCTGGGCCGCCGCCACTACGATGCGCAGTTTTATCTGATCAATAACAGCTACAGCCCGAATATGGCAGACCGGCCAATCTTCCGCCATACCTATCCGGAACAACCGGAGCGTGACCGGGCCAATTTATGGGGCGATCGCTACTACTTTAACCAGAGCGCTTTTAGCCAGAGCGCAGAAAGCAGCGCCCCGCGCTATCCGTGGCTGGCAGATAATCTGGCTACGCATCCGGCAAACCTCAGCGCGGCGCAGATCAGCGCACAGTGGACCTTTGACGGTCGCTGGGATCCCGAGGCTGAGCTGGCACGGCTGTATCAACTGCAGGAGCAGCAACCATGAAGTGGGCTATTTGCTACCTGCTGCTCTGCGCTTTGCCATTAGCTGCTAAGACGCCCGAGCCAAACCCGCAGCCTAGCCTGGTACCCATCAGGCTACATCTGGTCGGTGACTCGACGATGTCGGTTAAAGCCAACCCGGCCTATCCGGAACGCGGTTGGGGTGAGCTGCTACCGGCCTTTATGCTGCCGCAGCTAACGATTATTAATCATGCCGCCAATGGCCGCAGTACCCGGCGCTTTATCAATGAGGGGCGCTGGCAACTATTGTTAAGCGAACTGAGTGCCGGCGACTATGTGCTGATCCAGTTTGGTCATAATGACCAGAAAATTGCTGATCCGGCGCGCTATGCGGCGCCAGAGAGCGACTATCCGGCGTTTTTACGCCAGTTTGTGACCGATATTCGTGCCAAAAACGCCATTCCGCTATTGGCAAGTTCGATTTGCCGGCGCAACTTTAACAGTGATGGGGTCTTAATCCGGGATCTGACCGCCTATGCAGAAGCCACTGCTCAGGTCGCCACTGAGCTGGCAGTAAGTTTCTTTGATTTACAGCAGCAGAGCTGTAACTTTATTGAAAACGCCGGCCTGGCGGGCAGTCAGCCGTACTTTATTCAAATTCCGGCTGATCTTTATCGCAAGTTTCCCGACGGCAGCACCGATAACACCCATCTGACGCTACAGGGTGCCGCTAAGATTGCGCAATTCTTTGTGCGGGAGTTAAAACGGCAGCAACATCCGCTGGCGGCCTATATTTACCGTGAGCTGTTATAAAAACGCCCGGCACAGGCCGGGCGCTTAGAAACTGGCAGCAGGTTGTTATTCCGGCGCTTTAGATACCCCAACCATGGCCGGGCGTAATAAGCGGCCATTTAACTCATAGCCTTTTTGCATCACAAAGGTCACCGTATTCGGCGGTAAATCCGCCGTCGGCTGCATGCTCATCGCCTGGTGCTGCTCCGGATTAAATGGCTGACCGGCCGGATCCAGCTGGATCACACCGTATTTCTCAACCGTGTCCAGGAAGCTCTTCATCGTCAGTTCGATACCTTCGATCACGCCCTTAAAGGCCTCGTCTTCGCGGTTGATAAAGTTCAGCGCCCGCTCCAGGTTATCCAGTACCGGCAATAAGTCCGAAGCGAACTTCTCCAGCGCGAACTTATGTGCCTTTTCGACATCCTGCGCGGCGCGGCGGCGGGCGTTATCGGCATCGGCTTTAATGCGCAGCATTAAATCATGTTGCTCAGCCAGCTGACTCTGGGTTTTCGCCAGTTCTTCTTCCAGCTTGCTGATAATGGTTTGCTCAGACGACAGCTCCACTGTGTCGGCATGGCTATCCGTAGTCTGGTTCAGCTCTTCAGGGGTTTCTGCAGGCTTGTGTTGCTCAGTCATTGTTACAATACTCCAATTTTGCGTAGGGGTATTATGGGGATCAATTTGGCCGATTCAAGTTTAAATTTAACTGGGCGGCGCAGGATTCCACCAGTGGCACCAGGCGCGCATAATTCATCCGGCGCGGCCCAAGCAGTGCAATAAAGCGGTGTGGCTGTTGCTGATAACTTTGGGCGATCACACTTAGCTGCGCCAACTCAACAAAGCCCGACTCTTTGCCCAGAATCAGTTTTGGTTTGCTATCCTGGGTCACCAACTCCAGTAACTGCATCAGGCCGGCCGGATGTTCCAACATCTGCACTACCTGCTGCAAGGCCGGGTTTTGCTGATAATCCGGGGTTAGCAACAACTGATGCTGACCAAAGATCAGTGGCTGATGCTGCATAAACTCATCCAGACTCAGTTGCCCCAGCACCTTTTGCAGCAGCGCCTGGCTCAGGCCGTTTTCGCTGCGCAGCAAATTACCCAGCCGGGCTATACCATCCTGCCACTGGCCACCGGCCAGAGCCGCGTTTAACAAGCACAGCACCTTACTTAAGGTAGCCGAATCAATACTTTGCTCACATTGCAGCACCCGGTGCAGAATGTCGCCGTCTTCATCGATCACCACCAGTAACAAACGGTCACTGGCCAGACGCACCAAATCGATTTGCCGCACTTCACGGCCACTGGCCTTAGGCGCACTGATAATGGCGACACAACCGGTCAGGTTAGCCAGTAATTGCCCGGCCTGCTGGCATAATAACGACACCGGCAACTGCGGTACCAAACGCTTTTTAATCTCCGCGGCCCAGCTATCGCTTAGCGGTTGCAGCTGCAGCATCTTATCGATAAATAACCGGATACCAGAGGTGGTAGGAATGCGGCCGGCTGAAGTATGGGGTGAGCGGATCAGCCCCTGCTGTTCCAACTGCACCATGGTATTGCGCACCGTAGCAGAGCTGACAGACAAAGCCTGATTTTCGGCGATCAGTTTGGAGGATACCGGTAAACCATCCAGCAGATACTGCTCAACGATCAGTTTTAAAATCAGCTCGGTTCTGCTTAAAGTTTCGGTCATGCGCCTGCACCTGCCTTATATTGCTAACTATGATGGGGCCTTTCTAAAAAATTTCAAGCAGCTCAGGACACTAAAGCCAGCAGCCGTTATACTGAGCCAACAGTCTGGCCGCTGCCAGGGCAGAGGCAACACGCTGGCCGGCGCTTGCCTGGCCATTTAACACAGATCTTGTAACTCTGGTCTTTAAATATGGAAGCCTTATGAGTCTAGCCTTTAGCAAAGTGGGATTAATCGGTAAACCGCACCACAGCGGCGCCAACCAAACCCTGCTCAGCCTGTATCAGTTTTTGCAGCAACAAGGCCTGAGCGTCTATGTTGAAGAGCGGGTCGCGCAAAGTTTGCCCATCGCTGCGGCCGAAGTGCTGGATCTGGTGACATTAGGGAAAACCTGTGATCTGGCAATCGTGGTGGGAGGGGATGGCAATATGCTTGGCGCAGCGCGGGTGCTGGCACGGTTTGATGTGGCGGTACTGGGGGTAAACCGCGGTAATCTTGGTTTTCTAACTGATTTGGCGCCGGAGAGCTTTGCCGAACCGTTAACTGAGGTGCTGGCCGGAAATTTTGTTACCGAAAAGCGTAACCTGCTGGAAATCGCCGTCCATCGTCACGGCAGTATTAAAAGCAGTAACAGTGCGGTTAACGAGGCGGTGCTGCATGCCGACAAGGTGGCGCATATGATTGAATTCGAAGCCTATATTAATAATGAATTTGTCTACAGCCAGCGCTCCGACGGCCTGATTATCAGTACGCCAACCGGCTCAACCGCATACTCCTTATCCGGTGGCGGCCCCATTCTGACCCCGGATCTGGATGCCATGAGCCTGGTGCCAATGTTCCCGCATACGCTGAGTAGCCGGCCGCTGGTGGTGTCGGGGAACAGCGAAATCCGCCTGAAAGTAGCGGATACCAATGATGCCCATTTACAAATCAGTTGCGACAGCCATGTGATTCTGGCGGTAATGCCGGGCGATGATATTACCATCCGCAAACACCCTAACCCGCTGCGGCTGGTGCATCCGCCCGGTTATAGCTATTACCATGTGCTGCGCAATAAACTGGGCTGGGGCAGCAAGCTGTACTAAAAAAAATCGGCGCCCGACTTGCCAAAGCTACTTTTACTGTATAAATTTACACTGTAACTATAAACAGTATCGGGTGCCTTATGCTCTGCCATCTTCATATCAGTAATTTTGCCATAGTTCGCGCGCTGGAAATTGACTGGGCGGGCGGGATGTCAACCATCACCGGTGAAACCGGGGCCGGTAAATCCATTGCCATTGACGCCCTGGCACTGTGCCTGGGCGAACGGGCCGATGCCGCAGTAGTGCGCCCCGGCGCCGACAAAGCCGATATTGTCGCCACCTTTGATATCTCCGCCCTGCCCGCCGCGCGCGACTTTCTGCAACAACAAGACCTGTTGATGGGTAACGAATGTATTGTCCGGCGTGTCGTCAGTAATGAAGGCCGTTCCCGCGGTTATATTAATGGCGTGCAGGTGCCGGCGCAGCAGCTAAAGCAACTGGGACAATACCTGTTATCGATCCATGGCCAGCATGCGCATCAACTGTTGTTAAAGGCTGATTATCAGCGTCAGTTACTGGACGCCTATGTCGCCAACAGCGAGCTGCAGCAGCAATGCCGGCAAAGCTATCGCTACTGGCAGCAATTGCAGCAGGAACATCGGGCATTACAGCATTCTCAGCAACAGCGTGATGCCCAGCGCCAGTTACTGGAATATCAGGTGGCAGAACTGGACCAGTTTGCGCCACAGGCTGATGAGTTCAGCGAGTTAGAAGCCGAACATAGCAGGTTGACGCACGGTAACACTCTGCTGTCGCAAAGCCAGCAATGCCTGCAGCAGCTGTACGATGATGATGAGCAAAGCATTTACCGCGCGCTGTCTCAGGTAAGTTACCAACTGGAGCAATTACAAGCACTGGACCCGGCATTGGCCGGTATACAGCAAATGCTAAGCGATGCGCTGTTACAAACCGAAGAAGCCAGCCGTGAACTGCGCCGCTATGCCGATAAGGTGGAACTGGATCCGGAGCGGCTGGCTGAAGTCGACGAGCGACTGGCACAGTGGCTTAATCTGGCCCGCAAACATCAGATCGCAAATGAACAACTGGCAGAGCGGCACCAACAGTTAGCGGCAGAACTGGCAGAGTTAACCGGTTCAGAGCAGCGGCTGACCGAACTGGAACTGGCTATCCAGCAAGCCAGTCGCCAATATCAGCAGGCTGCAGCAGTGTTAACAGCCGCCCGCCAGCAGGCTGCAACAGAGCTAAGCGAGCTGATCAGCAAAAATATGCATGAACTGAGCATGGCCAATGCCCGCTTTGCTATCAATGTTTCGACCTTGCCGTTAGAGCAGGCCAGTGCCAACGGCCTGGATCTGATCAGTTTTGAGGTATCGACCAACCCGGGCCAGCCACTGCAAGCCTTAAGTAAGGTCGCCTCCGGCGGTGAATTATCACGGATCAGCCTGGCAGTACAGGTAATACTGGCGGATAAAGTCACCACCCCTACCTTGATTTTCGATGAAGTGGATGTCGGGATCAGCGGCCCGGTAGCAGCCGGCGTCGGCCGCTTGTTACGCCAGCTCGGCCAGAGCACTCAGATTATTTGCGTTACCCACCTGCCGCAAGTAGCCAGCCAGGGCCATCAGCAGTTATTTGTGGAAAAATATACCGATGGTATCGCCACCGAAACCCGGATGCGCCAGCTCAGTGATGATGAACGGATCCAGGAAATTGCCCGTCTGCTGGCCGGTGAGAATATCAGTGCCAATGCGCTGGCCAATGCGCGGGAACTTTTGTGTACACCGACAGTCTGAGCTGCAGTTTTGCTGCGCTAAGCTGCACAGCACCAACAGCGTGCAAGCAGCTTAGTGCAGCAACGACACCCGACTTTACCGCACCGCACTCAGAAACAGGTTTTTTGCTTACGCATCCTGGGTTATGATGACGGCACTTAGGTTGATGACATGGTATCTATGAAAGCAGTAGTAAAAATCGTCTTACTGGCGGCAGCTCTTAGCCTGAGCGCCTGTAGCAGCTGGGTATACCGTATTGATATTCCGCAGGGTAACTTTTTAGAGCAAAAGGACGTTGATAAACTCCGTATTGCCATGACCAAGGAGCAGGTGGTGTTTGTACTGGGTAATCCGGTCGCAGCCAACCCCTTTGACCACGATACCTGGCATTACTTTTATGCCCTGAAAGGCGGCCGTGGCAATAACTTTGAAAAGCGCCTGGTGGTGGAGTTTAAAGATGACCGGCTGGTAAATATCAGTGGTGACTTTGATAAGCACCCGGACTTTGATAAACCGCTGGATATTTAAGACAGCGAATTAGCAAGATATACAACAAAGCCGCTTTATCGCGGCTTTTTTATTTTGGTCATTATTGTTGTGATTTTTATTGTAATTTTTGTTGCAAGTGTCGCGGCCAACCTGCGGTAGGATGGCATACCAAACCGTTTTTATCTTATAAATGCCCGCCGGTAACTTTATTCGCCCGCCCCTCGTCCTTGGCTTTTTCGGCACGGCGCCGACGCAAATCTTTCGGATCGGCAATCAAAGGCCGGTAGATTTCAATCCGATCACCGTCTTGCACTTTATCGCTTAGTTTCACCGGCCGGCTCCAGACGCCCACTTTTTGTTCACTCAGATTAATCTGCGGAAACTGCTGCAAAATACCAGATTGGCGGATAATCTGCTCAACACAGGTATCGGCCGGCACCGAGATGGTTAACAAGGCCTGCCGCTCCGGCAAGGCATACGCCACCTCAACGCTAATGGTATCGGAAATGG
>DAIOUM010000023.1:0-1598 GCA_036759505.1 Alishewanella sp. | reverse complement strand
GCCTGCCGCTCCGGCAAGGCATACGCCACCTCAACGCTAATGGTATCGGAAATGGCGGCACCTGCGCTGTTATTCACCATAAACTTGCTTCGCTCTCTGGGTAAAGGCATTGACCATGGCAGCCGTTAACTCCTGAAATATCTTGCCAAAGGCAAACTGCACCAACTTATTTGAAAATTCAAATTCCAGCTGCAAAATCACCTTGCAGGCTTGCTCATTTAACGGCACAAACTGCCAGCCGCCCTGCAAGCGCTTAAAAGGCCCATCAACCAGCTGCATTTCTATGCGTTGTACCGGGTGTAAAATATTACGGGTAGTAAAGCTTTGCCCAATGCCCGCCTTGGAAACTTCCAGTTTCGCCACCATTTCCTGTTCAGTGTGGCGGAGCACCGTGGCTTTGGTACAGCCGGGTAAAAATTGCGGATAATCCGGCACCGCATTAACCAGGTCATACATTTGTTGCGCGCTGTAAAAAACCAAGGCACTGCGCTCAATTTGTGGCATACTCACTCCCCTTTAAACTCGCCGCCGATTGTAACAGAATAACGCGCTGCAACAAGGCATGAGCCATCGCTGACATCCAACACTGAGCTGCGACAAGTAACGAAATATGAGCAAAAAACAAGCAAGCAAAAACAAAAACGGTACCATAGCGCAAAACCGCAAAGCGCGGCACGAGTACTTTTTAGAAGACCGCTACGAAGCCGGCCTGGCCCTGCAAGGCTGGGAATTAAAAAGTATTCGCGAGGGTAAGGTCAACCTGTCCGACTCTTATGTCATTTTGCATAATGGTGAAGCCTTTTTACTCGGCGCACAAATTCAGCCGCTAAACAGTGCCTCTACCCATGTGGTATGCGACCCCGAGCGCAGCCGCAAACTGCTGCTGCACAAGCGCGAGCTAAGTAAACTTGTTGGCCTAAAAGAGCGCGAAGGTTATACCCTGGTCGCCACCGCCATGTACTGGAAAGCCTGCTGGGTAAAGCTGGAGTTTCATTTAGCCAAGGGCAAGAAAAGCTATGACAAGCGTGACGATATTAAAGACCGCGACTGGTCACGCGAGAAAGAGCGCATGATGAAACACAGTAAACACTAAAACACCCTTGAAACTTTTTCCGCCTGGCCCCATCTAATTAGGGCGACAGGAAAACGGCTAAAGCATAAAGCCCGCTTGTGTAAAGCAATCAGGCTGCGTACAATAGCCAAACACTGAAAGTGAGTGTTACTTCCACAGAATTCGGGGCTGATTCTGGATTCGACGGGATTCACGAACTCTTAGGTGCATGCCGAGGTGAGGTAGGCCTCGTAAAAAAGCCTCAATTAAATAGTCGCAAACGACGAAACTTACGCAATCGCTGCCTAATAAGCAGTAGATAGCTCTTCCCCTCACGCATGCCTGTAAGCTGAGACTCTGGAAGATCACCCCTAACAGGATCGCGTCGCGTCTTCGCCTGGAGACAAAACGTTAAAACCAATCAGGCTCGCCCGACGATAGCCTGCCAGCTGGCGCTCATAGGGTTAACTAAATAACTGGCTAAGCATGTAGTACCGACGATGTAGGTTTTTCGGACGCGGGTTCAACTCCCGCCAGCTCCACCAAC
>DAIOUM010000022.1:24953-32926 GCA_036759505.1 Alishewanella sp. | reverse complement strand
GGTTGTTGCTGGAAGCCACCTTGTGGCTGTGCCGGCTTTTGATAATTGCCTTGCGGCTGGAAATTCTGTTGTGGTGCGCCCTGATAGGCGGCTTGCTGCGGTGCGGCTTGTTGTGGCGCCCGCGGTTGATAACCTTGCTGGCCGCCGCCCATACCACCACCCATGCCGCCGCCCTGGCCTTCGCCACGACCGTCCAGCATTTGCAGCTCATTGGCAACGATTTCAGTGGTGTAACGCTCTACGCCTTGCTGATCCTGCCACTTACGGGTTTTCAGCTTGCCTTCGATATACACCTTAGAGCCTTTACGCAGATATTCGCCGGCAATTTCTGCCAGACGCTGGTAAATCACTACCCGGTGCCATTCGGTTTGCTCTTTCATTTCGCCGGTAGCTTTATCTTTCCAGCTTTCAGAGGTCGCAATGCTCAGGTTAGCGACGGCGCCGCCCTGCGGCATATAACGGACTTCCGGATCCTGGCCCAGATTACCGATTAAAATGACTTTGTTAATTCCACGCGCCATGCGTATTTCTCCTGCAAAATTGTTACTGATTGCCAGCGGCAATCAAAGACTGAGCCTGTGCGATGTCAAACTGCTGCGAACTGACTTTCAGGTAGCAGCGCTGATCGGCCAATAAAATAGTGACTTCCTGCACCCCGGCCAGGCTACTGAGCCTGGCTGCCAGCTGGCCGGCTTGCTGCTCAGTGCTGACAGCAACCGGTAGCGATAAGCGCTGGGCACGGGCGGGCACCTGCATGGTGCTGGCTATGATAAACCATACTAAACCAATTACTGCTAAGGCGCCATACACCGCCATAAAACCAAAGTGCTGGGCGATAGCACCACCCAGCAAGCCGCCTAAAAAGGCACCGAAAAACTGGCTGCTGGAGTAAATCCCCATCGCACTGCCACGCTGGCCAGCGGGTGCCACCCGCGACACCATTGCCGGTAAACTGGCTTCCAGAAAATTAAAGCCGGTAAAAAATACCAGCAGCGTCAGTGCCAACAGCCAGAAGCTGTTTGCCTGCCAAGCCATTAACATTGCAATAACTAATAATAGTATATTTATTAAAAAATACCGTTTTTCCTGCTGCCGGCGCATCGCAATAAGCATCATCGGCACCATAAATACAAACGACAACAATAATACCGGTAAATACAGCTGCCAATGCTGCTCTGCAGCGAACTGCTGCGACGCCAGTAACGGCGGTAGTGCAACAAACATCGCCGTAAGCATCAGGTGCAACAATAATACGCCTAAGTCCAGCTGTAATAGTTGCCGGTGCCGGAACATCGCAGCCAAACTTTGCGGTAAGGCCAAGGTTTCAGCAGCCGGTGCCTTACTGACACTTTTCGGCACCACGAAAGCGACCAGCAACATGGCCGCCACCGCCATTACCGCAGTAAACCAGAACACGCCACTTAAACCGGCCAGTTTCGCCAGCAAGGGCCCCAGTACCATTGCCAAGGCAAAAGATAAACCGATGGTGGCGCCGATAATCGCCATCACTTTCGGTCGCTGCTCTTCGCGCGTTAGATCGGCCGCCAGTGCCAACACCGCACCGGAAATCGCCCCGGCACCCTGTAATACCCGGCCCAGCGTCACCAGATAAACGGACTCTGCCAGCGCTGCTACGACCGAACCCAGCACAAACAGCGCTAAGCCCACCAGCATGACTCTATGTCGGCCAATTTTGTCCGACAACCAACCAAAAGGAATTTGTAAAATCGCCTGGGTTAAACCATAGGCGCCAATCGCTAACCCGATCCACAGCGGGGAAAAACCGGCCAGCTGTTCGCCGTACAGGGCAAACACCGGCAATAGCATAAAGAGCCCGAGCATACGGGTAGAAAACACCAGCGCCAGCGCTACGGCGGCGCGCTTTTCCAGAGCATTCAAATGATGCATGCGAACAGCTAACACCAGAGGTTCAAAATAAACAGGGCGGCAGTTTAGCATAAAAAAGCCGGCCGGCGGCAGCGCCCGCAGCAATGGCTGCCATTGCGACAGTGAAATTCTGCCTACGGCGGGCCAAAGCCGGATTGGCGGCGTATAAGCAGCTTTAATCCGCTTGTCGCTGGCAATTACTGCGCAGCCTAGTGTATATTTGTACAGCATTATCCGGCTAAATGGAACCACCATGGACAAAATTGAGATCCGCGGCGCCCGCACCCACAACCTGAAGAATATTTCGCTAACCCTGCCACGCGACAAACTGATCGTGGTAACAGGTTTATCCGGCTCCGGTAAATCGTCGCTGGCTTTTGATACCCTGTATGCCGAAGGGCAGCGCCGCTATGTCGAATCGCTGTCGGCCTATGCCCGGCAATTTTTAAGCCTGATGGAAAAGCCGGATGTCGATCATATTGAAGGCTTGTCACCGGCGATCTCGATTGAACAAAAGTCGACCTCCCATAACCCGCGATCTACTGTGGGTACCATTACCGAAATTTACGATTATCTGCGCTTACTATTTGCGCGGGTCGGCGAGCCGCGTTGCCCGGAGCATGATCTGCCACTGGCCGCGCAAACCATTAGTGAGATGGTGGATAAAGCCACCGAATTTCCGGAAGGTACCAAGCTGATGGTGTTGGCACCGGTGGTGCAGGAGCGCAAAGGTGAGCATGTTAAAACCTTAGAAAGCCTGGCAGCACAGGGCTATGTGCGGGCGCGGATTGACGGTGAAATTTGCGATCTGTCCGATCCGCCAAAGTTAGATCTGCAGAAAAAGCACACCATTGAAGTGGTGGTAGACCGCATTAAGGTGCGGGATGATATTAAGCTGCGGCTGGCCGAGTCGTTCGAAACCGCACTGCAACTGTCGGGCGGCGTGGCGCGGGTGGCGCTGATGGACCAGCCTGATGCTGAAGAGCTGGTGTTTTCCGCTAACTATGCCTGTCCGACTTGCGGTTACTCCATGACCGAGCTGGAGCCACGGCTGTTTTCCTTTAATAACCCGGCCGGCGCCTGCCCCAGCTGCGATGGTTTGGGCGTGAAGCAATTCTTCGATCCGAAAAAAGTGGTGGTCAGTGATGAGCTGAGTCTGGCCGGCGGGGCGATCCGGGGTTGGGATAAACGTAACTTCTATTATTTTCAAATGCTAAAGGCGCTGTCTGAGCACTACAATTTTCAGCTGGATGTGCCCTTTAACAGCCTGAGTAAAAAGCAGCAAGACGTGATCCTGTATGGCAGCGGCCATACCATTATCGACTTTAAATACCTGAATGACCGCGGCGATATTGTGCTGCGCAGCCATCCGTTTGAGGGCATTTTACCGAATATGGAGCGCCGCTACCGCGAAACCGAATCGAACTCGGTACGCGAAGAGCTAAGTAAATATCTGGCCAGCCAGCCGTGCCCCAGCTGTCATGGCACCCGGCTACGTACCGAAGCCCGCCATGTTTTTATTGGTAAAACCACCTTACCGCAAGTGGTAGAACTGGCGATTGGCGACTGCCTGGCGTTTTTCCAGCAACTGAGTTTAACCGGCCAGAAAGCCAAAATTGCCGAAAAGGTATTAAAAGAAATTCAGGATCGGCTGCAGTTTCTGGTGAATGTCGGCCTTAACTACCTGAACCTGTCGCGCAGCGCCGAAACCCTGTCTGGCGGCGAAGCACAGCGCATCCGGTTAGCCAGCCAGATCGGCGCCGGTTTAGTTGGTGTGATGTATGTGCTGGATGAGCCCTCTATCGGCCTGCACCAGCGTGATAACGACCGCTTACTGGCGACATTGAATCATCTGCGCGATCTGGGTAATACCGTTATCGTGGTTGAGCATGACGAAGATGCCGTGCGGGCCGCGGATTATATTATTGATATCGGCCCCGGCGCCGGCGTGCATGGCGGCAATATCGTAGCGCAGGGCACGCTGCAACAGGTGATGGCGGTAGAAGAATCACTGACCGGCCAGTATATGTCGGGGGCGCGCAAAATCGCGGTGCCAGCGAAGCGTACACCACTGAATGATAAATGGTTAAATCTGACCGGCGCCACAGGCAATAACCTGAAAAACGTCGATCTCGCCATTCCCTTTGGCTTGATGACCTGTGTTACCGGGGTATCCGGCTCCGGGAAGTCGACACTGATCAACGATACGCTGTTCCGCATCGCCCACCGGGTATTAAATAAAGCCGAGGGTGACGATCCGGCGCCCTATAAGGCGGTAAGCGGGCTGGAGCATTTTGATAAAGTAATCGATATCGATCAAAGCCCGATTGGCCGCACGCCGCGTTCTAACGCCGCGACCTACACCGGTATTTTTACCGGCGTACGCGAGCTGTTTGCCGGTACCCAGGAAGCGCGCTCACGCGGCTATCAGGTCGGCCGCTTTAGTTTTAACGTCAAAGGTGGGCGCTGTGAGGCCTGTCAGGGCGACGGTGTGATTAAAGTGGAAATGCATTTTTTACCCGATGTTTATGTGCCCTGCGATGTATGTAAGGGCAAACGCTATAACCGCGAAACGCTGGAAATTAAATACAAAGGCAAGAATATCCACGAAGTGCTGGATATGACGGTGGAAGATGCGCTGGATTTCTTTGACGCCATCCCGGCGATTAAGCGTAAGGTGCAAACGCTGATGGATGTTGGCCTGTCCTATATTAAGCTCGGGCAGTCGGCAACCACCTTATCCGGCGGTGAAGCACAACGGGTGAAACTGGCACGCGAGCTGAGTAAACGCGATACCGGTAAAACCCTGTATATTCTGGACGAACCGACCACCGGTCTGCATTTTTACGATATCCAGCAGCTGCTGAATGTACTGCACCGGCTGCGTGATCATGGCAATACCATAGTGGTCATTGAGCACAATCTGGATGTGATTAAAACCGCCGACTGGATTGTCGACTTAGGCCCGGAAGGTGGCAGCGGCGGTGGCGAAATCCTGATTGCCGGCACGCCGGAGCAGGTAGCCGCCTGTGAGAAATCTTACACGGGGAAATATTTAAAGCCGATGTTGGGATAAACCGATTAAGGCAGCACAACAGTGCTGCCTCGGTTAGACTAGCGAGCGAATTAGAAACGGTAATTGATCTTACCGTAAATAAAGCGGCCGCGTGGGTTGTGCACTTTAGAGGCATAGCCATAAAGATCGGCATCACCGTCACCAATCGCAAATGGCGGATCCTTATCCAGCGCATTGTTCATCCCCAGCATCAGAGTGGTATTGCTGTTCAGACTGTAACGGCCCTGAATATCCAGCAATGCCTGGGCACTGACGGTGCGGGTTTTGGTGCTCATCACTTCGGCCGGAGGTGCATAATCTTCAAAGGCACCCACATAGTTCAGGCTGGTCACCAGACCCCAATCGCCGTAGCTCCAGTCGGCAGTCGCTAACCAGCGATGCTGCGGATAGTTGTACTCGCCGGCGTACTCGATACCGTTCTTCTTAAATGAATCGGTGTAGGAGTAGTCCAGGCTAAGCCGCAAGGCACCATACTGCTGCAGATTGAAGCGGTAAGCCGTTGACAGATCCAAGCCCCGCGCTTCCTGCGAGCTGATATTAATGTAGCTATTGAAGATCCGGGACAGCTCTCCCAGCGTTTGACCCGGCAAAGGCGCTAACCGCACACAGAGGGTACTGTTTTGACGGTTACACTCCGCAGCGTACACGTTTTCATAGTCGTTTTTGTCGATCTTATTATCCTGAGTGATGCTCCACACATCCGCACTGATATCAAACTGATCAGTCACCTGCCAGACAAAGCCGATATTAAAGGTCTCGGACTCTTCCGGTTGTAAGCCCTCACCGCCGACAAAGACGATGGTATAGTCAGTTGCGGCACAAGCCGGATTGCTGGCATCAGGGGTAGGACAACGGAAAGTATCAGTAAAGAATACCGACTCCTGCGACGGCCCTAAACCAATCTGGGCCAGTGATGGCGCCCGGAAACCCTGACCATAGGATGCCCGTACAGTAAAGTTATCCTGTGGCCGCCACTTGATACTAACCTGCGGGTTAGTGGTCGAACCAAAATCGCTGTAATCATCATAGCGACCAGCCAGGGTTAACTCTAACTGGTCGCTCAGTGGTACCAGAAACTCGATATAGGCGGCATACTGATCGCGCTCAGCCTGAGCAGATACCGATTCGGTACCAAAAATCAAACCACGCTGGAACTGATCATCCGGCTGGTCAAAGGCATCTTCTTTACGGTATTCCGCACCGGCTGCGAACGACACCATCTGATCACCCAGCTTAAACGCATCACCGCTGATACTGGCATCAAAGGCGGTCAGATGTGACTCGCCGCGACGCACCAGACTGGTAGTAATCGCATCAATCACTTCCGGAGAGTTTCTGAAACCACCAAAGGGGTTATAACGGCCAAGGTTGATCTGCTGCTGTAAAAAGTCGGTTCTTACCCAGCCCTGCGACTTGCTGCCGGTTTGCATCGACTCGCTGCGGCCTTTTTGCGCTGAAATATCCCAATCCAATTCATTAAATTGGCCTTTCACACCCAACACCAGGCGTAACGAGTCAGACTCGATATCCCAGGTACGGGGGCCGGCATCAACGGTTCTGAAGCGGTTAATTCTGATATCAGTGCCAAAAGGATTGTTGGGATGAGTACCCGGTACAGTCAAACCTGCATCGCCATCGAGCGGCGTTGCCGCCCCCTGCGCCTTAGACCGGTTATGTTGTACCGATAACTCAGCATAAGCCTGAGTATTGGCACCCAGGTTCTGGCTGGCCATTAATACCGCGCCTACACGCTCAGCAGGGGTGGCAGCCATAATAAAGGGGCCATAATCAAAAACACAGGTCTGGCCAAAAGCCTGATCTGCCGGACAGCCCGGATCGATCCGGGTGACACCGTTGACAATAAAGTTACCTGGATAGCCACGCGATGAACGTAAATCATTACCGCCATAAGGTGCCTGATTGGCAGTACCAAAGCGGCCCATCTCCGAGCCCAGAATAGTAGTGTTCTTAAAGTAATCCAGAATCAGCGTGGCGCTGGCCTCTTTACCCTGAGTACCCCACACCATGCTGGCCGACGTTTCATCATAGGAAGGCCCTGTAGTACCACCGTGACTAAAGGAGATTTCGGTGCCTTCAAAATCTTTACGCAGTATCACGTTGACCACGCCGGCAACGGCATCAGAGCCGTACACGGCAGAAGCACCATCTTTCAGGATTTCCACCCGTTCAATGGCCGCTACCGGAATACTATTAATATCAACAAAGGAATTGGCAATATTTTCGGCAAAGGCACTTACTGCAACCCGCCGGCCATTGATCAATACCAAGGTAGCATCAGCACCAAAGCCGCGCAAACTAATGGCGGCGCCGCCATTGGCGGTGGAGTCCTGATTATTACCGCGGGTAGAGAACGTGCCCACACCAGCTACCGGCGTCCTCTCCAGCAGCTGTTGCAGATTAGCAAAACCAGACTTGGAAATGGCATCACGGTCAATCACCGTGATCGGTACGGCGCCTTCCAGATCATTACGCTTGATCCGGGAGCCGGTTACTTCAATACGTTCAACTTGTTGTAGGTCGGAAGTGTCAGCATTTTGTTGTTGTGCGATGGAGTCGAGCGGTAATAGCAGGGAAGCCGTCGCCAAAGCGCACAGTGAGAGTTTAAATGGAATGTTCATGGATGTCCTTTTCTTATGTTTATTTACATGGCTACATTTTAGCCACTAAAAAATTAGCATATGGCTAACCAACCAACAAGAATTAACAACAAACATCGCCAAAACATCGATAAAACCTGGTAAAACCGGGATAAGCACCTAATAACAAGGTACTAGCGCTATAACCATCGCCTTACATTCTGTAAATAAATCTGATATGCGGGACCAAACTTCTGTTGTAACAAATGTTCCTCGGGTTTTATCTGAAACTGATTTAAGTAAAGTACAAACAGCGGTAAAAAAGCCAAAGCCAGTAGGCTCTGCAAATAACAGGCAAAGGCTGCCAACAACAATAAAAACCCCAGATACATTGGGTTACGGCTATAACGGTA
>DAIOUM010000022.1:7467-24853 GCA_036759505.1 Alishewanella sp. | reverse complement strand
AATAACAACATTAAAAGCAGCGGTGGGATTTTAAGTTCTAAAAATGACATAGTTGGCTCCCTGTAGCGATAACGTCTAACCTTTATGTCAACAGATGCTGAGTAACGGCATGCGCGGTGTAATAAAGTGGGTACACCAGATGTTGCTGTTCCAGCGCTGAAGAGCCCTGAGTTCCCGTTAATTTGATCGTTTTTAGCGGCTGGCATTTTTCAATAAAGGATTGCAGCGATCGGGCACGGGTGCGCTTACCGCTTTTCACTTCCAACGGAACAATATTGCCTGTCGCATCAGTTAGAATAAATTCAATTTCCGCTCTGGCATCATGCCAGGAAAAACATGGATCGATCCCCAGCGCAGCCAACTCCTGCTGTACAAAATTTTCTGCAATATAGCCTTTATACTCAAAATTCTGCTGCTTAAGCTCCAGATAACTTACACCAAGCATGTGGTTTAGCAGACCGACATCAAACAGAAACAGCTTTACCATATTATCCTTTTTATAAGCAGCCAGCGGACTACGCGGCAACCCCTCAAGCGGATAATTTTTTAATACCAAACGGCATTTTTCCAGCCAGGCAATGCCGGTTTCCAGATCCTGATAACGTGATTTACGTGCATAAACATCTTTAAATTTAAAACGCTTAACCGACTCATCTACCACAGCTGCCAGCTGTGACGGTACAGCTGTAAAAATAGCTTCTATCAGCGCCGCATCGGTTTTACCGGCATATTTACCAAAATCCCGGCTATAACCAGCCAGCAGATCCGCCTGTACTTTTGCAACCGCTTTAACCCGCTGCAAGATGCTCTGATCAACCAATTTAAACCACAGGCTCACCGCCTCCGGCATACCACCAGTAAAGTAATAATCAGTTAACTTATCAAATAATCTGCTGTGCGCAGCCGCGGAGTTTTGCGCGGCGTCATACACCTTTAGTAAGGCCGGCTCATTGGCGGCCAACAAAAACTCGCGAAAGGTTAAAGGGCGTAAATTGTATTGTTCCACCTTGCCCACCGGGAAAGTATTCAGCAAACCAATATTAGAGCCACTGGCAGCAATAAACGCCTGCGGGGTTTGCTCGGCAAAGTACTTTAGGGCGGTAACGGCACGCGGGCATTCACCAATTTCATCGAGGATTAATAAGTCGGTTTGCAGATTAAACGGCTGGCCTGTTAATAGCTCTATATTGGTCAGTACATCTTGCGGTACTAAAGAGCCGGCAAAGGCATCAGCCATCTGTGGCGATTCCAGAAAATCGATACGCAGTACTCTAGAGAAATGCTGACCAAACAGAGTTTGCAGTAAGTAGGTTTTACCGGTCTGCCGGGCGCCGTCAATTAGCAGCGGCTTGCGTTCCGGCAAGGCTTTCCAGTTTAGTAAGGTCGTTAATAACTCACGTTGCATGGCAGGCTCCAGCAAGGGAAACAGCGACAACACTACACTTTTATGCGCATAAAAACAAACAAATCAACATTTTTACGCGCATAAAAGTGTAAAAAATTGCGTTTTTGTGCGCGTAAAAGTGAGGTCGCAGTGCATGGAAACGTCTAATCGCCAAGATGATGACGAAAATAGCAGAAAACAAATTCAGCCTTTACACTGCCTTCTCAAAAATCTGCTCTCGGTGAAAGGTTAGAAACTCGGGAGCAGGTAAAAACTTCTCTGGCAATAGAATCGGCTTCCCGTTAAAGCGTAAAATCGTTTCCTCGAAAAACGGATCTGTTGTCGGTTTATACTTTGTCGAAACGATGACTCGATAATCCTCGCTAATAGTAATAAGTCCCAAATCAAAAGCTTTATCGTGGAGAGCTGATAGCGCCAAACCATTACTTGGGTTAAGCCGATTTTGCTCGTCACTACGCCATGGCACGATATGGCTCGCGACCAATAAACGAGGATTTGCTAAGCCGGTAATACAGCAACGATAATCATAAGCGCTTAATACGGCATTACGAAAAAAGCTCTGACCAACCCGCTGTTGAACTTCACTTAGCTTAGTGGTGATTTTAACGTCTTCGGTTTGCTGCATTTGCTCTGATTGGGCACCGATGAAACTTGCCTCTGCCTGCGCCATAGCAAGCACAAAGGTCGGCCAATCTTGCTGCATTTCTTGCCATAATGCTTTATCCATTTTTGACGCGGCTTTTAATCCCGAGCGACCGGTCATCAAAATGGCAGGATCTAAACTGGCAATGTTGGAGAGCTTCATTGCTAACGCCGATGGGGTGCGCTGAATTAAAGCAGCATATTTTATAATTTCGGGATTATTGGAGTGAAAACGCCCGAAAGGTAAACGCCAGTACAAACTAAAAGCGACTAAGCTTTGGTCTCTGCTCCAATTTAGTGGCGCCATCCGTGTCTCCCCAAGTTTATTTTCGCTAGTAAAAGCATATTAACTAAAAAGTCCAAGATCATTGCTTATATCGCAAATACTGAGATGGCGTACAAGATTTGATTGACTCTAGCTGCTGGGCTATTATCAATTTTATAACGGAAAGGAGATCTGAGATGTCAAGCGAAGAGAGCTTAAGAGTGGTGCTGAAACTACAACGGATTCAGCTTATACCTGGTTGGCTCAAGCTGTTAGCGATTTTAGGGCTTGGGTTTCACCTGCTGTCATATTTTTTCTTGGCTTTCTATTGGTTTCAACCACACATCTCTGACGCTGTTAGCATCAACATTGAACGTTCCCTCGCCAATTTTATCCTTGTCTCTGCTTGTTTTGTTGTTGTAATCAGCAGTATCTGGGGCTTAATTCGAGGCTATAACTGGGGCCTGAATATTTGCATATTGTTAGGTGGGGTTAGCATTCTTAATGATGTTTTTGCACTACTAAACAGTAGTAAATTCGAGCTGATGTTAATTTTTAAACTATTTCTGCTCTGGAAACTGATCAAACTGCATCTCGCTTGGCGCAAGGTGAATTGCTCTGCGCCAAATACCGCTGTAACGTCTCCACCCGCTTGGGGCGGTTAAACAAGCCGTACAGTTCCAGCCAGTCGCTGGCGGGCATAAAGCAGATCTGGTTTTGCCAGTAGCAGCGTTCCGGGTGGAATGTCCATTCGATTAGCTTGCCTTGCTGTAGCACGGCAATGCCGGCCATCAGTTCAATATCACGCTGACCCGGCTGGCTAAAACGGGCAAAGTGGCGGGTAACAAAGTCGGGGTTAAAGGTTACGGCTTCTGGTTGATAATGCTGAGCTAACAGCTGGCAAATGGCGTCGAAATCCTGCTCGCGGCAAACCACGTCGATATCGCCCGGGTTCGCTTCCAGCCCCAATTGCCAGAGTAAACAACTGCCACCAATACCAAAGGGATAAAGTTGTAGTAAAGTCGAAAGCTGCTGTAACTGCGCAGACAGGTTCATTAAAACGTCTCCAACTGCCGAATCAGGCTAACCAGATAAGCAATTTTCTCATTATTAAGCTGCCGGTAGTCAAAATACGGGCAAACCAACAGCCGTTGCCGCTTATCAATAGCAAATTCGGCATTTAGCCACTGCAACTGTGCCGCTAACCCCTGTTCCAGCAGCGCTTTGGCAAAGGTGCGGCCGGCTATAATATGGATGCGCTCTGTTACCGGCTCAAGCTGTGGTGCGGAAAATAATAGCGCAGTATCACTACCGTTTTGTAACAGCCGGCTATCGCGATAATCTTGCCAGCTGGCGGCATGCTGGTGGAATCTAAACAACGGCGTTTGCGGCAGCGCAAATAGCAGCTTGGCATAAACATTAAACACCTTGCGCCAGCCATTGCCGCAGGCCTGATTGATCAACGAGATTTCGCTGCGGCATAGCGGTTGGATCCCCGTAAGATGGGCATATTCCTGCATCGGCGGCCGGTTACCAACATAAACACGCACGCGCGCTGCGGGATCGCCTAAGCCGGCAACAGTGGGTGTGCTTAAAACTGAACTATGCAATATAACGGCCCTGGCGGTAATTCATCGCAATAATTCCATTAAGGATGATGGCACCGCCTATTGAGGCGAGTAACATCTGCATACTAACCACATACAAAGACGCCAGCACGATGCAGAGATCCACCACCAGCTGCAGCTTGCCGGCACGAATGCCATAGCGCTCCTGCAGATACAGCGCCAAAATGTTTACCCCGCCCAGGCTACCGCGGTGCCGAAATAACACGATTAAACCCAAGCCAATCATCATGCTGCCAAATAGGGTGGCATACACCGGCTGTAACAGGTCGATATGAATAAATTGCTGATGTACGTCAGAAAATATAGACACCAGACTAATAGCAATAAAGGTTTTCAGGGTAAAGCGCCAGCCCATACGGCGCATGGCAAGATAGTAGAACGGCAGGTTAATCACAAAAAATAGCAGCCCAAAAGACCAGCCGCTCAGATAATGCAGCAAAAACGCCATACCCACAGTACCGCCGGTCAGGGCGCCAGCCTGACGTAACAGGATCACCGCGAACGAAATCAGCAAGGTACTGATCACTATCGCCAATAGATCCTCAAACACACTATGGGGTTTGGCTACCTCAGCCAGGCTGGAATTCATGCTTTTACTCACCACGATTTTACGTCCAGTTAGCACGACCTGCGGTACGAACCGAGCGGGCTCGCTATTATAGCAGAGCACGCCTCAGCTTTACCCCAGCTTTTCCGAACCATTAATACGTTATTTTCAACTTTAATGCAGCGCCGCTTTTGGCATACTGGCATACCCCTGATGTGGCACAAAGCAGATATTCCTATGCCAGACAAACAATGCGTATTTATCTCTCATGGTGGTGGTCCTTTACCTTTACTGGGCGATCCAGACCATCAGCAACTCGTGCAACAACTAACACGGCTCGCCACGCAGCTAACTAAACCAACGGCGATTTTAATCATTAGTGCGCATTGGGAAGCCGCAGTTGCAACAGTAAGCAGCAGTCTGGCACCAGAATTGTTATATGACTATTATGGTTTTCCAGAGGAAAGTTATCAGATTACTTATCCTGCAGCTGGCGAACCAACTCTGGCGGCAGCAGTGCTAGGGGTGTTGCAGCAAGCAGGCTTCGCGACCTGCAGCGATCTGCAGCGCGGCTTTGATCATGGTGTCTTTGTGCCGCTGAAAATTATCTATCCGGCGGCTGATATCCCTTGCGTACAATTATCGCTGCTACAGTCACTGGACGCAGCAACACACTACCGCCTCGGCCAGGCCCTGCGGCAATTAGACTATCCGGGATTGCTGGTTATGGGTTCGGGTTTTTCATTTCATAATATGCGTGAATTCTTTATGCCCGCTACGCCAGAGAAAACCGCGTTGGTCGTCGATTTTCACCAGTGGCTAACCGATACCTTATGCAATCCGGCATACAATGAAGCTAAGCGGCAGCAAGCGCTACAGCAATGGCAGCAAGCGCCCGGAGCGCGCTTTTGCCATCCCAGAGAGGAGCATTTATTGCCACTTCTGGTCTGTGCCGGTTATGCCGCAGCACCATGTCCGGAAACGATGCAGTGTCAGGTATTCGGTAAAGAATCTGCCCTGTTTTACTGGCCAGATATTTCCGACTAAAACGCCGCACGCTGCGGCAAAACGGCTTGGGCTACTCCGCACTTGTGCTAACATCGCAGCGACAATAAAAAACAACCGGAGTCCAAGATGAAAAAACTACAGCAACTCTGGCTGTTACTTCTGTGGCTACCGCTGGCGACACTGGCCAGCAGCGAACAGGATAACAGCCTAAGTGTCGAGCGGATGTGGCAACTGGAGCGCATTGGCAGCCCGGTGGCTTCTGCTGACGGTAAGTTTATCGTTGCCCCTGTTACCCGCTTTGATGTAAAAGCCGATCAGGGCCATACCCGTCTATGGTTATTTGACGACAAAGGCCTGCAACGGCCACTGACAGTGGACGGTATGCGCGCCAGCGAAGCAACTTTTTCGCCGGATGGCAAAACCCTGGCCTTTATCAGCCAGCGTAACAAAGATGAAGCCGGCCAGATTTACCTGCTGCCATTAACCACACCGGGTGAAGCCCAGCGCTTAACCGAAGTACCAACCGGTGTTTACGGCATTAAATGGGTAGGTGAGCACCTGTATTTTATCAGCCGCGTTTGGCCGGGTAAAAACTGGGAAGAGATGGCGGCGGAGTTAAAAGCCAACAAAGACAAAAAAGTCTCGGCCTGGCAGTGGAACGCCTTACCTTTCTCACATTTTGATCACTGGATTGATGAAAACCGTCAGGCTCATGTGTTCCGTATTCCGGCCAAAGGCGGTGCTGTTGAGCCGGTAACCCAGAAATTTGGTCTGGAACTGCCTCGCTCCAGCCAGAGCGCCAGCAGCTACGACGTGCACCCGCAAGAGCGCTTTATCGCCTTTAATGCTAACGGTTCAGATAATACCGTGGATCCAAAAATTGATATTTTCTTAGCGGCTATTGGTAGCGATAAAGCAGAAAATATCACCCCGGATAATCAAGCACCGGACAGCAACCCAAGCTTTAGCCCGGATGGCAAAAGCTTAGCCTTTAGCCGGCAGAAAATTCAGGGCTTCTACGGCGATACCGCCCGGCTGATGATCTATGATCTGGCAGCGAAAACCACGCGCGAACTGACCGGCAACTGGGATCGTTCGGTTAGCAACTTTGTCTGGAGCAGCGATAGCCGCAGTTTCTTCGCCAGCATTGATGACGCCGGCACCAGCCGCCTGTATCAAATTGATGCCCGCAGCGGTAAAGAAAGAGCCATTACCAAAGACACCAGCTTTAACAGCCCAGCCCTGGCTGGCAATAACGTGCTGGTAGCGACCAATGAAAGTTTCCTATTCCCGGCACGGCTGGTCAAAGTAGATATTCGCAATGGTCGTACTACCCGGCTGGACAGCTTTAATGATGAGCTGCTGGCAAAAACCGAGCTCGGTAGTTACGAGTCGGTTACCTATAAGGGTGCGGATGGTAATGACATCCAGATGTGGGTACATTACCCGGCCGGTTTTGATAAATCGAAAAAGTATCCGTTATTCCTGCTGATCCATGGCGGCCCACACAATGCCATTACCGACAGCTTTAGCTACCGCTGGAATGCACAAACCTTCGCCTCCTGGGGTTATGTCACCGCCTGGCCTAATTTCCATGGTTCCAGTGGCTTTGGTCAGGACTTTACCGATGCGATTAACCCGGACTGGCGCACCAAGCCACTGGCTGATATTCAGGCCGCCACAGCCTGGTTCCAGAATCAGCCCTGGATTGACAGCGAGCGTATGGTGGCCGGCGGTGCCAGCTATGGCGGCTACTTAACGTCAATTTTGCTGGGTACCGAACATCCGTTTAAAGCCCTGCTGATCCATGCCGCGGTATACAATATGTACTCGCAGATGTCGGCTGACTTTGCGGTGCACGCCACCCGCTTTGGTCACTACTGGGATAACCCGGAGATCTATAAGAGCATTTCGCCACACTATTATGCCGGCAACTTTAATACCCCGACCCTGGTGATCCATGGCCAGCTAGACTACCGGGTACCGGTTGGGCAGGGCTTTGAGCTGTTCCGCACCTTGCAAAGCCGTGGTGTCGAGTCGCGGATGATCTACTTCCCGGACGAAAACCACTGGATCCTGAAGCCAAATAATTCGATTTATTGGTATAACCAGGTGAAAGACTGGATGACACGCTTTGCCGAGCCGGGTGCCCGCTAAGGGTTGAACTAAATATTTAAACGCAGCGCAATGCTGCGTTTTTTTATCCCGGAAAATCGCTTGTATTTCTGCCAGCAGTGCATAACAATCGGGCAACTACATTAGGAGAACGCTATGTTAAAACCTATATTCTGTGCCCTGGGCCTGGCTCTTGCTGGTAACGTGCTGGCTGAAAGCAGCGTTAGCTTTGGTGACACCGTCAATAAGCAACAAATCACCGCCGTTGCCAGTATTTTGGCTAAACCGGCGGCTTATCTGGAGCAACAGGTTACCGTAGTAGGCGAAGTCACCGGGGTTTGCACTAAACAACAGTGCTGGATGACGCTGGCCACCGCCGAAAATGAGCCGCGCTTTCGGATCAAGGTACGGGATGGCGATATGGTGTTTCCGTTAAGCGCCAAGGGTAAAACCGCCTACGCCACTGGCACAGTTAAAGTCTGGCCACAGGGTGAAGGCAAGCCAGACGCGTATCAGCTGGTACCAACCGCCGTTGAAATTGCCAGCGAGTAAAATGACAAAGGCCAGTGTAACACTGGCCTTTTGACTTGAACTGACTACAGGGTATCAATCTTTACTCAGCAGGTACTCGACTAACTGCTGCATTTCCTGCTGCATATTACGCTGATTCAGGCTCTCATTCAGGATCTTATATTTGCCATTCACCACCAGCATGGGCACACCGGTCAGCACGCGGCGATCGCTCAGCTCCTGCTGCTCTTTCATCATCTGATTAACGGCGCCACGCACGCCAAAGCTGCGCATGGCTTTATCATAGGTTTCGCCATCAATATCATTAACCAATACCAGATTACGGATATCGTCTTCGCTGCGGAATGGTACCCGGCTGCGGTGGATTTGGTTAAAAATGGCAGTGGACACCTGATCACCTTTACCCAGGTTTTTTGCGACTACATAAGCGCGTGCCAGCGCATTTTGAATTTCCGGAGACGCAGCACGGATAAAGTCGACATGAGATTTCTTAAACTCGACTCCCTCCGGCAAAGACTGCGCCAGACGCTGGGCAATAGGCTCAAAGGCGTAACAACCACCGCAGAAGAATGAGAAATATTCTTTTACTTCCGGCTTGGCAGTTTTCTGCTCGGCAATCACTTCATAGTGCTTACCGAGCTGGAAATTACTGGCAACGGCAGACAGGGGTAACAGCACAGCCGCCGCAGCAGCTACTAACCACTTTTTCATTCTAAAACCTCTGATCAATAAGGATGGACGCAAGCTTAACAAATTCTCAGTAGTCTGGCACCAGACTTAACGGTGGTTGTTGCAACAGCGCCAATTGCTCTTTTAGTGCCAGGCATTGTTGTTCCCAGTATTTGTCTGTGGCAAACCACGGAAAGTTCATTACAAAGGCCTGATCCTGCCAGCGCTGCGCCAGCCAGGCCATATAGTGAATCATACGCATCGCTCGCAGCGGTTCGATCAGTTTCAACTCGGCCCGGTCGAAATCACAGTATTGTTCATATTCTTCCAGCATCAGCTCCAGCGTATCACGCTGCTGTTGCCGGTCACCGTTTAACATCATCCACAGGTCCTGCATCGCCGGCCCGCTGCGACAGTCATCCAGATCCACAAAGAACGGGCTTTCCCCGTTGTAAAACAAATTACCGGCATGGCAATCACCGTGTAAGCGGATCAGAGTTTTCGGTTGGTATTGCCGGCTGGCTTCAGCAATCACCTGCTGCAGCGCCGAATCGAAGGCCGGGCGTAAATAGGATGGGATCAAGGGCAGCGCCGCTAGCACCTGCTGACTGTGCCGCAAATGGCTGTCGATGCTCAGCTGGGGGCGGGCCTGAAACACCTGTTGCCGGCCAACCTGATGCAGTCGGCCTAAAAAGCGCGCCAGTAATGCCAGCTGGTCGTCATTATCGATCTCCAGGGTTCGGCCACCACGGCTTGGAAAAACCGCAAAATAAAAGCCCTGAAACGGCAACACACTCTCACCGTTAAAGCACAATGGCGCCACCACCGGTACCTCATTAGCCTGCAATTCAAAAGCAAACTGATGCTCTTCCTGAATTTGCGCCAGACTCCAGCGCTGCGGGCGATAAAACTTCACCACATAGCGCGCGGCGCTGACCGCGTTATCGCGATAAGCACTAAACTGATAGACACGGTTTTCATAGCTGTTCAGTGCCAGCAGGCCTGAACTAACGTCCAGGCCATAGTGGTGTAACGCATCCAGAATCAGCTCCGGCTGCAGGGTAGAGAAATCAAATTGCTGCACTGGCTTAGCGACCACTGAAGAATTTGTTCCCCTGCTCGGCCCGCACCTCAGGCGCATCTTTGTGATGCACGCTAAAGGTCAGATCCAGCACCGGGCGTTTCGCTTCATAAGGGTCCAGCGCCAGACTGACTACCACATTGCGACTCTCGCCACCGGCCAATTCCACCTCGGTTGGCCCCAGCCATTGCAGGTTATCAATACCGGTTACCGTTAATACCAGAGTCTTCGGCTGTTGTGACTTATTGATAATACCCAGGGTATAGGTGTTTTCCACCAGCCCTTCCGGCGTTTCCCGGTACAAGGCGCCGCGATCACGGATAATATCCAGCTCCAGCGGGGAGCGGATTGCCAGGTTCACCATAAAGGCACCGCATACCACCACCAATACCAGAAAATAGCCAACCAGTTTTGGCCGTAACACCTTGGCCGGCCGGCCTTGCAGCGTATGCTCGGTGGTATAGCTGATCAGGCCTTTCGGATAGCCCATTTTCTCCATAGTATCGTCACAGGCATCGATACAGGCACCACAGTTAATGCACTCATATTGCAAGCCATTGCGAATATCGATGCCGGTTGGGCAGACATGTACACACAGGTTACAGTCGATACAGTCGCCCAGCCCTTTTTCCTTATAGTTCGCATCTTTTTTACTACGCGGGCCACGGTTCTCGCCACGGGCGGCATCATAGGTGACGGTGTAGGTATCTTTATCAAACATCGCCGATTGGAAACGGGCGTAGGGGCAAATGTGTGTACACATAATTTCCCGCATCCAGCCGGCGTTACCATAGGTACAAAGCGTAAAAAACAGCACCGATAAAGTAGCCCAGAAGCCGGCCTGCCAGGTAAAGAACTCAACAAACAGCGGACCGATAGGGGTAAAGTAGCCAACAAAAATTAATGCAGTGAACAAGGCAAATGCCAGCCAGCAGAAGTGGGTTAATGCCTTGCGCCAGAACTTATTAAAGCTCATCGGTTCCTGATCCAGCTTCATGCGCTGGTTACGGGTACCCTGGATCTTTTCTTCAAACCACATAAAGATAAAGGTCCAGACCGTTTGCGGGCACATATAACCGCACCACACCCGGCCATAGAAGGTTGTTACAAAGAACAGGGCATAGGCGGCAATCATAAACAGCCAGGCCAACAGGGTAAAATCCTGTGGCCAGAGCGTCAGGCCGAAGATATTGAATTTTTGCTCAAAGATATCCAGCAAAATTGCCTGGTGGCCATCGAACTGGATCCAGGGCAACACGAAAAACAACGCCATAAACACAAAACCAATATTGCGACGCAGGCTTTGGTGTAACCCCTTTACTGCCCGGACATAGATCCGATCCCGGGAAGCATACTTATTTGGATTGCCCTCGGGCGGGCGGTGAATTTTTACTCCGGTTGGAATATTTTTTACTTCAATTTTTTGCTCGTCCACCATCATTCCCCAGCTATGACTACCAGCCTGCTTAGTATATCAGTAACCCGTACCGAATTATTGATATAAAATAAAAGTACATCAGGAAAGACTGAAGCAGCGGCTGTTGCCGCTAATGCAGTTTAACCAGGATTCAGGTAAGATCGCGTCTAAGTTGTTGCCGGAGTCAGTACATGAAAACTTTTTTCTGGTTTGTCGTCATTTTTTTACTGTTGTTAACCTTTTCCGGCGAGCCGCCGCTAAAGCCGTATCGTGATAAAGTGGTTGATTATGCGGTGAGCCTGATCCCGACTGAATGGCAATCTGACTCGCAGGCGCTGGCTTCGATCCAGCGTGAACTTAAAGATTACAGCAAGACACTGGGGCTGCGGCAACAAGAGTTTTTAGCCGCAGCGGCCGAGAATAAAGACTCAGTGTTACGTTTCAGACAAAATTACTGTATCAACAAAGATTTTAACCCGGTACTTTTTGGTGAACCCTTGCAGCGCAGCTGTGCCATTATTGAAAAGTACTACACCCGCCTGACCGGCAACTAAACAGGATACCAAGATGCGCGTATGTGGCGTTGAGATTAAAGGCAGTGAAGCAATTTTATGCTTAATGGAATACCAGGACGGTTTATTTAACCTGCCGGATTGCCGGCAAACCCGGATCGCACTGAGTCAGGATCAACAAACTGAGCAGGTGCGCAAATTTCAGTTTTCACTGCGCAAGTTAGTCGAGGATTACAAGATCCAGCATCTGGTGATTAAAGAGCGGCCACAAAAAGGTAAGTTTGCCGGTGGTGCGGTCGGTTTTAAAATTGAGGCGGCGTTACAGCTGCTGGACAATTGTCATGTTAGCCTGTTATCGGCTACTGAACTAAAAGAAAAAATTAAACGCTTTCCGTTACCGGTCGATTTCAAAGCGACCGGATTAAAGGCGTTTCAGGAAACTGCTTTTCTGACCGCTTACGCCTTTTTGGCGCGTTAACGTAAACAGGCTTTCTGCTCGTGCCACCGCGGGATGCTGCGGCACGAGCTCATACTTCAGTTACTAAACCACAGCCTAACTGCCACCCGGCGGTAATTTGGCTTTCGCCGTTTTTACCTTGGCTAAATCAAACTGCACTGACTTGGTCGCACGCAAAATCAGTTTGCGGATCAGTTTAGATTTGGGTTCACCGGTTAATTCACTTAACTCACTCAGGGCGCTGATCGCTTCTTCACTCAGGGTAAAGGTCGCATGGCGCATCGGGAGCCGCGGCGGCTCGTCTTCTTCCGGTAATAATTGCCGTAAGCTGACGATTTGCGGCAGCCCCAAGGCGTAGTTATGTGCATCATCAATAAACTCATCAACGGTAAAGCTGGGTTTATTTGACTGCAAAGACTTTTTCTTCAGGTCGCTTAGCGCCATCTTCTTGAATCGCCTTCATCGACAGGAGTTCTTCAATAATTGCCCGGATTTCGCCGGCGGCCTTGCCGTCGTTATCCACATCCATTACCGACAAGCCTTTTTCTTCACTGTCGTCATAGATATTACGGCTATAAGTGATGTTTTCCAGCACCCGCAAATTAAAACTTTTACATACTTCTTTCGCATCCAGGATGCGGTTGGCCTGATTTGGCAGGGCCGGACATTGCGTCAGCACACAGCCGACGATCATCTCCGGGTTTACCACGTTACAGGCACTGACTAAATCTTCCAAATGCTCCAGCGTTTTTAAATCACGCCGCTTGGGCCGTAACGGGAATAGTACATGGCTGGCAACCACCATCGCAGAACGCAAGGCTACGCTATCCTGACCGCCGCAGTCTACCACTACCACGTCATAATGCATTTCCAGGCTTTTCAGCTCGTAACGGATCTTACCGTACATCTGTACGCAGTTGATCCAGGGTAATTCCGGATTCATATGGCGCTCTTGCACCCAATCCGATGTGGTTCGCTGCGGATCGCAGTCAACCAGCATGACATTGGCATTCTTTTCCCGCGAAAAGTAGACGGCTATATTCTGCGCCAGACAGCTTTTGCCACTGCCACCTTTTTCACCACCAACTAACAATATCATTTTGTGCACCTTCTCTGTGAAGAAACAGCGTTGGCTGTCCGCTCTGACGATGTACCCGCCAGGGCGTGCCACCTTTACTCGCAAAATTGGTGGCACGTCATAAGTGTAGGCGAATTTCCTGCTATCTCCAGCCGGTAGCCAAAAAAGCGGCTACCGGCGGTTTGTTGAGCCTAGTGCAAAATATCGCCAACGCCTATCTCGCCAATATGCATCAGGCGGTACGCTTGGCACGGCGGGGCCTGGCGGCACGTCGCCTTGTTACCGCATAACCCTTTTGGGCTAGCCCCTGAAAGGACTGCGGCTGTGCGGCGACGTCCTGTAGCAAGCCGGTAAGTTCCTGCTGTAGCGGCTGCATAAAATCACGGTATGCCAGTCGTTTTTCAGCTATGGCTTCTAACTGCGCTTCCCATTGCGCGGTCATATCGGGTAATACCAGCCGCGGCGGCAAGCAACCAATAAACTGCCGACCCACCGCAGTAGCACGGATCTCTTTACCCTGCTTTTGTAAAAACCGGCGCTTGAATAACAGCTCGATAATGCCAGCGCGGGTCGCTTCAGTACCCAGGCCATCTGTATCCCGCAGGATTTTTTTTAATTCCGGGTCTTGCACATAACGGGCAATGCCGGTCATAGCCGCCAGCAAGGTGGCGTCGGTAAAAGCTTTGGGCGCGCTGGTTTCTTTCTCGTCCAGCTTGCCGGCAACACATTGCAGGACGTCACCGGGCTTTACGTCGGGTAATGGCCTGGCCGCATAATCTGAGTTGGACTGACTATCCTTGCCGGCGCTGATGCCGCCGGATAACAGCTGCTTCCAGCCCTCGGCAATGACCGACTTTTGTCTGGCAACAAAGAGCCCGCCAGCGACTTCACTATCGATTTGATGTTCGACATACTGAAAAGAGGGGTAAAACTGCATTAGATACTGTCTGGCAATCAGTTCGTATAGCTGCTGCTCCTCGCGGCTTAAGCGGCTGGCATCGATACTGGTCGAGGTTGGGATAATGGCATGGTGCGCCCCGACCTGGGCGTCATTCCAGGCTTTGCTATGTAAACTCAGATCAGCAGTCGTCACCGCACTGGCCAGATTTACAGCCGTTTTCGCGATGGCCTGACTCACGCTATGACAGTCTGCAAAATGTCCTGTTGGCAAATAGCGGCAATCTGAACGAGGGTAGGTGATCAGCTTATGCCGCTCGTACAATTGCTGACACAGATCCAACGTACGTTGGGCGCTGAGATTAAAACGCTTGGCTGCATCGATCTGCAGTGCCGATAAGCTGTATGGCAGAGGTGGCGCTTGCTTTTTCGGCTCGCGGCTCACTGCTTTCACAACAGCAGCCTGGCCGCTGACTTTCTGTACTACGGTCTCGGCCAGTTTTTTCAGCAGTACCCGGCCCTCTTCGTCCTGATAAGGTGCGCAGGCAGCACTGGGCTGCCATTTGGCCTGAAATTGCTGCTGCTGTGCCGTTTGCAGCGTAACCCACACCTCATAGAAGGGCTTACTGACAAAGTTTTCGATCTCAAGGTCTCGCTGCACCACTAAACCCAGTACCGGAGTTTGCACCCGACCAATCGACAACACCCCCTGATAACCAGCATCCTGACCCAGTAGGGTACATAAGCGCGTCATATTAATGCCGTACAGCCAATCGGCTCTGGCACGGGCCAGCGCTGAGGTCGCCAGTGGGATAAAGTCACTATTGGGCCGTAAATCCTGTAGCGCCTTTTTAATGGCAGCCGGGTTCATATCATTGATCAGGCAGCGTCGGGTAGCGGCCAGTTTCGCCTGGCTGACACCGGCATAGTGGATCACTTCATCGACCAGGATCTGTCCCACCCGATCCGGATCCCCCATATTCACCAGTTGTGTTGCCTGCTTGATCAGCTGCTTTACTACCTGAAATTGCTTACTGGTCTGGCGTTTTACCTGTTGCTGCCATTGCTGGGGAATAATGGGCAAATGCGCTTTGCGCCAGCTTTTATATTCCGGCGCGTACTGCTCTGGTTCGGCTAATTCCAATAAGTGACCAATACACCAGGTCACTACATCACCGGTGGCGACTTTAATAAAGCCGTCACCCGACTGGTGCGGCTTGGGCAAAACAGCGGCCACAGCACGGCCAACACTGGGCTTTTCCGCGATATATAGGATCATCAGGCACAACAACTGTATAAATAATCAGTTAATTTAGCGGTAAAATTTAACTTTAGCAAAGTGTATCGCGCAAACCCTGGTTTTACCTCCTAATACCTTCGGGCTATTACGCTGCTTTTTTACACGCTTTCAGCGCGCAAAATAATGCAGGTTAAAAAAATAATTTATTAAAGATCAATATGATGAATTAAATCCGCAGCTAACACCTTGCGCTGTGCAAATTTTGTGCATTTAGCCTTTGCGCAAGGCTCTGCCATTCCTTAAGCTTTCATTCCGGGCAGCGCATAGCGAATACGCCCATCGGTTGGTAAAAGGTAAAGAATCATGTCGCAATATACTGATGTTAAGAAGATCTGTGATGATTTAGAGAGCTCTGGCAAGGCGGTGTCTCTGGATTACTTGCTGTCTAAAGTATCAGATGCTCAGGCTACCGTGGTGTCGCACTATAAAAAATGGCGCACCGAGCAGGTGCAACAGCGACAGCAGGACGCTGCGAATTCACCGTCTGTGTTCAGCGAAGACTTTATGGCCGCCTTTCAGCGGGAAGCCCTGAAGCAAACGCAATGGCAAACCGACCAGTTAAATAAACAGTTAACCGAAGCACTGCAGGCAGAAGTTAAAGCGGTGGAGCAGGTGCAACTGTTGCAACAAAACTTGCGCCAGGCAGAGCAGCGTAAATCCGAACTGGAACAAGCACTGGCTAACCAGCAACAACAGCTGGCCCTGCAAGCTGATAATTTTGCCAATGTCAGCTTTGAGCGTGATCAGTTACAGCTGGAGCAGCAACAACTGCAACAGCAGTTAACCACCCAACAACAGGCGCTGGAGCAGGCGCAACGGCAATTAGCCAATGCCGAAGCAGAAGCCGAACTTAATCAGCAGCAACTGCAACAATATCAACAGCAGTTGCAGAAGCAACAACAGCAACTGGAAGACACCACGCAAGAGTTACAGCAGCTGGAGCAAAACTATCAGTCAGCACTAACCCGGCTGCAGCAGTTGCAACAGCTGCAGGATGAAACCGCCGCTTATCAACAACAGCTGACGGCTAATGCTGCCCAACTCGCTGCGCTGCAACAGCAACTGCAACTGGCAGAGCAGGAAGCCGACGCAAAGCAACAGCAATTAACGCAGTTACAGGCGCAATGGCAGCAAGAACTGGCAGCGCAACAACAGCGCTTTGAAGCCTTGAACGACGAGCATGAACAACTGCGTAAGCGCAGCACCGAGCAGCAACGCCAGTACTTCGAAGCGAAGAAACAGATCCATCAACAGTTGGCCGAGTACGCCGATCAGTGTGCCGAACTGACTGCCGAACGCGATGCAGTACTGGAGCAATTGGCTGGTCGCGGCCAGAATGGCGCAGCAGAGTTAACCCAGCAACTGCAACAATTACGGCAGCAAAATCAGCAGTTGCAGCAAGAATTGCAGCAACGTACCACCGCAGATACATCTGCGGATGACGAAGTGGCACTGCTGCGCGAACAACTGGCCAGCCTGCAACAACAGCATCAGGCTGCTGTGGCAGAACAGACTGCACAGCAGGCCACGCAAACAGAGGCGTTACAGCAGGCGCAGGCACAGCTTGCCGAGCTGCAACAGCAACAGGCTGCGGTAGCTACCGTTGATACAACCCCGTTAGATAGTCTGATCGCCGAACGCGATGAAGCCATCGCAGCCGCGGCCCGTCAAGCCGATCAGGTGGCGGAGCTAACTCAGGAGCTGGCTCAGTTAAAAGCGATGCTAAACGCACCGGCAACCGAGAACTCTGACAACGTGGAACAATTAAGAGCCACTATCGCGCTGTTAAAACATCAGAGTGCCCTGACGGCGAATCATCAGGCAGAGCAACGTG
>DAIOUM010000022.1:4903-7367 GCA_036759505.1 Alishewanella sp. | reverse complement strand
GCGCTGTTAAAACATCAGAGTGCCCTGACGGCGAATCATCAGGCAGAGCAACGTGAAATCATTAAACAGCTGCGGGAAGAGCTGCAGCAGCAACGCGACCAGGCCTCGCAGATCCAGGCTGAGCGTTATCAGTGGTCGAAGCAAAAGCTGCAATTAGAAGAACAGGTTAATTTTGTGAAATCGAATTCCGCGGCCACTATCGAACGGCTAACCCGTTACCGCGAACAAGCGCAGGAGCGGATTGAGCAGTTGGAACGCAAATTACAGGAATGTTGTTAAGTTGGCAGTAGTTTTACTGCCCTTTGCAAGCCGCAGCCGGCGCAGCTAATAACTGCTCCGGCGTGGAGGCAAAGCGCAGCAGCGCTTGACGGCTAGCCTCACTCAGCTGCGGGTTTTCTAGTTTAAGCAGTTGCCGTTGCTCACAGCGCAACTGGTCAATAATGGCGCCATAATGGCGGCGAAAATGCCGCTGCACCACGCCATCGGCATGAGCCTGCTCCAGGCCTTTTTGTAAACGCTCGGCCAGCTGCGGAAAACTCTGCGACACAAAGATCATCGACAGCTGCGGATAATGTAATAATAAGCGCCGCTCAGCTACCAGACCCGTTGCATGTTCACTTTGCAAATCGCGCGCTAATTCATCCGCACTACGGGCAAAACAATCGAAGCGCTGTTGACGCACCATTTCAAATAACAACGAATATAAGGGGTTGGTGACAACCGTCAGGTTGTTATGCCGCAACACCGCCACGTCCGGCCAGTGGGTGCCTTGTCCGATTGTCAGATCGGCCTTTTGCCAGTCCTGTAACGTCTTAACCGGATCAAACTTATACTGCTGTCCGTTATTGATAATGCAGATCCGATAACCCAATAACCCCTGGCTTAATGGAAAATACACCGGTAGCAGATCGCGTTCGCGTTCCGGCGAAGGCGCAAACACTACCAGATGCAACAGCTTGCCGTCTTTTAACAGTTGCTCGGCTCGACCCTGCACCATCTCACCGCTGAAGGTCAGGGTAGCGGGCCCGTAGTCTGCTTCGGTGACCTTTAGCGCATACTCAATCAATTCGCGGTGCGGTGAGGTTTCCAGATAATCGGCAGCAATAATTGGTGTAGCCGCACCTACCGCCGGGAGCTGCAAAGCCAGCCAACCGCCCAGTAATAATCCGGAGCAAGCTAAACGCATAGGGTTCCTTCCTCTTAACACTGAGTCCGTTACTGACATTAACACTCAGTAAGCTTAAACCACAACTCCGACTTTGGTTGTGCAATAAATGGCCCAAGGCAAGTTCGGCCAGTTAACCTAAAATAACATACTGACAATAGACTAAATAACTTCAGATGTCAGCGCCTCCCGGCATTACAACAAGGACCAACCCAACACCAGGCTAAGCGCAAACACCGGTAGCGACCAATAGTGAAATTCACGCCATAAACCAGGCTGCTTGCTAAGCCGTAACGCTATCAAATTCGCCAGCGAACCTATTGCCAGCCCGAAGCCACCGACACTGACACCCCAGCTTAAGGCGCGCCAGTCGTCGGTAAAATGCTGCAAAAAAATCGCTGCCGGCACATTGGAAATCAACTGCGACATCAAAGCAGCGCCGGTATAACTGCCACCGGGCAAGGCCAGAAACTGGGTCGCCAGCTGTTGCATCAACGGCAACTGCGCCAATAACCCGAGATCAATAAACATCAGGCTAAACACCACTAACAATAACCAGTCAATACCGCTGACTACGCTGCGCTTGAACAGTAAAAACGCCAATAGCACCAGCAAGGCGGCCTGAGGCGCCAGTTGGTGTTCCATTGCCAGAATAAATAGCGGATAGCCAAGCAGTGACCAGCCAAATAAGCGCCGGTTATCCAGGCTGGCCTGATGCGGTACTGTTACCGTTAAACGGCGGGCGCTGAATGCCGGATAGCTGAGTAGCAGGATCAGCGCCAGCAAACTCAGGGCCAGCGGCGCCATCAGTAGTGTAAACTGCCAGAAACTGTAGCCGGAGGCCTGCCATAGCAGCAGATTTTGCGGATTGCCAATCGGGGTTAAAGCCGAGCCGGCGTTCACCGCCAGCGCCAGAAAAATAATCAACCGCCCGGTCGCAATACCGGTTAACCGGCCCAGACTTAAGGTAATGGGGACCAGAATAAAGAGCGCGACATCATTGGTGACAATGGCCGCCAGCAGCGCAGCAAACAGCAGCAGTGCGGCCGCCAACAAACGCTCAATATGACACAGTGCCACCAGCCAGCCGGCAAAACGGGCCAGATAACCACTTTCCTCGAGCGCTCTGCTCAATAACATTAAGCCGGCCAGCGCCGATACCGTTTGCCAGTCGATTAACACCAGCAAGCCGCCAGCAGTGGTTGGATTTAACCACCACAATAACGGCAGCAGGCCAAGCAGTGCCAGCAATAAGTAATCTTCAGTCAGGCGGGACAAAACCCGGCGCATTAATGGCAT
>DAIOUM010000022.1:0-4803 GCA_036759505.1 Alishewanella sp. | reverse complement strand
AACTTCGCCAGCAACCGCTTTGAGGCATCATTTTCCAGACTGACCACCGCATACAGTTGCGCCAGGTCTAACGCTACCGCCCACTGTACGGCGGCTTTGGCTGCCTCTAGTGCGTAGCCCTGGCCAGTATAATCCGGTAACAAGGCATAGCCGAGATCAGGTGCATCCAGCGTCTCTCGCTGAATTAAGCCACAAATCCCGATCAACTGACCGCCTTGTTGCAACTCGATAGCGCGTAAACCAAAACCATACTGCTGGTAGCTGGCTAAGGGGCCGGCTGTCAAATAGGCGGCCGCCTCGGCTTCTGAGCGTACACCGCGATCGCCGATATTACGGATAAAACTACTGTCGTTTAACAGCTGCAGCATAAAGGGGGCATCGGCTAGGGTTAGCGGCCGCATAATTAAACGGTGGGTATAAATCACGGTGCGTCCTCGGTTAGCCGCTTAACTGCGGCTGCTGCGCCTGATTAAGCACAATAGTATAGTTTACCCGCGCCGGCAATTGCTGATAACTCAGCTGCGTCAGACGCTGGAATGGCAACATAAAGCGCGCTAACTGCTCAGCCGTCATCCCGGTACCACGCTGCTGCCACAGCTGTTGTTCCTGTTTAGCGCGCCAGCGGCAAACACTGTCCCAATCCGGCGCTTTAAGCCAAATCAGCGGCTGCAACAAATCAAAGTAGGGTTGATAGTTTGCCGCCAATTGCTGGTTGACATAACGGCGCCAGGCACCGCTGCTATCTTCGGTGGCCTCCAGTTGATTCACTGGCGATGCCAGCCCGGGTTCTGCTTCTGCCGCCAAACCCAAACACCAGCCTTCGACAATCAGTAGATCCAGCTGCGCAGCAGGCCGGTTTGGCAAAGAGTCATCCAGGGCTTTATCAAACCGCGGTAAGGCGACGGCTGCACCGGCCAGTACCTGTCTGGCATCACTGAGCGCCCGTCCGATATCGTGTGTACCCGGTACGCCACGCTGCGCCAGTAACGGATGTACAGTACCTGCTAGCTGCTGCCGCGCCTGGCGTGTCAGATAGTAGTCATCTAATGAGACCGCAGCACAGCGTATACCTTGTGCCAGCAACTCAGTAGCCAGCAAGCTGGCCAGCGTGCTTTTGCCAGTGCCCTGTGCACCTGTAATACCAATAACAGCTGGCGTGCTGTGTGCGCGTAGTCGCTGGCTGAGTAAGCTTAATATTGCCTGATAGTTTGAAAGTGCAGCTCGATCTATCGGGGTAAGTTCGAGCTGCCTGAGAGTGGATTGCGCCAACATATCGCAGCACCTACGGCAGTCGGGGGACTGACTGCCGCAATAGTTTTACCGGCGGATTTGACGGCGGAACAGAGCCAGCGGTAACAGCAGCAACACTAACCAGTGCATACTGCCAGAGCTTTTCTTCTCTTCTTCCTCTTCGGGTGGCAGCACTGTGGCTTCATTCGGGGCAGGTGATAAACCGGCAGCCGTATTCGGGCGGGCATCGACAATCACGACACTTTCAATCATCACCAGATTATCGGTCGTCACCGTTTTACCGGCCGCGGCATCCGCGGCCGTGTAATCACGCAGCGGGATACTGGTCGCGGCACCGCCCATATTAAAGCGTTTTAACTTGGCAATTTCATCCAGAATTTCCAGCCCTTGCTCTGAGATCTGACCAAACACAGTGAAACCACCGTTTTGTGCATCTAACTGAGCATTACCGGCATGGTTGTCTTTCAAATTAAAAAACCACTGACTGGTGGCACTGTCTGGCTGGCCGTCCAGTTTGGCCATGGCAATAGTGCCACGACGGTTGGACCACTTTTTCTCGTTCTTCACCGCGGCAAAGGTAGGAATAGCCTTTAATGGCAATTCACCGGGATAGTACAGACCACCACCCTGCACCACAAAGTCAGGCACCATACGATGGATCACCGAGTTGTGATAGCGTTCCTGTTCGACATATTTTAAAAAATTCGCTACCGTTTCCGGCGTGGTTTCATCGAACAGGTTGACCTCAAAGGTGCCTAACGAGGTTTTAAATTGTACTATGGTCGCTTGTGTGTAAAAGGGCAGCAGACTACCCAATAAAAGTGCCGCACCGGCAAACATCTTGGTAAATTGCATTGTTGTATCCGTTTCTGAGCCAGAGCGCCAAGCATACTGCAAATCGCCCTCTTGAAGCCAGCCAAAAAACCGCCAATATCATGGCCAGCAGCTCCTAACAGCAGGATAGAGTCAATTGCGAATTGGCATGAGCTAACTAAATGCTTTAAGGTAAAGCACATCTATCCAGCGATAAGCGAGCCCCCTATGCTAAATACTGCGGCTAAACCCTTTGTAAAACTGGTCGAACGCTATCTGCCCGACCCCTATATTTTTGTGTTGCTGTTAACCCTGGTGGTGTTTGCTGCCGCCATGTTGTTTGAACAACAAAGCCCGCTGGCGGTTGTGACGCAGTGGGGCGATGGATTTTGGGGCCTGCTGAGCTTCTCGATGCAGATGTTGCTGGTGCTGGTAGCAGGTTATATGCTGGCCAGTACACCACTGGTCACCGGCTTACTGAATCGTCTGGCCGCGCTGGCGAAAAGTCCGGGCCAGGCCATTATACTGGTGACACTGATTTCACTCCTGGCCAGCTGGCTGAACTGGGGCTTTGGTTTGGTGGTTGGCGCCTTATTTGCCAAAGCTCTGGCACGACAAATTAAGGTCGATTACCGCTTGCTGGTAGCCAGTGCCTATTCTGGCTTTATTGTCTGGCATGGCGGCTTAGCCGGCTCAGTGCCACTGACCATTGCCACACCGGGGCACTTTAGCGAAAACCTGATTGGTCTGATTCCAACGACTGACACCATCTTTGCCAGTTTTAATCTGCTGCTGCTCGCGATCCTGTTTATCACGGTGCCGCTGGTTAACCGCTTAATGCTACCCAAAGTCGCTGACAGCATCTATGTCGACCCGGCTAAACTGCAGAATCAACCGGCACCGGCCGGCAGTAATGAGCGGCCGGCCGATAAACTGGAAAACAGTATGCTACTGGCATTGTTAGTGGGATTTGCCGGTATCGCCTATCTGGTGCAGTATTTTGTCAAAGGCGGCAGTTTAAACCTGAATATCGTCAACTATTTGTTTATCTTTCTGGCCATCGTACTACACGGCACGCCGCGCCGGTTACTGCACAGCCTGCAACAGGCGATCCAGGGCGGTGCCGGTATTGTGATCCAATTCCCGTTTTATGCCGGCATTATGGCAGTAATGATTCAATCCGGGCTGGCGCAGAGTATGTCGGAGTGGTTTGTCAGTTTCGCCAGTGCGCAAAGTTTACCGTTCTGGAGTTTTATCAGTGCCGGTATCGTCAATATCTTTGTGCCGTCCGGTGGCGGCCAATGGGCGGTGCAGGCACCGGTAATGCTGCCTGCGGCATTAGAGCTGGGCGCCGATGTCAATCGGGTCGCGATGGCCGTGGCCTGGGGTGATGCCTGGACCAATATGATTCAGCCATTTTGGGCGCTGCCTGTATTGGCAATTGCCGGGTTAAAAGCGAAGGACATTATGGGCTTTTGTCTGATGCAGCTACTGATCAGTGGTGTCATTATTAGCCTAGTGCTGACCTTTGCCTGAATAAAGCTTTGCGCTTGAACTATAGAGCCAACAGTCAATAGCTGTTGGCTCTGCGAGCTTTATTCTTCCGTTTTAAATAAACAGTGTTTAGCAAAATCTTTCGCTTCGTTGGCGGTCCAGTCGCCTTTCGGCTTAGCTTCCATGGCTTTACACCACTTTTTTGATCCAACTTCCGGGGCGCAACCCGCTAACAACAGACCAGTTAACGCCACTAATGCCAATACCTTTTTCATGTTTTCCTCCTAATATGGGCCACTGCCACTGTTCTATCATAACGAACTTTAAGTCATAACCGAAGCCCGGCCGGAACTGCTGGCAAAACCCTGATTTTAAAGCGTAACAAGTAAGAGAAAACGCGGCATTCAGCTTTTTTACCTCAAATAGAAAAGTGCTGAAACTAGCACAAAATGTCTATTTCCGTTTAAGTTAAAAATAAGTATGCTGAGCATCCATTTTTGTGAAAAACCAGAGGAAGACATGGCAAATTACAATGAAGTAAAAGCAGCCTGTGAACAATTACAACAAAGCGGTCAGCCGATCACTCTGGAACGCCTTATTAAACAGATCGGTGGCAGCCGCACCAGCATCATGGTGCACTTTGATCAGTGGTGTAGTAAAAATAATTATCAACCCCCTGCCGATCATGAGGACAAAGCCGCGAAAGGTGGCCTGGGCCTGAGCGCACTCTCTTCGCTGTCAGAAAAAGTACCGGGATCTTTATCAAAATTATTACAACTTGGAAAACGCCAGCAGGTTGAGAAAGATCAGCCAGAACAGTACAGCGGCGCAGATAGTAACACTGAGAGCAACGTAGAAGATCCACAATTACAGCAGGCGCTGCATGAGCTGGCGACAGAGGAGCAAACTCCAACTGTTGCTGAGGTAACGGCTGCGGTAACCGAAACACCTGAAGAGACCGCTCCTGAGCCAGAAACTGTTAGCCTAAGCAATACAGCAACAGAGCCTGCAGCGATGATGGTGGCGGCAGAATCTGCGCCAACTGTTGCAGCAGCGCCAATACCGGTAACAGAGCTTAGTACCGAGCAACTGGCCGAGCACGAACAACAGTATGCGGAGTTGCAACTGCAGCTCAATCAGCTAAGACAGCAAATTCAGGAACAAAATGCTGACAACAGTGACCTGCATCAACAATTTACTGATGCACAAAAGTTAGCAACCCAACGCCAGAAAGCACTGAATGAG
>DAIOUM010000021.1:26882-33862 GCA_036759505.1 Alishewanella sp. | reverse complement strand
TTACCCTTTAGATAGGCATTGCGAAATACCTGAAAGTACTCCGCTAACTGCTCTGCAGCCGGTTGATCGGCTGCCAGCCGCAGTACTTCAATCGCCACTTCCGCGGTACAAAGCTGATGCAAGTGTGCCGCTTCCCGCAGCAGATAATCACTGTGTTGCGTCGGCTGGATCCCCAGTACCGGCAGGTTAGCCAGATAAGGGCTTTTAAACATTTTCTTCGCCTCGCGCCAGGTGCCATCCAGCATAACAAACAGCGGCGTGCGCCCGGCGCTGGCCTGCTGTAGCGCAGCCGCATCGGCCAGACAACGTTCTGCTTCGGCGTATTGGGTAGGAAAAACCACGATGGGCGCATAGCGTGGGTCGGCCAGCAGCGCCAGTAACGCCGGATCCGGCCTGGTGCGATCCCAGACAAAGGCATGGCTATCGGCGGCAATATCGCAGATCAGGCGCCCGGTATTACTTGGCTTATAGCATTCGCCGGTATACATAATAAAGCAAAACGCGGATTTTGCCTGCGGCTCTGGCGTGGCTGCACAGATACAGTCAGCTTGTGGTAGCAAACAGTGCTCACAGCGGCGCACCTTGCTCCCCCTGGCATTAAAAACGCGGGTGGCTTTTTGCAATTCGCGCTGTCGTAGCGCCAGAATAGCATTGCGATGCATAGGCAGGAGTTCCGGGCGTTGGCTGTTTGGGCGCGTATTCTAGCGGCTTTTATGCTAAGCTGCCGCCACTTTTTTGCTGCTTTGCTGGCTTAAGCCAAACGTCGTGATGTTAATTACTGCCAAACAGCCTTCTGAAATTACCTTGCCGGCGCATAATCAGGGCTGGCCGACGGTACTGGCATTTTTGTGTGCCCATTTTCCGCGCATTCCGGCTGAGAATTGGCAGCAGCGGATCCGCGACGGCAAGGTCTATTGGTATCAGGGTGAGGCGATCACTGAGCAGACGCCGTTTTTGCCCAGTCGCCGGCTGTGTTATTTTCGCGAAGTCGCGGCCGAGCCGAAAATTCCGTTTTTGCATCAGATCCTGTATCAGGATGCGCACCTGCTGGTCGCCGATAAACCGCATTTTTTACCGGTTACGCCGGGCGGAGACTTTGTTAACGAATGCCTGTTGCAGCGGTTGAAAGAGGATACCGGGATCCGCGATTTAGCGCCGCTGCACCGGCTGGATCGCGATACCGCCGGCTTAGTGTTGTTTAGCTGTAATAGCCAAAGCCGGCCATATTATTACCAGTTATTTCAGCAGGGGCAGCTGGCAAAGCGCTATCAGGCCCGGGCGCGGTTAAGCGCCAACCTGCAGCCGCCGCTAAGCTGGCAGTTGAGTAACCGGATTGAAAAAGCCCAGCCGCGATTTATTAATCAGATCGTACCGGGTGAGGCCAATGCGCAGTCCATTATCGAGCTGGTCGGCGTTGAGGGGGATATCGGGCAGTTTCAGCTGCAGCCGCTGACGGGGAAAACTCATCAGCTCAGGCTGCATATGCTGAGTCTGGGCATGCCGATCTTAAATGATGCTTACTATCCTGAGTTGTTACCGAAGAATACCAGCGATTTTAGCCGCCCCCTGCAGCTACTCGCGCAGCAGCTAAGCTTTATCGATCCACTAAGTAAGCTAGAACGGCATTTTGTGTCGCAGCAGAGGTTATTTTAGCCTGGCAGTTGTTCTAGCGTAGCTGTTGCAACAGCCGGTCTAACTGATTAGCAAAGGCCTGACGATCGGCCTGGCTAAAAGCGGCCGGGCCGCCACTTTGCACACCACTGGCGCGTAGCGTCTCCATAAAATCCCGCATCGTCAGTTTCTGGCGGATGGTATCGCGATCATAGCGCTCACCGCGCGGATTAATCGCTTCCGCGCCCTTGGCCAGCACCTCAGCCGCCAGCGGGATATCACCGGTAATCACCAGATCGCCCTGGTGACAGCGGCGCACAATCTCATTATCGGCTTCATCAAAACCCTTACTGACCGTTAGGCTGCTGATAAAGGGCGAGGGTGGGGTACGCAGTGGCTGATTTGCTACCAGCACCAGCGGCAGTTGCTTGCGCTCTGCGGCGCGGTACAGGATCTCTTTAATGACGGCCGGGCAGGCATCGGCATCGACCCAGATAGTAAAAGGCATAGCGTTATTCCGGATAAAGGTGACAAAAGCGCATGGCTTGCGGATAAGGGAAAATATCTTCCACCAGGCCCTGGCGGATCCGATACTGCTTTTGCCGCCAGTAGCCGGCATCCAACAGTTCCGGATGTTTACTAAATAACATATCGCGGATCTCGGCACCCGGTGTGACAAAGGTCGCCATCTGCTCCGGAAACACATCACCGGGTGCGGCCCAGCAATTTGCCTCTGCTTCCAGCGCCGCTTCAAAACTATCGACCTTGGGCAGGCTGCGGAAATTCACATCCAGCAGATATTGCACCTCGTCATAATCATAGAACACCACCCGTTTATGCCGGGTGACACCAAAGTTTTTCAGTAGCATATCGCCGGGGAAAATATTGGCAGCAATCATTTCTTTAATGGCGGTGCCGTAGTCATCCATAATGCTGGCTTTATCGGCAGTTGAGGCCTGTTCCAGATAGAGGTTGAGTGGTGTCATCCGCCGTTCAATATACAGATGTTTAATTACCACCAGCTCATCCTCAATTTGCAGCGAACCGGCAATACTGTCCTGTAGCTCCTGCAATAACTCAGGCGTAAAGCGTGCCTTCGGTAAAGCCACATCGGAATATTCCAGCGTATCGGCCATCCGGCCGACCCGGTCGTGCTGTTTCACCAGTTGATAGCGGGCTTTTACCGTGGCGCGGTCAAATTGTTTGGTTTCGCTAAAGGTATCGCGAATCACTTTAAACACATAAGGAAAAGAGGGCAGGGTAAACACCATCATTACCATGCCCCGGATCCCCGGTGCAGCAACAAAGCGATCCCGTGAGCGCTCAAGATGGGTCAAAAGCTCGCGATAAAACTCGGTTTTACCCTGTTTATGCAGACCTATTGCAGCATACAGTTCTGCCAGGGTTTTATGCGGTAGCAATTCGCGTAAAAAATGCACCAGTGCCGAGGGCACCGGGCATTGCACCATAAAGTAGGCGCGTGAGAAGCCGAAGATAATACTCATTTGCTCCGGATCGGTAAGCAGCGTATCCAGATACAGACCTTTACCTTCGGCGTGCAGCAACGGAATAATAAAAGGTTGCTGGCCTTGTGGCGTCACCACCCGGCCAACCAGATAGGCGGCTTTATTGCGAAAAAACGGGGTGTGCAGAATATCTAACCGCAGCAGATGCACCGGGAAAGCGCCATGACTGGACTGACTGATAAAGCTGCGTAGCACACAGCGGATATCATGTTCCAGATCGATAAAGGGCGTACTAAAACCAAAGGCGGCAATAATATTGCGGATCGACTGCTTTAAGCCATCCTGTGCCGGGAAGTAACTCTGATAAACCGAAGCAATAGGTGCCGGCAGATGTTGCTTATCCAAGGTTGATTCGACAAAGATATTCTGGTTATGAAAATATTTACGGGCAAATAACCGGCAAAATACCGAGTTATAAAAGGTTTCTGCCAGTTCTGCCTGCGGGTGGAATAGCAAATACTCCAGATAGTGTTGCTTAACCTGCTGCCACAGCGGTTCATTTAAACACTCGGCGGGTAATTGCTGGCGCAGCAGGCTAATGGTTTCATTAACCCGCAAATCATAAAACTGGATCCGCTCTGAGCTATCCTGCTGATAGGCCTGCCAGTCGGCTTGCTCAAAGCGCTGCCGGGCACGGGCCGTGACCTGCTGAAACAGACGAAAGTGTTTGCGAAAGCCCTTTAAAATAATCTCGGCAATTTGCCGTGCCTGCTGCATAAGCCCTGCTGTGCTGCAAAAAAAATCTAAGGCTACTTTACTGATAAAGTTAAGTCACTGGCAAACGCTAATCAGCAAAAAGGGCTCGTACTGAGCCCTTTTTGTGCCGGTATCGCGGCTAGTTAACCTGTTCAGTGTGTTGCTGCACCTTGGATTGTAATGGCAGATCGGCGGGTTGCACATCTGCGCCAAAGTTAAATAGTACCGCCAATACCAGCACAACCGAGGACGCCAGCATTAGTTTGACCATCAGCGGTAAACAGAAGCGGAACCAGTGGCCATAAGGGATACCGGCAATACCGATAATGCCCATTAAGATCGCATTGGTCGGGATAATCATATTAGAGAAGCCATCGCCAAACTGATACGCCAGTACGGCAACCTGGCGCGGAATTTCCAGCAAATCACTCAGCGGTACCATTAGTGGCATAGTGACATAGGCCTGACCACTGCCGGACGGGATAAAGAAGTTCAGCAAGGTCTGGATAAACAGCATACCTACCGCTGCGACTTCAGCGCCAACAAAAGATAACGGCATTGACATACCATGCACCAGCGAATGCAGGATCTGGCCATCTTCTAAAATCAGTGAAATCCCGCGCGCGACACCGATTAACACCGCGGTGGTGGTTAGCTCCATCGCACCGTCGATAAATTTTTTCGCGGCAGTATCGGTACTGATATTGCCAACCATTACCACAAATAAGCCCCAGGCGATAAAGGCAGCACCCAGCTCATACAGATACCAGCCATTGACCCGGATATTGTAAGCTACCACACCGATTGTCAGTACAAAGCTGCCCAGGATCAGGCGATGCCGCCAGTTTAAGTTGGGATAATCAACTGCATGCTTATCACCCAGGGGGCAGGGTAGATCTTTTACCATCGATTGGCTTGGGTCTTGCGCGACCTTTTTGGCATAACTCCAGACATGGTGAAAACCAATTAACACAAAGGGCAGAAAAATCGCCGCCCGCAGCTCCCAGCCGGATAAAATCGGAATATCGGCGATTTGCTGGGCAATCACCAGCGTAAATGGATTGACCGCAGAAATGCCGTAGCCAATACCATAACCGGCCACCGTCATACCGACTGCCGTCATCGCATCCAGCCGCATCGCTTTACACAGCGCCACCAGAATTAATACGAAGGGAATATATTCACCGGCGGTACCAATAAAACTGGATGCCATCGCAAAGCAGAAGATAACCATAAAGATCAGCATCTGTGGCCGGGAGCCAAAACGCTCCAGTAAGCGGCCAATCAGCGCATCCACAGTGCCGGTTGCGCGGGCCACTGCCAGCACGCCGCCTAAAATCATCACAAAGAAAATCACATCCTGGGCGGAGGCAAAAGCCCGTGGAATGGCGGTTAATAACTGCCAGGGTGTTAGATAACTGCGTTCTTCAACCAGACTAAAGGTACCCGGCACAACCACAGCCCGGCCGTTGGCCATGGTCTCGGTAGCAAAGAAACCCTGAGGAACTATCCAGGTGGCGATCATCGCAATCACCATCATGCTAAACAGTAGCGTGAGAGTGTGCGGAACTTTAAACTTTCCCATAAATAAACCTTAGCAGTGCGCCGGGGCGCGATAGAGGGTGTTGTTATAGTAATATTGGGCTGAAAGCCAGGTTGTCAGGGCTTAACAGGTTAGCGATACCGCCACTGCTACCGGCCAGCGCGCTGCAAGTCTAACCTATGACGCGCGGTTCGACAAATCAGACAACGCTGCAGCTCCAGAGCAACAAAATTCAATCCGCAAACCTCAACACGCCCGGGCGTGATTTACCGTAACTAGCATACAGCGTGGCGGATAACCCTTGCTGGCCGAGCGCGCTTTGGGTAGGCTGACGCCTTTTACGCGGAGTAGGCCCCTTGTTATTTGCTCTGACCGTGCTGCTCAGTGCCAGTCTGGTGTTTTTGGTACAACCTATGCTGGCGCGCCTGCTACTACCATACTTTGGTGGTGGTGCTCAGATCTGGACTGCAGCATTATTGTTTTTCCAAACGGCGCTGCTTGGTGGTTATTTGTATGCGCATCTGCTAAGCCGCTTTGCCAACCTGACGCGGCAGCGTTTCTGGCATAGCGGTTTACTGCTGCTGGCGGTAGCCAGCTTGTTGCTGCTGGATGCGAAACCCGATCCGCACGCTGCACCCTTGTCGGGTATTCTGAGCTATCTTGCACTGGCGATCGGCTTACCCTATCTGCTGTTAAGCGCCACCGCGCCTTTGGTACAGCACTGGTTTGCCGCCCGTTACCCACAGCAAAGCCCGTACCGGCTTTATGCGTTGTCAAACCTGGGCTCTTTTGCCGCCTTACTCAGTTATCCGTTTTTAGTCGAGCCTTATCTGGCGCTACCGCAGCAGCAAGCATACTGGAATGTTGGTTTTATCCTGTTTAGCGGCTGTATCCTGGTGTTGCTGTGGCACTCACTGGCGCAGAGCAAGTTACTGCCGGCGGCGCCACTGACGTTGCGGCGCGGCCATAGCGTTCGTTATCTGGCGTTATCTGCCGCCGGGGTGGTGCTGTTGTTGGCAGTAACCCAGCAATTAACGCAAAACGTGCCGCCGGTGCCCTTTCTCTGGGTAGTGCCGCTGGCACTTTACTTACTCAGTTTTACCCTGGTATTCAACCGCGATAGCTGGTATCAGCGCGCCATCTGGTTGTATTTATTTGCCATCTGCTTAGTTGTTGCACTACTGCTGTTTTATCTGGGACGGCAGTTTGACTGGCTGTCACAGCTGCTGCTGTATCTGATGTTGCTGTTTAGTGGTTGTATGCTCTGTCATGGCGAGCTGGCCCGCAGCAAGCCGTCCCGTGAGCAGTTAACGGCATTTTATCTGTTGTTGGCTGCCGGCGGGGTGCTGGGCGGCCTGTTGATTAATCTACTGGCGCCGTTGCTGTTTAGTCGTTACTGGGAGTTTCCGCTGGTGCTATTGGCGATCCTCTGGCTGGTGACGCTGCATAATTGGCGCCGGCAGGCGGTGTGGCAGACGGCAACGGCGTTATTGGCAGGTGGGTTCTTTATTGGCAGTTTTTTGCTGATTGAACAGCAACTGGGGCGCCAGGATATCAGCAGCAGCCGGAATTTTTACGGTAGTCTGATTGTGCGCGATGTCGAG
>DAIOUM010000021.1:2297-26782 GCA_036759505.1 Alishewanella sp. | reverse complement strand
GCAGCAGGGCGACCGGTTTAGTGGCGGTTATTCCGCCGGACTGATAATGCGTAGCTGCTGGCGATAACTGAGGTTACCTTCGGCATCGGCACTGCAAGCACCGTCTTTACTCAGACGGATCAGATAAGGTGGCTCACTGACGGTGGCACTGTGAAAGTTGCTGCGGCACAGTGAACGGCTAAGGCTACGGTAGTGATCGCGGCTAAACAGCGGGCTCTTGCTATGCAGCGGCTCGGCCTGCTCGGTCAGCGGCGTTTTAGCGGCGGCGGGCAGCAGAGTTAGCCTTACCTGTTGGGGCACATTCTCAGCCTGGGGCGAGGCCTCAGCCGGAGGCGAAGTCTCGGCCTGTGGCAAGGTCTCCGCTTGCCAGACTAAAGTATCTCCTGCTGTCAGGGTATAGGTGTGCGCCAATAACTGCGCTTTGCTCGACTCTGGCAGTAACTCGCTGACATAGATCTCACCGGCGCCGCGGGCAGCCATTTGCACCAGCCCTGTGGCATAGTGGCCCAGATCGACCAGCATGGCACTGGCTTCATCGACACCAAACGCCAGTCTGGTTTGCGTTGCCTGCTGCAGCACTAAGAGCCGGGCCTGACGGCCGCGCTCGGCAAAGTGGGTATCCAGCACCCCGAGCGGGAATAACCCAAGGCCACCGGCCGCGGTATAGGTAAGCTGGCGCTCACTTAAATTATCCGGGCAGCGGTTCTCTTTGCGACAACCCGGCCAGGGCGCAGGGCCCGCTACCGCACCATATTGTAAGGCATGATAGCTATCACCGTTGGAAATCATCGGTACCGCTGCCAGCTGAGGTGCCAGCCACTGATTGCCGCTCATCACTGCGGTACCAGCGCTGGTGCCACCAATCAGCAGCTGCTTGTTGGCAACGGCGCTGAAGATTGCGGTTAGTTCCGGGCTGGCAGAGCCGTCCGTAAAGCGCAGGGCCTGATAGGTCAGACTTTGATCGCCGCCATTAAAGAAAATGCCATCGGCCGCGGCAATTTTCGCGACCAGGGCTTTACTGCCAGCCTGACAGGCCTGCAGCTTAATGGCGTAGAGATCGGCATAAACCTGTTCACGGCGGTAGCTACCATGGATGTCCGCCAAAAATTGCGGCAGCGCCTGACAATTTTGCGCCTGCATCGCCGCTTGCAAGGCAGCGGTCAGCGGTAACCACTCTATCTCTGCGCCAGCCTGGCGAAAGGCATCCAGATAAAAATCCACCGCAGCAAAGGGATCCCGTGATGAGGCGGTAACCATGAGCAGTTTTGGCGTACTGCGCCCTTTGTTGCTGGCTTTCGTTGCCGCCAAACGCACAAACTCGCGGTACAGTTCAGCCGAGTGTTGATCCGAAGTCTTTGCCAAATCGACTTGTTCAGTTAAGCGGTACTTGCCATCACTGCTCAGAGTCGGCACTTCCAGATAATCAAAGACGACATTTAACTCACGCTCAGACAGCTGTTGCCACAGGGTTTCACCATCCGGCGCTTGCTCTGTGGCCGGAGCCGCCCGCCACAACTCGACCAGCTGTTGTTCGGTTAGCAGCGCAGTATGCTCAGTGGCGAGTTGATTAAACAGCTGCACCAGCTGTTGCTGCAGTGTTTTACGTTCAGCACTGAAAACTTCCGCGGCAGCGAAATTTTGCAGCAGACTCTGTTGTAACCAGTACAGATTACCGGTTTTTGCCAGGGCACTGAACTGAGTTTGTTCCAGGCAGCTGCGGTTTGACATTGAGCTACAGGTGGCAAGGCCGCCGCCCATTAACATCAGATCGTATTCAGGCTCCGGTAGGACTTGCGTCGGCGTGCTGGCGATATCCAGAATGCTGGGTTCAGCCTCGGTTGCCGGCGTCGCTGCATCAGCGGCTGCCAACGGCTGTTCTGTCTGAGCGGGTTCCGGCTGCGGCTCAACCGCCAATGCGCCCGGTACTGCCAGGCCAACCAGGCTGCTAAAAAGCAGCAGCTTTATGCAGGAAAGACGCATCTAACCTCCTGTTGCGAATTGCTGCGGTTTTTCGAAGGTGCCATACACCCGTGGCCGTCCGTCCTTTACCAGGCAGCGGCCTTTGGCGATCACGGTGTCGATACTCAGATCATGGCTATTGAGCAGCAGCATATCAGCATCTTTGCCAACTGCAAGCTGGCCTTTTTGTTTTAGGCCTAAAACCTGCGCCGGAGCCTGGGTTACCGTGGTCAGGGCGGCACTCAGTGGCACCTGAAATTCCAGCACTGCGCTTTGCAGTGAATGATGCAGGCTACGCACTGCACCGACCTCCAAACCGAGTAAACGACCATCCGGGCTAAAAATCGGCAGACTGGCATTGCCATCCGAGCTCATGGTTAATTGCATTGGGCTGATACCCGCAGCCAGGGCCCGTGCGACGGCGGCGGCGGCGGCCACTTCGCCATGCTGCAAATCGTAGGTGGTGGTGCTGGTGGTAAAATCAATCACACCGCCGGCGCGCGCAAAGTCCAAACCCGCATTAAACAAGGCTTCGTTGCGGTTGATATGGGTCGGGTAAAATTGGCTTAAGCTTAACTCAGTGCCGGCGACCGCATCAAACAGCGGTTGCAGTAAGCTGTTGCCGCTGCCGACATGCACACTGACCACGCCGCCTTTACCTGCCAGCATACCGCCAACCCGGGCGGCAGCGGCAACCTTGCGGATTTCGCTGATCGTTGGTTGTGACGAGCGGTGGTCGCTAATGGCAATTTCACCGACACCGATAATTTTATCAATCAGGATCAGATCATCGGTAATGTTGCCGGTCAGCGTCCGGCACGGGATTTCATAAGAGCCGGTATGGCAATAGGTACTGATGCCCTCAATTTCCAACGCATGTGCCTTCGCCAGCAAGTTGCTTAAGGTACGGGTAGTGGCATCGGTACCCAACACGCCAATGGCGGTGGTTACGCCGGCCAAAGTGGCATCGGTCAGCTGCATTTCCGGGGTACGGGTAGCAAAGCCACCCTCACCACCGCCGCCGATATAATGCACCAGCGAGTCAACAAAGCCGGGCACCAGTAACTTGCCGCTGCCATCGATCACCGTGATCGGTAAGTTGGAGTCATTAAGCATTAAATTATCGGCAATCGCCGCTATCGTATTACCGGCCAGCAGCAGATCCTTAGTGCCAAGCGCAGTAGGGGCATAGAGTTGTGCGCCCTTAATCAGAATAATCTGTTCCAAGATAACCTCATTATTGGTAATTAATCGCCACCGCCAGCAGCATAAAAGCCGACGCCAGCGCAAATAGCCACAGTTGTAATTTCCAGGCAAATTTCAGCCAGACACTCCAGTCCACTCTGACGACACCCAGGCAGCCAATCAAGGCGGCGGAGGTGGGGATAATGCAGTTGGTCAGGCCATCACCGAGCTGAAATGCCAGTACGGCGATTTGGCGTGATAAGCCAAGCATATCGGAGAGCGGGGCGATCAGTGGCATGGTTAGCGCGGCCTGGCCGGAGCCGGAAGCGACAAAGAAATTAAAAATAGATTGTAAAACCAGCATCAACCAGGCAGATAACCAGGCCGGAAAATCGCCCAGTGCCTGCCCGGAGTAAAACAGCAGCGTATTGAGTACTGAAGGTTGCTCGGCATTATCACCACCAAGGATCAGTACTATGCCCTTAGCCATGCCAACAATCAGTGCTGCCGGCAACAATTCGGCCGCACCTTGTTTAAAGCCATCGGCTACTTCGTTTACGCGCATTCTGTTACCCAGTACCGCCACTATGCCAATGACCACCCCTATGGTAAAGAACTGACTGGCAATCTCCGGAATATAGTACTCGCGCTGAGTCACACCCCAGATAATCCAGCACAGTCCGGCAAAAAACAGCAGCAGGATCAGGCTGTCCAAACCGTTGTAGCGGTGTTTCACGCTGCTACTTTGCTGCTGCCGTAACCGCTGATCAGTAGCAAAACTCAGTGAGCTTTCCGGTGTGGCTTTAATGCGGGCGGCATAGCGCATGGTATAAATGATGCCGAACAGCGTAAATACTGCCCACATGCCATAGCGTAACTCAGCGCCTGATAACAGCGGGATCTCGGCAATACCCTGTGCGATGGCAACGTTAAAGGGGTTCATCCAGGAGGTGGCAAAACCGATCTGGGTGGCGACATAGGTCACCAGCACGGTCGTGATCGCATCATAGCCCAGTGCCAGCATCAGCGGCAGCAGGATGATACAAAAGGCGATGGCTTCTTCCCCCATGCCAAAGACCGCGCCGCCGAGCGAGAACAGCGCGAACATCAGCGGGATAAACAAAAACTCGGTACGCCGGGTTTTTTCAATCAGTGCCACTATGCCGTTATGGATAGCGCCGGTTTTCATAATGATGCCAAAGGCGCCGCCGGTTAACAGAATAAAGGCCACTACCCCGACAGCAGAGCCCCATTTATTGCCGGAAACCAGGCCTTCAAAGGCATAGTTAAAAAAGCCGATGCCGCCGCCTTCAGCAAACAGCGGTACACCCTGTTGCTGCTCGGGTGCAAACTGAAAACTTTGCGGATCGAGTTTGCCTTTGGCTTTTACCGCGCCCTCGGTTGCCGCTGGCAACTCTGTCAGGCTAAAGCTGCCTGCCGGGATCAGATAAGATGCCAGTGCTGCCAAAATCATCACGAAAAACAGAATGACAAAGGCATCCGGCATCTGCGCCGGTTGTTTGGTTGATGATGTCATACAACTAACCTGTGTGCACAGGCTGCCGGCGGTGGCCGGCAGCCCTGGGTTTAGAAGAAGTAGCTAAAGGATAACCGATAGTTACGGCCCAGTGCATTGTGATTGATGGAATCGAAGCCCCGGCTTGAGCCATAAACCCGTGGCGGGTCGCGGTCGAACAGGTTGTCGATGTTAAAGCTGACAGTGGCGTTTTTAAAGTCGTAGCCAACATAACCGCGCACTGTGGTCCAGGCGGCGACCTTGCGCTCACCGTTGTCATCCAGCACACCCAGATCTTCCATTTCGCGGATATTACGGCTGCGCAGGCGGCTGATATCATCAGCATAGGAAGCGGTATAGCTCAGTCCTAAGCCGGTAAAGAAATCTTCTGCCCGCCAGGACAGCCGCAGGTTGGCGATATTGCGCGGATAGCGGTAAGTGCCTACCAGCGACTCAATCTCATCTGAGCCGGCTTTATTGCGTTCAAACGACAGATAATGGGTCCAGTCCAGATCCAGTCCCAGCCGTCCCTGTGTTAAGTCAAAGGTATGACTGATACGGGTATCGATGCCCTTAACTTGCTGCCGGCCAACGTTTTCCAGCAGGATTACATGGTCGCGGAATAACGGCAAGCTGGTAACCCGCGCTGGCGTGCTGTTGACCCAATTGGTCAAAATTTGCTGCATATTGGCATTCGGATTGGTCAGGTTACGACCCTCGCTATCCACTACCTGGCAGATATTAAAGCGGTCACGGCCAACGGCCAGGTTTGGGTTTAGCGCGATACCGGTAGCGCCTTCAGGCACCAGACCACAGTGACGCTGACTCACGTCAGTAATACTGCGCGCCAAAGCAGCGGTCATATCAGTATCGACCAGCTTCTTATGATCAAACTGCCAGTAGTCCACGGTCACCGTAGTATTTCGGCTTGGGCTCCAGCCAAAACCCAGGCTGACCGATTCTGAGGTTTCGGCTTCTAATTCAGGGTTACCCAGTTCCAGTACGTTCAGACTGCCGCTGCCGCCCTGGCCGCCACAGTAAAACTGGTTTACTACATCGTTGGCCGAACAATCATAGCGGGCGGTAGTGGTACGTAATTTTACCCCGGCCTGGGTTAATGAAGGCGCACGGAACGAGCTGGCCCAGGAAGCGCGCAGTACCAGCTCATCGGTTGGCCGGTAGGTAAAGCCGATCTTTGGATTAAAGGTGCCACCAAAGTCGTTATAGTGGTCATAACGACCGGCTGCCAGCATTTCTAACTGGCTGGTCAGAGGCACATAGAACTCACCAAATACCGCGGCCTGATTACGACTGGCGGCAGATAAGCTGGAGCCAAAACCAAAGACATCGACCAGATAGCCATTATCGAAGCGGGCCTGGGCGTTTTCTGATGGCTCGTCGGTGATTTTTTCGCGTCTTAGTTCAGCACCAAAGGCCGCCCGCACCATATTATCGCGGAATTCAAATAGGTCACCGCTAATCCGCGCATCCCAACCATAGAGGGTACTTAAACCATCACGGGTAGGTACTTCCTGTGCCAGCGCCAGTCTGGCGTCATTCGTGGCATTATTTTGTAAAAACGGATTATAAAAGCCGACCAGATTAGTGCCAGTAGCGCAGCTTAGCGTATTGCCGCTGCGGCTGGCGATACTGCCATCTGAGCAGAGCTCACCGGCGATAGCGGCATGATATTTATAGCGATTATAAATACCGGCTACGGCTTCCTGAGTCGATTTGGAGCGTGACACCAGGACGGCGCTTTCCCAATCCCAGTCGCGGTAAGTACCGGATAGCGCCGATACCAGTCGCAGCGCTTCAGTGGTAACTTCCACGGTGCGCGGTTCGGTAAAGCGGGCGTCGAACTGGAAGCCCCAGAGCCGGCGACCAGTGGGGGAGAAAAAGGGATCGATATAGATGCGCTCGTTGCCAAAGTAGATAAAGTCATTATCGCGGGTGGTACCGGGAAAGATATCCAGCGCATTTTCCGGCACCCAGGCACCTTCGGCATCGTTTAGCTGGTTAATCGGTGCCGGGCTGGATACCGCGGTAGATTTGGTACGGGTATAGAACAGATCGGTTTGCCAGTTCAGGTTAGCGTTTAAGTCTTTATTAAACATTAAACCGGCTGACGCGCTCTTAATGGGGCTGCGCAGCACATCATCTTCATTTGGATAATAGGCACAGATCTGCTCGCCAAATTCAGTGGTCACCAGTGGTGTCGGACAGCCCGGTGTTGCAATTTCATCGCCGCTGCGGGTCGAGAAATAGTAAATATTCGGTGTGCCCTTTGGCAGATAAGAATAGTTGCTTTGTAAAATCGGCGTACGGGTAAAGTCGCGGTCTGCGGCACGGAAGGCTTTACGATCAAACAGATCGGCAAACAGCGTAAGGTTGCCACCCGCCACCTGCTGGCCCCAGATCAGATTCAGGTTGGCTGTGCCTTCGTCACTGGATGCGGTGCTATTGGCATAGGACAGATTGACCTCGGCCTTATCATAATCTTTTTTCAGAATGTAGTTTATTACACCTGCGACCGCATCGGCACCATAAATGGCCGAGGCGCCGGTGGCCAAAATTTCGATGCGTTCAATCGCAGCGAGCGGAATACTGTTAATGTCGACAAAGTTTTGCGTACCGGCCGCAAAAGAGGAGGCGGCAACGCGGCGGCCGTTAATCAGGGTCAGGGTTGAAGCCGGGCCTAAGCCACGTAATGAGGCGGCAGCCTGACCTGCTGGCGTTGCGGTTGAGGTGGCGCCACTTTCTGAGGTAGAGAAGGTGCCGTTACCGCCTCGGAGCTGACCAAGATCCTTCAGTAATTCGTAGAGTGAGCCGGCGCCGGAATTTTTTATATCTTCTGCCGACAGCACTACCAGCGGCTGCGCCCCTTCTAGATCAACGCCTTTAATACGCGAGCCGGTTACGGCGATCCGCTCCAGACTTTTTGCTTCGTCAGTTGGTTCGGTAGTTTGCTGGGCAGCAGCGGGTACTGCCATAGCTAAAGCGGTAGCAATAGCCAGTGAGAGAGGAGCATAGCGTTTCATGGTTACACCTTCTTTGGATAAGCAGGCAGCCGCACAGCTCTATGCATCAGAGAATGCATAGCAATATGCTGTGAAGCCGCCTGGGGCTTCATTTTTGCTTTATGATTGTTATTTGGTTTTTGGGTCAAAAAAATAGAAAAGCAGGTAGCACAGCACCGAGAATAATCAGTGACGCATCAACCTGTTGCGTTTCTACTCGTTAAACCACTCAGAGAGGTAGTATGACGAGTAGTGATATGAGCTAAGCTGGATTGCTTTTTTTAACATATCGCTACTTCTTGTATGTAAGTTTTATATCTAAGTTGTCTGTTCGAAAGTTATGATTCGAAACTCACGCAGATGTCTTTTTCGCCATCTGATACCAGTTATATGACGGCAGCTGCAGACTGTCAAGCAGCAGTTGCAGATTTTTCGTCGCCGCCGCCGCGTGGGCAGGGCATAAAAATGCCCGCGATAAGCGGGCATTTAGCGGGCATGAAGTCGGGTAGCTAGTGTCAATTAAACCTGCAAGTAATCCAGGATCCCTTCAGCTGCCTTGCGACCCTGGGCTATAGCCGTGACCACCAGATCAGAGCCTAATACCATATCACCACCAGCAAAGATTTTTTGCTGATTGGTTTGTAGTGCATAGGGGCTTTGCTCGCTGGCTAGGACCCGGCCTTTGCTATCCAACGCCACCCCCTGGTCGATTAACCATTGTGGTGGACTGGGCTGAAAACCAAAGGCGATAATCACCGCATCAGCCGGCAATACCTGCTCTGAGCCCGGCACAGGCTGTGGGCTGCGCCGCCCTTTAGCATCAGGGGCACCCAGCTCGGTAGTCACTACCCGAACGCCGCAGACCTGACCAGCATCGTTTAATTCAATCCCCAGTGGCTGCAGATTAAACAGAAACTCCACCCCTTCCTCGCGGGCATTTTGCACTTCTTTGCGCGAGCCGGGCATATTGGCTTCATCGCGGCGATAAGCGCAGCTGACTTTAGCCGCACCCTGACGAATTGAGGTGCGGACACAGTCCATAGCGGTATCGCCACCCCCTAACACCACCACGGTTTTACCGGCCATGCTGACAAAGGGATGTTCAGTTTGCCAGCCCATCAGGTTATTGACGTTGCCAATTAGAAACGGCAAGGCTTCGTAAACACCGGGCGCCTCTTCATTCACCAGGCCACCTTTCATCGGCGTATAGGTACCCAGCGCCAGAAAGACGGCATCATACTCTTCCAGCAGACTGTCGAAGCTAACATCGACACCGACGGTGGTATTGAGCCGGAACTCAATGCCCATTTCGCTGAAAATCTGCCGGCGCAGTTTTAACACATCCTTTTCCAGTTTAAACGGTGGAATACCGAAAGTGAGCAGGCCGCCGATCTCCGGATAACGGTCAAATACCACAGGGGTAACGCCGTTACGCACCAGCACATCGGCGCAGGCTAAGCCCGCCGGACCGGCCCCTACCACCGCGACCTTACGGTCAGTTTTGACCACTGCAGATAAGTCAGGCCGCCAGCCCATTTCAAAGGCTTTGTCGGTGATATATTTTTCGATACTGCCGATGGTGACAGCGCCGAAGCCTTCGTTCAAAGTACAGGCGCCTTCACAGAGCCGGTCTTGTGGGCAAACCCTGCCACACACCTCTGGCAGACTATTGGTTTTGTGGGACAGTTCTGCCGCTTCGACAATACGGCCCTCATTGGCTAATTTTAACCACTGCGGAATATAGTTATGTACCGGGCATTTCCACTCACAGTAGGGGTTACCGCAATCCAGGCAGCGGTCAGCTTGCCCCTCGGCCTGGGTGGCGCTTAATGGCTGATAAATTTCAACAAACTCGATAGTTCTCTCGGTTAGTGAGCGTTTTGGCGGATCAATCCGTTTTACGTCAATAAACTGGTATACATTCTGTGCCATAACGCCTCCCTTACATCGCTTGCACACGCAGCTCGGCAGACGAGCGGGCGCGGTGACCAAGCAAGGTATTTACATCGCTGGTTTTTGGTTTTACCAGCTTAAATTTGCTCAAATAGTTGTGGAAATCATTCAGGATCCGCTGCGCTTTATCGCTGCCGGTTTCTTCGACATGCTGGTGCAGCAGACTGCGTAAATGCTCCTGTAAAATCGGCATTTCGACATCCAGCGCTTCAACCAGCTCGCCATTTAAGCGCAGTGCTAAATCATCCTGCTCATCCAGCAGGTAAGCAAAGCCTCCGGTCATACCGGCGCCAAAGTTCACCCCGGTACAGCCCAGCACCACGACCACACCGCCGGTCATATATTCACAGCAGTTATCACCGGTACCTTCTACCACGGCGACCGCACCGGAGTTACGCACCGCAAAACGTTCGCCGACCTGACCTGCTGCAAATAAGCGACCGCCGGTGGCGCCGTAAAGACAGGTATTACCGGCGATGGTAAAGCCATGTTTGGCAAAGCTGGCGCCTTTGGCCGGATAGATCGCAATTTGCCCACCGGTCATACCCTTACCGACATAGTCGTTGGCATCGCCCTGCAGCGACAGATAGAGGCCACCGGCATTCCAGACGCCAAAGCTCTGGCCGGCAGTACCGGTAAACTTAATGCGGATCGGATCGGTTGCCATGCCCTGATTACCATGCTGGCGGGCAATAAAGCCAGATAACGCCGCGCCAACCGAGCGATCGGTATTGCGGATCGGCAGGCTTAGCTGGCCGCCGGTTTTTTTCAGTACCGCCTGCTCGCATTTTTGCAGTAACAATTGGTTTAGGGCGCCCGGATCAAAGGGCGTATTATTTTGAACGCAGTACAGCGGTTTATCCGAGCGCACGCCGGAGGCTTGCAAAATAGGCGTTAAATCCAGTTTGCCCTGTTTTTGCGTTTGCGCACTGCGATAATCCAACAGATCGGTACGGCCAATCAGTTGGGTTAATTCGGTCACGCCCAGCTCTGCCATCAGCTCGCGCACTTCGCGCGCCAGGAAGCTGAAATAGTTCATTACCATTTCCGGCAGGCCATTAAAGTGGTCGCGGCGTAAGGTGGCATCCTGAGTAGCGACACCGGTCGCGCAGTTATTCAGATGGCAAATGCGCAGGAATTTACACCCCAGTGCGACCATCGGGCCGGTGCCAAACCCAAAGCTCTCGGCACCCAGAATAGCGGCTTTCACCACATCAAGGCCGGTTTTCAGACCGCCGTCAACCTGTAGCCGTACCCGATCACGCAGCCCGTTTTCCACCAAGGCCTGATGTACTTCAGCTAACCCCAGCTCCCACGGGCTACCGGCGTATTTTACCGACGTCAGCGGACTGGCACCGGTCCCACCGTCATAGCCGGAGACGGTGATTAGATCAGCATAGGCTTTGGCGACACCGGTCGCGATAGTACCTATACCCGGCTCTGATACAAGTTTGACTGAGATTAGCGCCTGTGGGTTAACTTGCTTTAAATCGAAAATAAGCTGCGCCAAATCTTCAATAGAGTAGATATCGTGGTGTGGCGGCGGTGAAATCAGCGTCACGCCCGGCACTGAATAGCGCAGCCTTGCAATTTCAGCAGTGACTTTCTCGCCGGGTAACTGCCCACCTTCGCCAGGCTTAGCACCCTGTGCCACCTTGATCTGAATCACTTCGGCGTTGACCAGATAATGCGGCGTTACCCCAAAACGGCCAGAAGCAACCTGTTTGATTTTCGAGTTTTTCTCGGTACCAAAACGCCGCGGATCTTCACCGCCCTCACCGGAGTTGGAGCGACCACCAAGGCGATTCATCGCAATAGCCAGCGCCTCGTGTGCTTCCGGACTTAAGGCGCCGATAGACATCGCAGCGCTGTCAAAGCGCGGATAAAGCTGCTCTGCCGGCTCGACCTGCTCCAACGCCACCGCTTGCGTGCCAGCCTTTAACTGGAACAGATCGCGGATATGTGCCACCGGCCGCTCGTTCACAAAGCGGCTGTATTGTTGATAGTCTTCATAGCTGCCACTGCGCACTGCTTTTTGCAGGCTTTGTACCACATCAGGGTTGTAGGCATGGTACTCGCCATCGTGCACATATTTTAACAAGCCACCATGATTCATCGGTTTGCGCTTTAACCAGGCCACATTAGCCAGTTGCTGCAGATCCTGCTGGAAGTCAGCAAAGTTAGCGCCGCTTAGCCTTGACGGCACATCGCTAAAACACTGCGCCATCACATCCGGATGGATACCGACCGCTTCAAACAGGTTGGAGCAACGGTAGCTGGCGACCGTCGAGATCCCCATCTTCGACATAATTTTATACAGGCCTTTATTGATGCCTTTGCGGTAATTCAGCACGGCCTGACGGGCGGTCAAGGCGATGTTGCCTTTTTCGACCAGTTGTTCGACCGTTTCATAAACCAGAAACGGGTAAATCGCCGTGGCACCCAGGCCAATCAACACTGCGAAATGATGCGGATCGCGGGCGGCAGCGGTTTCAATAATAATGTTCGAATCACAGCGCAGCTGAGCATTAACCAGCGCCTGCTGCACGGCGCCGACGGCCATAGCTGCAGGTATGGGCAATAACCCCTGCGCAATGCGCCGGTCGGTCAGGATCACCAGTACCACCTGGTCATCTCTTACCGCACTGACCACTTGCTGACAAAGGGTGCTGACAGCTTGCTGCAGGTCCTGTTGTGCCGGATCAAAATTCAGCGAGAAGATCTGGTGCTTATAGTATTTCTCATCCGCCTGTTTCAGTTGTTTTAAATCTGAATACATCAGCACTGGGGATTCAAACTGGATCCGCCGCGCATAGCCGGCAGTCTCTTTAAAGACGTTATGTTCGCGGCCAATACTGGTGGCCAGTGACATCACATGGGCTTCACGTAACGGATCTATGGGTGGGTTGGTAACCTGGGCAAATTGCTGACGGAAATAATCAAACAGGGTGCGCGGCTTACGCGACAGCACCGCCATCGGCGTATCGTCACCCATAGAGCCCACCGCTTCCTGCGCATCTTTCGCCAGTACCGTCACCACCTGCTCAATTTCTTCATAGCTGTAGTTAAACAGCTTATGCAGCACCAGCATTTCGTCATCGGTAAAGACGCGTTTGCCAATCAGATCGGTTTCATACTTTTCATAAGGTACCAGCCGCTGTACGTTTTCGGTCAGCCAGCTGCGATATGGGTGACGCTGCATTAAATCCTGATCGATTTCATCCGAGCGCCAGATCTTGCCGCTGGTGGTATCAATCGCCAGCATCTCGCCGGGGCCAACCCGGCCTTTTTCGACCACTTCGTCCGGAGTGTAATCCCAGATCCCGACCTCGGAGGCCAGGGTAATCAACTTGTCTCGGGTAATGACAAAGCGGGCAGGGCGCAAACCATTGCGATCCAGATTACAGGCCACATGCTGGCCGTTAGTCAGTACGATGCCCGCCGGACCATCCCAGGGCTCCATATGCATGGAGTTAAACTCGTAAAAGGCTTTCAGGTTATCGTCCATCACCTTATTGCCCTGATAGGCAGGCGGTACTAATAAGCGCATGGCACGGAATAGATCCATACCGCCGGCCAGTAATAATTCGAGCTGATTATCTAATGAGCTGGAATCGGAGCCGGTTTGACCAACAAAGGGCGCGGCATCCTGTAAATCAGGTAATAGAGGTGAGGCAAACTTATATTGACGGGCACGGGCCCACTGCCGGTTGCCGGTAATGGTATTGATTTCACCGTTATGGGCTAAGAAACGGAACGGCTGTGCCAGTTTCCAGCGCGGCATGGTATTGGTTGAAAAACGTTGGTGGAACACGCAAATGGCGGTTTCCATCCGGATATCGGCCAGATCCAGATAATAACCCGGTAAATCCGCCGGCATCATTAAGCCTTTAAACACAGTAACCAGAGACGAGAAGCTGGGGATATAGAAGTCGTTATCTTCGGTCAGCTGCTTTTCGACCCGGCGACGCACCATATAAAGACGGCGTTCCAGATCATGATCGCCCCAGCCATGGGGGGCATTCACAATCACCTGCTCAATTTGTGGCATTGAGCTCAGTGCCAAAGGCCCCAGCACACTGGCATCGATCGGTACCTTACGCCAGGCAACCAGGGTAAGGGTTTCGCGGGCAATTTCCTGATTAATAATGTCTTTTGCCAGGGCAGCCTTAACCGGATCCTGACTTAAAAAAATCATCCCGACGCCATATTTTTTCGCCAGGTTCCAGCCATGCTCCTCGGCCAGCGCGCGGAAAAAGCTATCCGGTTTTTGCATTAATAAACCACAACCATCACCGGTTTTACCATCGGCAGAAATACCGCCGCGGTGCTGCATCCGATCTAAACCATTGATTGCGGTTCTGACTATGCGGTGACTGGCGACCCCTTCCAGGTGCGCAATCAGCCCAAAGCCACAGTTCTCTCTTGCCTGACTATGCTGATACAACGCCATGACACGCCTCCAAACTTATCCTGAAATAAATAATTATTAATATTATTTGAATTATTATTCTTGTTGTTGTCTGTGCTACTGCTGAAAGCAAAAACCAGATTGTCTCTCAGAGGTTAACGTGGTGCGGTCTTTAACTCGAAGGTTTTAGCCGTCTATACTTATAGAGGGTATCAGGTATACCGAGATTTTTCAGAAAATGCAAGCGAGTTTTTCGCGTGCATGGTGCTATTCCGCCGCATTTTTTGCCGGGCGCTATTAAAATGTCATGCTGTCAGCATTCAGGCAATAAGTTGCTTGGGTCAAAGTCTGGATAGCAGAGTAGCCTAAAGCGAACTGATTGCTGAGTGACATTAAAAAGTAATAATTATGCGTTTATCTCTTGTCTGCCAGAGTAAAGCGGCGAGTGGCTGGCGAGTCAACCAGATTGTGCCTCAGCCAGCAAAGGGGTACTCTTAGCAAAATCATGGCGTTAGTTAGAGGCCAAGCCCGCGTTTTGGGCGGGTATTGGCAATTCTTCGAAGGTTAACCTATGCAAATTTCCGCAATACCGCAGCTGACCACGCTCGCCCGCCGCATCCGGCAGTGGGGCAGTTGGCAACTGGCAATCTTGCTGGTGTTATTACTGGCGGCTTTGGTATTACTGAGCTACCTCGGTTATGCAGCCATTTTTAATCGGGAAGTGGTCATTCATGAGTTGCAGCTACTGCTGGTCTATACGGTACCGTTGTTTGCATGCCTGGTGTTCGTGATCTGTTATTTGGTGGTAAGGCTGGATGCTGCTTTATCATATGTCCAAAACTCAACGCAATCTGAACAACAACTCAATCAGACCATGCAGCAGAGTATCCGGCAGCTTAACTTTGAAATCGAGGAGCGGAAAAAGGCATTTCAGGCAAAGCGGCGGGCTATTGAAGAACTGCGTAAGGAAATCAGTGAGCGCCGTAAAACAGAGCAGGAATTGGCGGAGCAAAGTTTGCTGATCCGATCCATCGTCGATAGTTCGCCGGATCTGTTTTACTACCGCGACGAAAAGGGCTTATTAGCCAGCTGTAACAAAATGTTTGAAAGCATTATGGAGCGGCCGATGGCTGAGTTGATCGGTAGGGACTTGACCGAACTTTATGCTGCAGATAGCCCACAGGCTGCCATCTTGTCTGAGTATGAGCAGGCGGAGCCTGAAACTGAGTTGACACTGGATGTCGAATTTAAAAAAGACGATGGTACTGTGTTGTGGTTTGAAATGCGTCATCTGCCGTTTTACGACAGGCAAGGGCGTTATATCGGTTTACTCGGGTTTGGTCGTGATATTACCTCACGCAAATTGGCGGAGCAGGCATTAGAAAAAGCATATCAGGACAAAGGCCAGTTTATTGCAACCCTTAGCCATGAGCTGCGCACCCCATTAAACGGCATTGTCGGTTTAAGCCAGCGCCTGCTGGGCAGTGAACTGGCGCCGGAGCAATTCAGCTGGGCTAATACTATTTTCACCAGTGCGGAAACCCTGGGGAATATTTTCAACGATATTATTGATCTCGATAAAATTGACCGTCAGGAGCTGGATATCGTCTATCAGGGCGTGCAACTACAACAGTTCCTGGATGATATTGGCAATTTTGCACAGTTAATCTGTCAGCAGAAGGGGTTAAGTTTTCAATTGCAAACCGAGGGTACAACAGCCTGCTATCTGCTGCTGGATCCGACCCGTCTGCGCCAAGTGTTGTGGAATCTGCTAAGCAACGCGGTGAAATTCACCCGGCAGGGACAGGTAACACTGCACTGTCAGCTAACACAGCAGTTTCTGCAGTTACAGGTAATCGATACCGGTATTGGCATCGCCGACCATGATCTGCCTCGTATCTTTGATATGTACTATAAATCCCGTGATGGTCAGCGCTTGAGTATTCTTGGCTCGGGTATTGGGTTATCGGTATCGCGTTCGCTGATCGAAGCCATGGCCGGTGAAATTACTGTCAAAAGCTCACCCGGCGCGGGTAGTTGTTTTATGGTCTCTTTACCCGCTGTATTCGCGCAGGCACCATCACAACCTGCGCCTATTAACTGTCCTGCGCTAACGATTTTGCTAATCGAAGATGTGCCGTTAAATGCCGATATTGCGATAGCGTTACTTGAACAGCGCGGTCACACAGTGTTATTGGCAGAAACCGGAGAGGATGCACTCGCCTTGCTGGAAACAGAGGACGATATTGACCTGGTGCTACTGGATATGCAGCTACCTGATATGGACGGGGATCAGATTGCTCGCTACATCCGCAGTGAACGTCATTTGGCGACGCTGCCGATCGTGATGCTAACGGCTAATGTGCGTAAGGCGCAGCAACAGCTGGCGGATATAAAACTGGACGGGGTTCTTTCCAAACCGCTGAATACAGAGAAATTAGACTTATTATTGGCTGAGTTGTTTTCACCCAGTGCTCTCAAATTGCAACAAAACACCGAGCAAGTGGCGCCGATTCGCGTGGTCAGTGAGCAGTCCCCGGCTGTGCTGGATACTAATATTCTACAGCATTATTTGCAGACGCTAGGTAAGGATGCGATGCAGCGTAGCGTGCTGTTATTTGCGCAGCTATTACCGGGCTATATTAATAAGTTACTCGAGGCTGCGGTACAGCAACAATTCAAAGAGCTGCAAAGTATGGCACACAAACTAAAGGGCGCGGCAGCCGCGGTTGGTTTACTTTGGTTACAGGAACAAGCGCGAAAACTGGAAGAACAGGAGCCTGACTGGGCGGTACTGGAACGGCAATTGCTGGAACTGCATTTTACTGCAGAGCAGCATCTGGCTACTCTGCAGCAATATATTAAAGACGCTTAATTATTTATCGATCTTGCCGACAAAGCGATAACCTTCACCATGGATGGTGCTAATTAACTCTGGGCTCTCTATATCTGACTCGAAATGTTTGCGAATACGGCGAATAGTAACGTCAACAGTACGGTCATTCGGACGCAGCTCACGGCCAGTCATATGGCGGATCAGCTGTTCACGGGTGAAAATTTTACCCGGCGTATCCAGCATTAAGCGCAAAGCACGATACTCACCCTTAGGTAAACGACGGGCGATACCGGTTGGAGACGTCAGGTTGCGGCTATTTTCGTCCAGCGTCCAGCCGTTAAATTTCACCACACTCTTATGCTCTTCCACTACAGGTTGTGCCACAGTGCGATTTAACAGATTGCGGGCACGAATGGTGAGTTCGCGCGGATTAAATGGCTTAGTCAGATAATCGTCGGCACCGATTTCCAGGCCGAGAATGCGATCGACTTCACTGTCGCGGCCAGTCAGGAAAATCAGACCGATATTTTGCTTTTGCCGTAACTCCCTCGCCAGGATCAGGCCGTTTTTACCGGGTAAATTAATATCCATGACAATCAAATTAACTGGGTTGGTTTCCAGTTTCTGATACATTTCGTCGCCATTTATGGCCTCGATAACCTGATAGCCTTCTCCCTGAAACAGACTAACCAGATTTAAACGGGTCACTTCTTCGTCTTCTACGACCAGAATCACGGGTGTTTGCATTAGCGTTAAACCTTATTTGGGAGTTGTAAGAAGTAGGTTTTTAAACTGTAGACTTTGTGTCTGACAGGTGTCAAATTAACGCTGATTATAATCCAAGCAGCCAATTGTTAACAAGATTTTTGTTAACAATTAGTCTTTTCTAATTCATTTTTATTTGAATGCTGATATAAATCAAAGCCTTAAAGTATCAGTTATTTAATTTGCTTGGACTTAGATTTCCGACGGGGAAGTCAATATCTATCTGGATGCCTTCGCCTAAACTACTCTCTAACTGAATCTTACCATTTAATGCCTGAGTGACCAGATTATATACCAGGTGCATTCCCAGGCCACTGCCACCTTCGCCGCGTCTCGTGGTCACGAAAGGATCAAAGATCCGCTTTCGAATATGCTCAGGAACACCCTTTCCGTTGTCGCTGTAATGTAATAAACAGCGGTGATGTTTAAGTTCGACTCTAATACTGATTTCTCCGGCGGTACCTTCGTCAAAGGCATGTAGCAGACTGTTCATAATCAAATTAATCAAGATCTGATTCACAGGTCCCGGTTTACTGTTGATGGTGAGCTCGGCTGGGCAATCAATATGAATTTGATGACTAGTTTTCTTCAGATTAGGCCGCAGTGATAGCAATACCTCATTAATCAGCTGTAGCATATTAAACTGACGCTGATTTTCATTCGACTGGTCGACAGCGACCTGTTTGAAGCTGCTAATCAGGCCGGCGGCACGCTCAAGGTTGCGATAAATGATCCCCAGATTTTCTTTACTATCACTAAGAAAGCGTGCTAACTGATTTGAGCTTAGTGTTTTTTTCTCGAAAGCGCTCTCGATTTCCTGTACCTTGTCCTGCAATAGCGTTGAGGCGGTAACCCCTAAGCCAATGGGGGTGTTTACCTCATGAGCTATGCCTGCCACCATCTGTCCCAGACTGGCCATTTTCTCGGTTTCGACAATTTGATTCTGATATTGGTGTAGGGTGGCGAGGGTGTTCAATAATTCCTGATTAGATTCACGCAGAGCGGCAGTGCGTTCGGCAATTTTTTGCTCCAAGCTCTGATTCAACTGTTTAATTTCGTCTTCAGCCTGTGCGCGTTTATTCAGTTGGCTCTCAATTCGATCCATCATGGTATTGAAGGCCCGGCTGAGCAGGTTAAATTCATGCACCTTAGCAGCAGGCGCCCGCACACAGTAATCCCGCTCCCGCGCCACCCGGTGCACTAAATCCAGCAGCACGTTAAGTGGCCCGGTAAAGCGTTTTTGTAACTGTAACACCAGAATGTAACCGAGCAGTAGGGCAAGAATGGCGATCAGGATACTGACCAGCGTTTGCTGGCGTTGAGATTGCGTTAATTCTTCTGAAGTCGCTCTAACATAAACATAACCAAGCAACTGATTATCCAGCACTACGGCGCGACCGAACTCTAGAGTGTCACCTTTACGAATCGGCTGTTTCTGGGCAATGATTTCGTTGATGCGGTCAGTCTGAAGTGGCCAGGGGCCGATATCTTTGCGGTTATAACTAACAAAGAAACTAAGTTGCTGCCCGGCCTCATCGTACTTATAGATATGAATGTTCTTAATAGCGGTAATGGCATCAAAAGCAGCAAGGCGCTCTTCCTCACGGAATCTGTTGTTGGTTGACAGTGTCGACTGAGTGTTGATGGCTATAATATTTAATAGGGCAGCTAATTCTTGCTCCAGCTGCCTCTGCTGGCGTTTAAAATCCAGGCCATTGGACAAAATCAGTGCCACAGCCAAAGTCAAACTACAAATTAGCATGACTAAGAAAATCAATGCTGTTTTCATTGAAGTGGTGCGATTGATGCCACTCATGTTCGGCCAGATGGTCCTTACTTTCGCAGTCTGCTTAGTAGATGCTAAACAGAATTCCGCTTTTTCGCAAAGGAAAGTGGAAATTTTATCCATCAATATTATAGTAGTGGCAGTTCTGGCGGGCGGAGGGCGAGCATGAATTTATGGCAAAGTTATAAAGAAACGATTTTCCTCTGTCACCAGGGTTTGGCTCCCGGCGTTAGTTTTGCCATCATCAGCGGCCAGAATCCGGCCGGTCAAATTACCCATACCCTGTTTAACCAATTACTGGATAAGAAACTGCAACAGCGGTTACAGCAGTTGGGTTGTCCTTATCGCTCAGTGATAGGTGCGGCACCTGATTATAGTTTTCAGGAGAAAAGCTGGCTGGTGTTTTGTGATAAAGCGCTGGGCATCGCCTTGGCAGAAGAGTTTACCCAGAATGCGATTTACTGGGTTGAGCGAAATGAGCTTTATCTGGTTCCGGTACTGCTGACTGGCCAGGAAGAGTATCTGGGTAGTTTTGCCAGCCGCCTGGTGTTGTTACCTGCCTGATTACGTAGTCTGGAAGCCAGCGCACTAGCGCCGGATAATCTGCAGTACTGGCTCGACGTCATGTTGCAAATGCGCGGACAATTGTTGTTTTAAACGCAGTTGCGCCAGACGTTGCTCGGGTGTTTCAGGCTCTGTTAGCAGGGGCGCAAAGTCAGTAACACAAATACAGCGCAGAGCCGGAGCCGTCATACCCGGTAATTGCATGGCGCGGTATAGTTTATGCGGACAGGCCCGGGTCCGTCCGGGCGCCTGCAAACAGCTGGCGCTAGTCGCCGCAGTAGCGCTCTCGATTGTCGTGTCAGTTTCGGCTGCGAGTAATGCCGCTGGCATCAGCTTTACTAATATCAGACTGCCAAATGCGAATAAGCTAAACCGCACCGTTACTGCCTCCTGTTAAGGCTATTTTTTCGTAGCCTGATAAATCACAAAACCACTGGCTTTAGCCAGAATATTTACCTTACCAAAGGCCTGCTCCAGCAATTGTTGGTAGGCGAGATGATTATTGGCGACCAGTGTTAAGGTACCACCAGATTGCAGCCGCGCCGCGCTTTGGGCAATAAAGGCTTCACTGATACTGTAGTCGGTTTTAATGCCGGTGTGAAAGGGTGGATTGCTGACAATATGCTTAAACAGCTGCGGCTGTGCTGGCAAACCATCAGCGGCAATAACCTGACCACTCAGTTGGTTAGCCTGTAAGGTGGCGTTAGTAGCAGCGATAGCCAAAGCGCTGATATCGGAGCAATACAGCTCAATGCCTGGCGCCTGCTGTTTTAGTGCGGCGCCGATAATGCCGGCGCCGCAGGCGAAGTCCAGCACCTTGCCATCCTGGATATGCCCCAGGTGCTGCAGTAACAGCGCCGTGCCGGTATCCAGCTTGCCATGATTAAATACCCCAGGCAGCGAACAGATTGTCAGGTGTTTATCCTTATGCTGGATCCTAAACTGACTGATGGCGCCGGTTTTGAGTTGACTGAGATCGCCTGTGAGTGAAAACCACAGGCAGTGTTTGGCGTTATCCAGTTTATGCGCATGTAACCCCAGCTTCTCGGCGTGATTAACCAGGCTTTTAATACCGCCTTTATTATCACCTACCACATAGAGCTGGGCATCAGGCTGCAGCGCACTGGCGATACGGGCCAGATTATCGGCCAGTAATTCTTTACTCTTGGGATAAAACAGCACTGCGGTGGCAAACTGCTGGCTAAAGGCTGGCGTAGCGCTAAAGTAAACCTCGGCACCGGCTTGCTGCCACTGCTGTTTAACGGCGGCATCGGTGGTAAAGCAGCTGATTTGCCCCAATGCCGGTAACTGGCGGGCCAGTTGGTCGGCTTCTGGCTCGACAAATAATACCGGGCCCTGTAAATCGTCCAGGTTACGTAAAATCAGCTGACTGCTGTTAGCAAGCATTAACTTATCCTTTTAAACATCAGATCCCAAACACCATGGCCCAAGCGCTGGCCGCGTTGTTCGAATTTGGTCAAAGGCCGGTGCTCCGGACGTTCGACATAGGTGTTGTCGGTGGATAAGTTCTGAAAACCTTCGGCAGCTTGCATTACTTCCAGCATATGCTCGGCATAGTTTTCCCAATCGGTCGCCATATGAAACACACCCCCGATTTTTAGCTTGCTGCGCAGTGCCTGCACAAAGTCTGGCTGCACGATACGTCTTTTATGATGGCGCTTTTTGTGCCAGGGATCCGGGAAAAACAGTTGCACTGTATCCAGGCTTTGCTCTGGAATCATCTCGGCTAACACTTCAACCGCATCATGTTCAAACACTTTCAGATTGCTTACGCCCTGCGCAACGGCTTCGGATAAGCAGGCGCCAACGCCCGGTTTATGCACCTCAATACCGATAAAATCCTGTTCCGGTGCCGCTTTTGCCATCGCTACCAGCGATTTGCCCATACCAAAGCCAATTTCCAGTACCCGCGGTGCGCTGCGACCAAATAACAGGTCCAGTTCCAGTAGTGCCGGCTGATAATCCACGCCATAGCTTGACCAATGATTTTCCAGCGCCAGTTGTTGGCCCTTGGTTAAGCGGCCTTCACGCAACACGAAAGAGCGGATCCGCCGTAAATAAGGTTGCGTACTGGCATCATCCGGCTGATGGTCGTTTGGCGGTGTGGCCTGGTTGGTCATGCAAAGCTCCAATCTGAAAAATAAGTCGGCTATTATCCTTGGAAACGGTAGCAAGCTCAACCTCGGGCTCTGGTACAATTAGAGCGTGTTGACGTTTTCTGCAAAAAACAAGCAGCAAACGTCAACACGCCCTAGTACTTTTAAATGGCAGGAGTCGTATTTTTGCAAACTGATACCTGGTTTAGTGAGCAGTTGGTAGCATGGTACCAGCAACATGGCCGCAAAGATTTACCCTGGCAGCAACAGCCCAGCCCCTATAAAACCTGGCTCTCTGAGGTGATGTTACAGCAGACGCAGGTTGTGACGGTAATACCCTATTTTCAGCGTTTTTTCGCCCGTTTCCCGGACGTTAACACCCTGGCTGCTGCACAAACCGACGAGGTGCTGCACTATTGGACTGGTCTTGGCTATTATGCGCGGGCGCGCAATTTACACCAGGCGGCGCGGCAGATCGTCGAACTGCATCAGGGCGAATTTCCAACCGAGTTTTCACAAGTACTGGCGCTGCCCGGTGTCGGGCGCTCTACCGCCGGCGCTATCCTGTCGTTGTCGCTGGGGCAGCACTATCCAATTTTAGATGGTAACTGCAAGCGGGTACTTAGCCGTTTTGCCGCAGTAAGCGGCTGGCCGGGCGAGAAAAAAGTTGAGCAGCAGCTGTGGCAACTCGCGGAGCGCTATACGCCTAAGGATACAGTTCAGCAGTTTAATCAGGCGATGATGGATTTGGGTGCTTCGCTTTGCAGTCGCAGCAAACCGCGTTGTGCCGAGTGTCCGCTGGCCCGGCATTGCCAGGCTGCGCTTAAGGGCGAGCAGCAACGTTATCCGGGCAAAAAGCCAAAGAAAGCCTTACCTGAGCAGCAAAGTTTTTGGCTACTGTTAACCGTAGCCGATCAGGTGCTGCTGAAGCAGCGTCCGGCTAATGGCTTGTGGGGCGGCTTGTATGGTTTTCTGGAATTTGCCAGTGCCGCAGAGCGCGAGCAATTTATCGCGCTGCAGGGCCTGGCGGTGCGACAACAAACGGAACTGGCGACCTTTCGGCATACCTTCAGCCATTTTCATTTATGGATCAATCCACTTTGGCTGCAACTTTCCAGCTTGCCGACGCGGGTAGAGGAGCAATCTGCCGCGCTCTGGTATACAATAAGCGCCATACCTGAGCTGGGGTTGTCAGCCCCGGCAAAAAACCTGCTGCAGCAGCTAGCTGCATTAAGTCTGAGCAAGGAAAAATTATGAGCCGTACCGTATTTTGCCAATTTCTGCAAAAAGAGGCGCCGGGATTGGATTTCCAGTTCTACCCGGGCGATCTGGGTAAGAAAATTTTCGACAACATCAGCAAAGAAGCCTGGGCACAGTGGCAAGCAAAACAGGTGATGCTGATTAACGAGAAAAAGCTGAATATGATGAATGTTGAGCATCGCAAGTTGTTAGAGCAGCAGATGGAAGCCTTTTTGTTCCAAGGGCAGGATGTGCAGATTGAAGGCTATACGCCACCTGCTAACTAAACGCTGTATTACGCCCGTTTCGGAGACTTATGGCCCGCCGTTTACCGCCGCTTAATGCATTAAAAGCTTTTGAAACTGCTGCCCGGCATCTAAGTTTTACCAAGGCGGCCGAAGAGCTCTATGTGACTCAGGCGGCGATAAGTCACCAGATCAAAGCACTGGAAGATCATCTGGGGCTGAAACTCTTTATGCGGAAAAACCGCTCTTTGCTGCTAACCGAAGAAGGGCAGAGCTATTTTCTCGATATTAAAGAGATCTTTTTGCAGCTACACGAAGCCACCGAAAAATTGCTGGCGCGTGGTGCTAAGGGATCCTTGACCGTTAGCCTGCAGCCAAGCTTTGCCATTCAGTGGCTGGTGCCGCGGTTAAACCAGTTTAGTGAGCAGCATCCGGATATCGACGTGCGGATCAAGGCCGTGGATCAGGATGAAGGCTCGCTGACCGATGATGTTGATGTCGCCATTTATTATGGTCGCGGTAACTGGCGTAACCTGCATGCAGATAAACTGCATACTGAATATTTATTGCCGGTGTGCTCGCCGCTGTTATTAAATGGCAGCAAACCGCTGAAAGAGCCAACCGATCTGCGTTTTCATAACCTGCTGCATGATGGCTCACGCAGGGCCTGGAAAGCCTGGTTTACTACCCAGGGTTTTAAAAACTTTAATGTCAATCAGGGGCCGATCTTCAGTCATTCCTCGATGGTGCTGCAGGCGGCGATTCATGGTCAGGGTGTGGCCTTGGCGCACAACGTACTGGCGCGGCCGGATATTAGCTCTGGCCGGCTGATCGTACCTTTTAATCATGTGCTGATCAGTAAAGACTCTTACTATCTGGTGTGTCGCGA
>DAIOUM010000021.1:0-2197 GCA_036759505.1 Alishewanella sp. | reverse complement strand
ACAGTGGCGTACCGGGCATTTTTCTGAGCTTAGCCGGCCGCTTATTATAATGCAGGGCGAGCGGGATCCCTTTGGCAACTATGCTGAACTGAGCGCGCTGATGTCAGCTTGGCCCGAGGTTACCTTACACTGGTTAAAAACAGCGGATCACGATTTTCAGCCACTTAAAAGTAGTGGCCTGAGCCAGCGCCAATTAATAGCGCAGGCCGCTGAGTTTACCCGCGGGAGTATTGATGCAATTCTGGCTAAAGTTAAGTAGTAGTCTGGCAGCCTTATACGGCGGCGCAGTAGTGGCGCTTGCGGCAGCACTGATGCATTTATGGCACAGCAGCTTAACGGAGCTGGCGACCGGGCGGGTGTTGGCTGCTTTAGCCATGTTGGCATTACATGCTTTAGGTTTGCTGCTGTTAAATATCTGGCAGCCGACGAAGCTGTTACTGGCCGTCAGACTGTGTTGGCATCTGGGTGTCTGGCTGTTTTGTTGGACACTGCTAAGCGGCGTTTTTGCCTTGCCGCTACATATTTCTGCTTTGGCCCCGCTGGGTGGCCAGAGCTTTATTTTAGGTTGGCTGCTTCTGGCCATCGCAAGCTGGTGCCAGACAAGCTGGCATAGAGAGTAAGATGAAACAATTATTAGTATATTGCCGTGCCGGCTTTGAAAAAGAAGCGGCGGCTGAGCTGCAGGATCAGGCCGCAGCCTTTGCGGTGTTTGGTTTTTGTAAACTGAAAGCCAACAGCGCCTTTGTGATCTTTGAGGCCTATGACAGTGAAGCGTTACAGCGCTTTTACCGCGATTTCGATTTTCAGCACTTTATCTTTATCCGGCAGTGGTTATTGCTGCTGAGCAGCGAACTGGAGCTGCCAGCTCAGGATCGGATCGCGCCCGTACTGCAGGCAGCACTGGCGGAGGAACTTAGCGGCTGTGGTAGCTTGCGGGTGGAATTCCCCGATACGAACGATGGTAAGACCTTATCGACATTGGCACGCAAGCTGACCGTACCGCTGCGCCAGTCCTTACGCCAGGCAGGGGTGATGCTGCAAAAAGAACATAAACGTGCGCCGGTTTTGCACTTGTTTTTATTAAGTGGCACCAGCGGTTATCTGGGTTTGTCTTACCCGGAGAATAATTCTGCGCTGGAAAACGGTATTATGCGGCTGAAGTTCCCGCCGGAAGCGCCCAGTCGCAGTACTTTAAAGCTGGAAGAAGCCTTTATCACCTTTATCCCGAAAGATGAATGGGAAACCCGGCTGGCGCCGGGTATGCAAGCGGTGGATTTGGGTGCTTGCCCAGGAGGCTGGACCTATCAGCTGGTGAAACGCAGTATGATGGTGACCGCTATCGACAATGGTCCCATGGCTGAGTCGCTAATGGAAACGGGGCAGGTTAAGCATCTGATGGTGGACGGTTTTAAATTTGTCCCCGCCAAGAAAAATGTGTACTGGTTGGTTTGCGATATGATTGAGCAGCCGCAGCGCGTTGCCGCGCGCATTGCGGACTGGTTAATTCAGGGATGGTGTCAGGAAACCATCTTTAACCTGAAACTACCGATGAAAAGACGCTACGAGACCGTAAAAGAAGTGCTAGCTGCGTTTGAGCAACAGTTGCAGGATGCGGGATTCCGATACCAACTGCAGGCGCGGCATCTGTACCATGACCGGGAAGAGGTCACGGTACATGTGCAACCGATTAAGCGCTAACGCGCTAATCGGTGAGCTGCAGGGTTAGCCAAACCAGCCGGTGATCTGAACTGGCATCACGAGTGCCGACTAACGGATAGTCGGCATCGGCTTTTGCCGGCCAGAAGACTCCACCTTCTTTAATCTTCAAGCCTTGCTTCGATGGCAGCACATAGTCTGCCCGCATCCGCCAACTGGCGGTATGACTGGCTGCGTGTGGACGATCCGGGCTATGTTCAGCAGCGCCAATACTGGTCGGGACAAAGCTACCGTTTACCAGCAGATGCTGCACCAAACTTAAGATACCGCTATGAATCGCATCGCCTTCACCTTCCGCTGAGGCGTTCAGATCACCGACAATCACAAAGCGGCTACCGGCTGCCAGACCACCTGTTGTGCCCTGGTCATCGTAGATATAAGTCGCTTGCGTTGGTTGCAGATAATCTACCCAGAACCGGATCTCATCATGATTGCGTTTGCCATTGCGGTTTTCCGGGCCGTCAAATACCGGCGGTGTCGG
>DAIOUM010000020.1:12705-34337 GCA_036759505.1 Alishewanella sp. | reverse complement strand
CGCTTACAGCAGCTGCTAAGCGAAGCACTGGCTAAAGGCGCAACCGCTTATCCCTGTGCAGTGATGGTCAGCGAGCAGCAACAACAACAGCGCCGGCTACCGCTAACCTTGCTGGTTGATGTGCCCGAGGAGTGTCAGATTTTACAGCAGGAAATTTTCGGTCCTTTGTTGCCGATTATCGGCTACGACAGCTTTGAGCAGGCGCTTGACTATATTAAATCCAGACCCAGACCGCTGGCGCTGTACTTATTTAGTGAAGATAAGCGGTTGCAACAGCGAGTATTAACCCAAACCCATGCCGGTGGCGTTTGCATTAACGATACGCTGCTGCATGTGGCACAGGAGGATTTGCCCTTTGGTGGCATCGGGCCATCTGGTTTAGGTAACTATCATGGCCCGGAAGGCTTTTGGCGTTTTTCCCACGCCAAGGCGGTGCACCAGAAAGGCCGCTTAAGTAGCAGCATTCTGATTTACCCGCCCTTTAACCGGCCGCTGTTTAAAGCACTGCTTAAGTGGTTAATACGCTAGGGCGTGTTGATGTTTGCGGCTTTATCATCCGCTCGCGGCATAGTGCGCGGTAAACTTAGCGCCAATAGCATCGCTATTGCCGCTGCCAGTGCTGCCAACGTAAAGGTAGCACTGGCGCCAGCCCCATCGCGCCAGCTGATACCGGCAATATAGGCGCCGATAGCCCCGCCACCGCCATAGATAATACCGGCATAAAACGCCTGACCGCGGCCACGCTGCGCCTTGGGGAAAAACTGCTGAATAAACTGCATGGCACCGCTGTGGGCAATGGCAAAACTACCGGCATGTAACAGCATACTGGCTGCCAGTACCAGCGGCTGATCACCAAGGTAAGCGACGATTAACCAGCGCAGCGAGGTTAAGCCATAACAGGCAGCCAGTAAATGCCCCAGCCTGAAACGGCCCAAAATGCGGCCGGCAAAATAAAAGGCGACGATCTCCGCCGCCACCGCCACGCCAATCAGCAAGCCGGTAACAGTGCCGCTATAGCCCAGATCGCGGCAATACAGTGTAAAAAAACCATAGTAGGGCGCAAAGCTCATCTGCAACATTAAGGCGGCGCCCATAAACAGCCACAGCACCTTACTTTTGAATAACTGACGCCAGGATAAGTGCACCTGTTGACTGGCTGACAACTTAGGCAGCGGCGGTAGTTTAAATAAGCTCAGTAGCAGTAAGCCTAAAAACAGTAGCGCTGTCGCCGGCATAAACTCACTGCCAAAGCGCTGAAATAAATAGCCGCCAAGCAGCACCAGAATGATATAACCGACACTACCGGAGGTGCGGATCCGGCTGTATGCGCCGGCATCATCATTCAGCGCATGGAAGGTACAGACTTCGAGCTGCGGTAAAATAGCGGTCCAGAAAAAGCTAAACAGCGCGAAACCGGCCAGTAAGGGCCAAAAGCCGGCATCAACAAAGCTGCTGCACCAGGCCAGGATCGCGATAATGGCGCCAAAACGCATAATACTCAGCGGCCTGGCGGTTTTATCAGCCAGCGTGCCCCACAGTGCCGGGCCAACGATCCGCGTCGCCGTGACCAGCGCCAGCAATAAGCCAATTTGCGCCGAACTTAAGCCGCGGCCATCCAGAAACAGCCCAAAATAAGGCACAAACAGGCCTAAGACGCCGAAATAAGCAAAATAAGCCAGCGCAAGGGCTGGCTTGGTGGCAAGTGTTAACACGACTGTTCCGTTAAACTAGTGCGATTAAAATGCTGTATTAATTGCTTTGCTGCTGCCGTGCCAGTGCCGCGATATCCGGCGTACTGACCTGCACCCCGGCATTTTGGGCGCGATGGCGCAGCAGATGGTCCAGTAGCACAATGGCGAGCATGGCTTCGGCAACGGGTACCGCGCGAATACCGACACAGGGATCGTGCCGGCCTTTGGTCACTACATCCACCACTTCACCGGCGGTATTAATGGTTTTGCCCGGTATACTGATACTGGAAGTCGGTTTTAACGCCATGCTGACCAGAATATCCTGGCCACTGGAAATACCCCCTAGGGTGCCGCCGGCATGATTCGCCGTAAAGCCCTGCGGTGTCAGCTCATCACGGCCGGTGGAGCCACGCTGCTCGACCACCGCAAAGCCATCGCCGATTTCCACTGCCTTAACGGCATTGATACTCATCATCGCATGGGCGATATCCGCATCCAGACGATCAAACACCGGCTCACCCAGACCGACCGGCATCCCGGTTGCCACCACATTAACCCGCGCGCCAACCGAATCACCGTCTTTTTTCAGCTGCCGCATATAGTCATCCAGCGCTTCTAGCTTGGTCGCATCCGGGAAGAAAAAGGCATTTTGCTCCACCTGAGACCAATCCAGCTGCTCGGCCTTAATCGGTCCCAGTTGCTGTAAATAACCACGGATCTCAATACCGCAGTGCTCAGCGAGATACTTTTTGGCGATGGCACCGGCCGCGACCCGCACTGCCGTTTCGCGCGCCGACGAACGACCACCGCCGCGGTAATCGCGAATGCCGAATTTATGCCAGTAGGTATAGTCGGCATGGCCAGGCCGGAACTGGCTGGCGATATTGGCATAGTCTTGCGAACGCTGATCGGTATTTTCAATCAATAAGCCAATACTGGCGCCGGTCGTCTTACCTTCAAACACACCAGAGAGGATTTTGACACTGTCTTCTTCGCGGCGCTGTGTGGTGTAGCGCGACGTGCCGGGCTTACGCCGATCAAGATCCAATTGTAAATCGTCGGCCGTTAATGCCATACCGGGCGGGCAACCATCGACAATGCCGCCAATCGCCGGGCCGTGGCTTTCACCAAAAGTCGTAACTTTAAATAACTGGCCGATGCTGTTACCTGCCATTTAACTTTCCTCGAATAAATGCTGGCAAGCCACAAGTTGTGCTTTGCTCAGTGCAAAAACGCCAAGGCCTCCGGCACTAAACTCCAGCCAGCGAAATGGGACGTCTGGATATCTATACTGCAATTCAACCATACTATTGCCCACTTCACAAACTAAAATACCCTGCTCGGTTAAATGTGCTGCCGCATCGCGCAGGATCTGCCGGGTTAATGCCAGGCCGTCGATACCAGACGCCAGCCCCAGTTCCGGTTCATGCCGGTATTCATCCGGCAGATCGGCCATATCTTCAGCATCGACATAAGGCGGGTTGGTGACAATCAAATCATATTGCTGGCCGGCAAGGGCACTAAAGCCATCTGACAGAATGGGGTAGACCCGATCCTGCAGCTGATGCTCGGCAATATTCAGCTCACATACGGCCAGAGCTTCCTCACTGATATCGACGGCATCAACCTGCGCCTCCGGGAAAGCCACCGCACAGGCAATGGCAATACAGCCCGAGCCGGTACAGAGATCCAGAATATGGGCCGGGCTACTGCCAGCCGGTAACAGGCCCTGAAACTGCTGCTTAATCAGCTCGCCAATCGGTGAGCGCGGGATCAACACCCGCTCATCGACATAGAACGGCAGATCACAAAAATAGGCTTGCTGAGTCAGATAGGCAGCTGGAATGCGCCGGGTAATTCGCTGCTGTAACAGCGCGACAAATTGCTGTTTCTCATCGAATGTCAGGCGCACGCTAAATAACTTTTCATCGCGCAGGGGCGGCAAGTACAACACATGCGACAACATCACTGCGGCTTCATCCCAGGCGTTATCGGTACCATGACCAAAATAGACCCCACCCTGGTGCATCCGGCTAACGGCCCAACGTAACCAGTCATGCAGGGTCTGTAGTTCGCTATAGGCGCGGTCCAGTAATTCAGGACTAAAGGGTGCGGGTAAGGTGTCAGACATGGTATCCTTGGCTCCGGTAGCAGCTAATAAGATAGTATAGATTAAGGCCGATGCAGCAAAAAAAGCCGAAGCCCGATGCACTCAGCGTCGAAGAGCGGGCCCTGTTTCGCGACAGTGTCGCCGGTGCCCGCCCGCTTGAGCAGGACAAGATACCGCCAGTTGTCAGACGCAGCAAGCAAAAACGCCTGCCGACAGCTGCCGCTGAGCTATCTGCGCAAAAACTGTTCTTTTTCTCCGATGAATATGAAGCCATTACCGACACCAGCGGCAGCTTGTCTTATGTGCAGCAGGGTGACGATCCGATGCTGGCCGGCCGCTTACGCCGCGGTGAATTAGAACCGCAGGTGGTATTGGATTTACACGGAATGACGGCCAATGAAGCGAAAACGCAGTTAGCTGGCTTGCTGGATTATTGCCAGCAGCAGCAATTTAATTGCGCCTGCGTGGTACATGGCAAGGGGCTGGGTATTCTGGCACGTAAGGTACCAAACTGGCTGGTGCAACATCCGAATGTACGCGCCTTTCACACCGCCCCAAAAAGCTGGGGCAAGCATGGTGCTCTGTTGCTATTGCTAAAAATCAATCAGAGCAACGAACAGCAGTTTCGTGAACTGCAACACCGATAACCGCGACACAAATAAGCGTTAGCTGCGTACCAACGACAAATCCAGCGGTGACATCTGCTCTAACAACTTCCCGCCCCGCACTGTCCGGTAATCGATACAACATAAGGCTGCAGTAGTGAAAATGGGTGTGCGGCCCGCGTCAGTAAAGGCTTCTACCAGAAAACTGACCAGCGGCATATGGGATACCAGCAATACCCGGGCATCGGGTTGCTCAGCGAGCAGCAAATCCAGGTGATCTTTGACCTGTAACGCCTGGCCATCGGGCACCAATTGCGTCAATACCTCGAGTTTGCAGGACGCTTGCGCTTCCAGCATGAGCGCAGCAGTTTGCCGTGTCCTCAGATAAGGGCTGACCCACAGGTAGTCAAATGCCGGATAGGCCCGGGCCAACCAGGACGCCATCTGTTGCACTTCCAGCCGGCCCTGGTCGGTCAGTGCGCGTTGCTGATCGTCAGCCTGCAACGGCTCAGCTTCGCCGTGGCGCATGATTACAATATTTACCATGATGTTATTGCCATACTACTTGATCTGTCCCATCTGGCCGGCCGTTTAACAAATAAGCATGCGTCAGGTGAAAATAGTGCGCTATGATAATGAAAGTCAGCCGCCAGCGTAACTGCTATTAAAGCATAAGGCCTATGCTGGTTATTACTTATCGCTATGAGAGGCGCCCTCAGCGCGTGCCTTTAAAGGATGCATCTTGGCCAGTTCACTGATATTGCAAAGCCCGAACGATCCCAGACAGTACCGGCACCTTGTCTTAGCTAACGGTTTAACAGTGCTATTGGTTCAGCAAGCCGACAGCGAAAAAAGTGCAGCCGCGCTGACTGTCAACGTCGGGCACTTTGACGATCCGATAGAACGCGAAGGTTTGGCCCACTTTTTAGAACATATGCTGTTTTTAGGTAGCGCAGCTTATCCACAGGCTGGCGAGCTGCAGCAGTTTATTAGTGAACACGGCGGTAGTCACAATGCCTGGACCGGCACTGAGCATAGCCAGTTCTACTTTGATCTTGAACAGCAATATTTTGCCGACGGCTTAAGCCGCTTTGCTGCGATGTTTACCGCGCCCTTGTTTAGCAGTGACTATGTCGAAAAAGAACGCCAGGCCATTGAAGCGGAATTTTCGCTAAAGCTAAAAGATGACAGCCGGCGTATCTATCAGGTACATAAAGAAAGCATTAATCCGGCGCATCCCTTTGCCAAATTTTCGGTTGGTAATGCCCAAACCCTGGCCGATCAGCCACAGGAAAGCCTGCAGCAAGCAGTTAAACGCTTTTTCGATAGCCAGTACAGCGCTCAGAGGATGTCATTGTGCCTGGTGGGCCCACAGAGCCTGGCTGAGCTGCAGCAACTGGCAACACGTTATTTCAGTGCGATTAAAGGTGATGTGGCGGCCAAGAGCCCGCTGCAAGTCCCACTCTATCTGAGCGAGCATCAGGGATTACAGTTAAATATCCGGCCACATAAGAGCAGCCAGCGGTTAGTGGTAAGTTTTGCACTCCCCGATATCCAGCCCTGGTATCGCTATAAAATCGTCAGTTTTCTCGCCCATCTGTTAGGCGACGAGGGACCTGGCTCACTGTTAGCCGTCCTTAAAGCACAGGGCCTGGTGAATCAACTAAGCGCCGGCGGCGGCATTGATGGCAGTAACTATAAAGATTTTACGCTGGCGTTCGAACTAACTCAGCTTGGCCGGCAACAATATCAGCAGGTCGTGCAGGCGGTATTCGCCAAACTGCAGTTACTAAAACAAAGCGCCTTTCCCGAACAGCTGTTTAAAGAGCGGCAGAAACTGCTGCAATGGGCTTATCAATTTTATGAGCCCGCCACCGCGTTGCAGACGGCGATGGATCTGTCGCTCAATCTGCAGCACTATCCGCTACAGGATGTGATCTTTGGCGATTACCGGATGGAGCCGCCGCCACTTGCACTGTATCAGCAGTTACTAAGCTATTTTAACGCCAATAACTTACGGCTGATGCTGATTGCCGATGATGTCACTACTGACCGTCAGGCCCGCTGGTATCATACCCCCTATCAGCTGCAGGCAATTGATCAATCTTTACTTGCGGCGCTTGCTCAAACCAAGCTACTTGACAGCATCCAGTTACCCGACACCAATCCTTATCTGCAAGCTGATTTAACCTTGCTCACCTCTGCCGACCATTTAGATAAGCCCGAATTATTTTTTACTGACCCGGGTTTAAGCCTTTGGTACAAAGCGGATACCGACTTTCACAGCCCCAAGGGGCACATCTTTATTCAGTTGAGTCTGCCCAATAGCTGCCAGACGCTGCAACAGCAGGCCGCCAGTCGCTTATGGGTCGAATTACTGTTGGATCGCTTTAATCAGCAACTTTACGCCGCGACAACTGCCGGGTTGAACTATTTTCTGCATGTCCACCGCCAGGGGCTCAGTTTACAGACCAACGGCCTGAGTGCTAATCAGTTACGTCTGGTTGCTGATCTTTTGGCCCAGCTGCCAGATCCAGAGTTTTGTCCACAGCGCTTTACAGAGCTAAAACAGCAGCTTTGCCGGCACTGGCTTAACAGCAGTAAAAATAAACCTGTTGCCACCCTGTTCTCAACGCTTTCGGCTGTACTGCAACCGCAAAACCCGGAACCGGTGCAACTTGCCGTGGCACTGGATGCCTTGAGTTATGCCGATTTTCAACAGTTCCGGCAGCAGGTGTGGCAAGACTTGCATCTTGAAGCCTTGTTACTGGGTAATTGGAGTCGGGTTGATGCGCTGGCCTTACAGCGACTATTACAAAGCTGGCAACGGCAGCAAGGTGCCATCGGCCAGGCACTCAGATCGCAACAATGTCTGATCCGCGATCTGGGCCCCGTCTGGTTGGAGAACCCACCCGACTCCCCCTCCGACCATGCCTTGGTGATTTATCTGCCGGCACGGGAAAAATCCCCCGCGATGATGGCGCTTTTTATGCTAGCCAATCACATCTTATCGCCGCGCTATTTTCATCAACTAAGAACCGAACAACAACTGGGCTATCTGGTGGGTACCGGCTATGTCCCGGTCAATACCCTGCCGGGCATGGCATTCTATATCCAGTCGCCTAATCAGCCAGCAGGTGCGCTCTATCAGGCAACAGTGGCCTTTTTCCGGCACTTTATCAGTGAGTTGAATCAACTGGATGACAGCGATTTTCAGTCATTAAAGCAGGGCTTAGCTGCCCAACTGGCGGAACGGGATATTAGTTTAAGTGCCAGAGCTAAGCGGTATTGGCTGGCATTGAGTCAGGGTGATTATAGCTTTGATTTAACGCAACAAATTCTTAATGCTTTACACGATATTGACCGGTTGCGGTTTCAGGATTTTTTAAAGCAGCTGCTTGCCGCTGAGTACGATGTCTTGCTGTGCGCGACCGATCCGCCGCCAGCTGATACTTATGTAAAATGCCTGCATAAGTCGCAGTTGACAGAATTATTACAACAGCAGCAAAAATGCTTTTGACAGTACCGATTTTCTCCGTTACCGTAGTCCAAAAGCAGTACTGAAAAAATAAAAAAGTGCGCGATAAAACAATAACTTTTCTTACCCTCTCTTTTTTGGGGCTAACACTCGGTGTGTTATTTTTCTTGCCCCTCGCCGCTGCGGCCCTTAGTTGGGATACCGTACAACCTTACTTTTTTCCTGCATTACTCACTCTGGCGTTGACAGGTTTACTGCTTGGCCAGTTAAGTTTACGGCGGATGCGGCGTTACCATCAGGCGCTGGCGAAAAGTGAAGAACGACTGCGGCTATCGATTTGGGGCAGCGGCGATGAACTCTGGGACTGGAATATTGATAGTGGCGAGCTCTACCGCTCGAGCGCCTGGCTGGAGCCGCTGGCGATTGCCCCCAAGACTGAAGACTTCCCGCCCAACAAAGCGCTGATCCATCCGCAGGATTTAGACAGGGTTAGCCACGCTTTATCACAGCATCTGGCTGGCAAAAGTCCATTTTTTGAAGCCAGCTACCGGGTTAAAACACTGGATGAAACCTATATCTGGGTACTGGACCGCGGTAAAGTTGTTGCCTATCACGAAGACGGCAGAGCCCAGCGCATGACGGGCACCCTGAAAAATATCAGCCAACTAAAACAAGCTGAAGCCCGGATGCAACTCTTTGCCCGCTGTCTGGAGAATATCTCAGATGCCGTGGTGATTTGTGATACTAAGTTCAACATTATCGAAGTTAACCCAGCCTTTAGCGTGATTACCGGCAAAAGTCGGGAGCAAGTGCTTCAAAGCCGTTTTCAGCTGTCCCTCTATCCGCCGCGTTTTATTCAGGATATTGAGAAAAAACTGGTTAGGGATGGCCGTTGGAGCGGCGAGATCCGTGAACTGAAAACCAATGGTGATTACTACCAGGCAGAATTAACCTTTGACGTGATTAAAGATGAGCAGGGGTTTATTACCCAATACGTCGCGGTATTTTCTGATATTTCCGATCGCAAAAGACGCGAAGCCGAATTAAGCCGGCTGGCTAATAGCGACACCCTGACCGGCTTACCCAACCGCGCAGTTTTTATGAATAAGCTGGCCAGTCTGGTTACCGAGAAAACCGAACATGCGCTACTGGTATTTGACCTGGATAACTTTAAGAAAATTAACGACTCACTGGGTCACGAGCTCGGCGATGCCCTGCTATGTAAACTAGCTGATCGCCTGCATAACAATAAATTGTTCCGGCAAAAACTTTACCGACTCGGCGGCGATGAATTCGCTATTTTGCTCGACAATACCAACGATATTCATGCCATTACCAGCCTGGCAAAAAACTTACTGGAACAAATTAATAAGCCTTTCGCTGTGGATCAGCATGAGCTGGCGGTAACCAGTAGTGTCGGCATAGTGTTGTTTCCGGAGGATGGCAAGGATCCACAGGCGCTGCTGCGTAATGCCGATACCGCCATGTATCATGCCAAGAGTGCCGGCGCCAACCGCTATTTGTTTTTTAATGACACTATGAACAAACAAGCCGTTAAACGGCTGCAGATCGAAAACCTGATCCGCCACGGCTTAAAAGAAGATTATTTTACCGTGTTCTACCAGCCGAAAATGGACATGCTAAGTGGCAAGGTCGTCGGTATGGAAGCCCTGGTGCGTTTTATTACACCCAAAGGTGGTCTGGTAAGCCCAGCCAGCTTTATTCCGGTGGCAGAAGAAACCGGACAAATTGTTGATATCGGTACCGTGGTATTGCGTAAAGCCTGTATCGATGTAAAACGCTGGATAGCCCAGGGCCTGTTTCATGGCAGGGTAGCCGTTAACTTATCGGCCAAGCAATTTATGCTGCCCTTTCTCTGTGATCAGATTGACGATATTCTGCAGCAAACCGATTTGCCCTCCTACCACCTGGAATTAGAGATCACCGAGGGCACGGTAATGCAATCGCCGAAACTGGCAATTGATACCATGAAAAAACTGCGCGCCCGCGGTATTCATCTGGCGATGGATGATTTTGGTACCGGTTACTCCTCGCTGGCCTATCTGAAACAATTTCCACTTAATACGCTGAAAATTGATAAAGCCTTTATCGACGATATGAGCAGCGCCCGCGGTCGCAATATGGTCGATACCATAGTCACTATTGCGCATAACCTGAGTTTGAGTGTGGTGGCAGAAGGGGTGGAAACACACGAACAGCTAGAGCAGTTGCGCAAACTGCGCTGTGAAATTATTCAGGGCTATTATTACAGTAAGCCGTTGTCTGCCGAAGACTTTGCGGCTTTTCTGCAGGAACAGAAACAACAGCGACCCAAGATTGCGTCCTTATAAGACGAAGCAATAGCTTGCCGTCGCCACTTGCGGGCAAGGCCTGGATTCCGGGCATTAAAAAAGCCCTAACGGGCTTTTTTAATCGGCGTCTGATTCAACGTACGAGAAATCATCCGAGCCATCTGCAATCCGCTTCTTACCGAATACAGTATGAAATTTGCGTTTTTCTGCCAGACGTTGTTTATACTTTAACCAGGTTTTTTCATACACAGTATTGGCTTCAGCTTCACCACGGCACACTAACAAAAAGCGCTGCTCTTCGTCAGTTGCCGGTTGGCGCACGCCCTGCTCCAACTCTTGCATTGCTAAACCATGTTTTTCCAGCAGATTACCTTCTGCCAGGGTAAAACGCCCAGACCGGGTAAAACCGCGTGGGAAATTCCGGTCATCGAAAAAGCGACGATTAGCGACAAAACTTTGCTGCATCACTTTTTTCCTCTCATGTCGTTGAATATCAAGCCAGCCTGTTTAAACTGTGCGGAGTATGGTTAACAAAATTCCTGTCGTAAAACAAATATTTTTAATTGTTACGATAAAAAACATTTGAGGCTAGTTTGGATACTGACTTACTGAAAACCTTCCTGGAAGTACAGCGCACCCGCCATTTTGGTAAGGCTGCCGAAAATTTATACCTTACACAGTCAGCGGTGAGTTTCCGCATCCGCCAGCTGGAACAACAATTGGGCGTAAATTTATTTATCCGACACCGTAATAACATTCAGTTAACAGCAGCAGGCGAGCGGCTGTTACCGCACGCCCAAACTATGCTGGCCGCCTTGCAGCGCGCCAGACAAGACGTCGCAGATAGCGCCAGCCAAAGCCCGGCTTTACAGCTGGCAATGCCGATGGTATTGGCTGAGCGGCTATTAGCGCCCACGCTGCAACAGCTGGCGCTACTGCCAACACCACTGACTATCCGCGCCGAATCTTTACCGAAGGAACAAATCAGTGACTTGCTGCTAAGCCAACAATTGGATCTGGCTATGTTACCGGAGCCGGTAAAGACCGAAGAGCTTTATCGCGAAGCCATAGCACAGTTACCGCTGCTGGCGGTATGCACGCCGGGCCATGCAGCCTGTAAGCAGCTCAGCGCTGCAGAGTACTGTTATGTCGAATGGGGGCAGGCCTTTGCACTGCAGCATAGCCGCGATTGGCCACAGCTACAGGCGGCACGCTTTAGCACTAACTCAGCGCAACTGGCGCTCACCCAGGTGTTAGCGGGTGAGGTTGCCGCCTTTTTACCCGAGAGCTGGGTCAAACCCTATCTCAACGCCGGGCAACTGGTGGCGGCCGCGGCGCAGCGCTACACACTGACACTTTATGCCGTCTGTCATCAGGATCGGCAACAGGATAGCCTGCTAAAAGCCGCTATGGCGCTTTTAAAGCGACAATTAGGGCCGGAATAAACCGTAGCTACGGCCACGGGCGCGGCGCAGCGTTAGACGTTTGTGGCTGTTAAACAGCGGTAATAGCAAAGGGCCGGTGAAGATTGCCGCCAGTGCCCAGCGCATCGCCTGCATACCACTACGCAGCGCGGCGATATATACGCCTACTGCTACCATTAACCAAAGCACCGGAACTAATAACACCCGCTTTCTCCTACATCACTTTACTGCTGCTGGCGATTATATCAGCTATCCGGACGTCTTGCTGTTATGCTTTAGTTGCATTTTTAGCCAAAATGCAAAAAGGGCCCGCAGGCCCTTTGCTAAGCGTAATATCGCCCTTATTGCGGATAGAAACGCTCGCCATCTGTTGCCATTTTCAGCAAGGTATCACACGGCGTAAAGCGGCTACCAAAGCGGCTTTCCAGCTGGCGTAAGGTCGCCACCAGATTATTGACACCCAACTTATCAATATAGCGGAACGGGCCACCTAGGAATGGTGGGAAACCGATACCAAAGATGGCACCGATATCCCCATCCCGGGCCGAGGCTATAATGCCCTCTTCCAGACAACGTACCGCCTCATTCAACATCTGCGCGGTACAGCGGCTGGCAATTTCATCGCTATTTAGCGCCGGCGCCGGTGTTACGCCAAGCACTGCATACACCGACTCATCAACCAGCTTTTTACCTTTTTTCGCTGCCTTACCATAAAGATAAAACCCTTTTTCGGTTTTCTTGCCTTTACGGCCATCGGCCAGCAGTTTGTCAAAGGCAGCTGGTGCGGCAAAGCGCTCACCGAGCTCAGCCGTTAAAATCGGAGAGATTTTGGCGCCAACATCAATGCCTACTTCATCCAGCAGCGTCACCGGGCCAACCGGGAAGCCGAATTTGACCAGCGCGCGGTCAATTTTCTCTACCGGTTCGCCGGCAAGCAGAATATTGGCCGCCTCATTCATATACAGCGCCAGAATGCGGTTAACATAGAAACCGGCACCGTCTTTAACCACGATCGGCGTTTTACCTTGCTTACGGGCAAAGGCAACCGTAGTAGCGATGGTCTCCGCAGAGGTTTTGTCATGCGCAATGACTTCCACCAGCGGCATTTTATCTACCGGTGAGAAGTAATGCAGACCGATCACATTTTCCGGCCGCGCTGCCTTTTCGGCAATTTTGTGAATAGGTAACGAACTGGTATTGCTGGCAAAGATGGTATGCTCCGCACAGTGCTGTTCAATATCGGCCACCATTTGCTGCTTTAAGCCCAGATCTTCAAATACCGCCTCAACCACGATATCGACATCATGGAAACCACTGTAATCGGTGGTGCCGGTGATTAACAGCAGCTGCTTTTGCATCTCAGCTTTGCTGATAAAGCGTTTTTTGTATTTTTTATTCAGAATATCAAAGCTGTATTTCAGTGCATTATTAATGCCCTGCTCAGCGATATCTTTGATCCGCACCGCTACGCCGGCTTTGGTGGCGCTGACATTAGCAATACCGCCGCCCATCAGGCCGCCCCCCAGCACCGCGGCTTTGCGCACCTTACGCGGTTTAGCATCACCGGCACCGCTTTCTTTTTTCATCTGGGTGGTAGCAAAGAAAATACTGCGCAGTGCCGCCGACTCTGACGTCATACAAAGCTGGCCGAAGGCTTTGGCCTCTGCGGCCAGACCTTTTTGATAGCCCTGCTCAACACCGGTTTGAATCACTTCAATAATCCGCAGGGCGGCAGGATAATTGCCCTGAGTTTTCTTCAGCGTTTGTTTTAGTGCCTGGGAGAACACCAGTTTGCGACCCGGTCCGGTATTTTCCAGCAGTTTATCCAGCAAGCTCTGCTTTTTCGCTTCGCGTCGTGGTTTACCGGCCAGCGCCTTTTTCACTGCGGCATCCAGCAGAATGCTCTCCGGCACCACTTCATCGACCAGGCCGAGCTTTTTCGCCTGAGCCGCACGCAATTGCTTACCCGTCAGGATCATATCCAGCGCTTTTTGCACGCCAACTAACTTTGGTAAACGCTGGGTACCACCACTGCCGGGTAGTAAGCCCAGCTGCACTTCCGGCAAACCCAGCACGGTTTTCGGGCTGCTGCTGGCAACCCGCACATGACACGCCATAGCCAGCTCCAAACCACCACCCAAGCAAGGGCCATGGATCGCAGCAACTACCGGCAGACGCAGTTGCTCCAGCCGGTCGAACATTTGTTGTCCCATCGCGGCAATAGTTTGCGCCTGCTCAGCCGTCTGACAGGCGTCAAGCATGCTAATATCGGCGCCGGCAATAAAGGAATCTTTTTTGCCACTGATAAAGACCACGCCTTTTAAGGTACTGTCGTTAGCCAGCTGTTTCAGCATGGCATCAATTTCATCGGCAAACGAGGCTTTCAGGACATTCATGCTTTCACCCGGAATATCCATGGTGATCACGGCCACCTTGTCATCGCGGATGCTTAAGCTAAAGCTGCTTACTGTCTCAGTCATTATTCGGTCTCCACAATCATCGCTGCGCCTAAACCGCCGGCGGCACAGGCAGTGGTCAGGCCGATGCCACCACCACGACGTTTTAATTCATTCAGGGTTTGCACTATTAAGCGGGTGCCGGTCGCGGCAAAGGGGTGGCCATAAGCCAATGAACCGCCGTTGACGTTAAATTTATCCATATCAATTTCGCCAATAGCTTCGCTGCGGCCCAGCTTTTCTTCGGCAAATTTACGGCTGCCAAACATCTTCATATTGGCCAGCGCCTGAGCAGCGAAGGCTTCATGCATTTCAATCAGCGTCAGATCCGACAGTTTCATCCCGGCGCGATCCAGCGCGATCGGCGTGGCATAAGACGGGCCCATCAGCATATCTTCATGTACGCCGATGGCCGAAAAGGCGTAGCTGCGCAGATAACCCAGGGGGGTATAACCCAATGCCTTGGCGCGGCCTTCGGTCATCATCAGCACAGCAGAAGCACCGTCGGTCAGCGGCGTACTGTTTGCCGCCGTTACTGAACCATGCACCCGGTCAAATACCGGCTTTAATTTGGCGTAGGAGTCAAGCTTCGACTCCATCCGGATATTATTATCGATCTTTAAATAACGGCTGTACGGCTCAACATAGGCGGTCATTACCTCATCGGCCAGCTTGCCGGCTTGCCAGGCGGCCGCCGCCAGCGTGTGCGAGCGGTGTGCCATTTCATCCTGCGCTGCCCGGCTGATACCATGGCTTTTCGCCATTTGTTCAGCCGTATCGCCCATTGACAGGCCGGTGCTGTATTCGGCTACTGCTGGTGGAACCGGCAGTAAGTCTTTCAGGCCCAGACGACGGAAAATTGCCAGTTTCTGGCCCAGGGTTTTAGCTTTATTGACATCGACCAGGGCGCGCGCCAGTTTCTTGCTCACGCCAATAGGTAACACTGAGCTGGAGTCAGCGCCACCGGCAATGGCGATCTGAGTGACACCGGCCAGCATGGATTCGGCAACACTGACTACCGACTGAAAACTGGTGGCACAGGCCCGGGTAACACTAAAGGCATCGGTATGCACCTGCATACCGGTACCCAGCACGATTTCACGGGCGATATTTGGCGCCTCTGGCATCTGCACCACCTGGCCATACACCACCTGCTCTACCAGCGCCGGATCCAGTTCGGCGCGGATCAGTAATTCATTAACCACCAGTTTTCCCAGATCCAGAGCCGAGACACCATGAAACTCGGTCGCTTGTTTGGCAAAGGGGGTACGAAGCCCGGACACGATTGCAATACGCTCACCGTCACGGGTTCTCAGGTTGATAGGGGCTGCCATAGTTATCCTCTTGTTTTATGCTGGCCTGATTACAGGTCTGACCTCTGACTTTTGATTGTAACCACAGTCCGGCGAAATTAAAACAGTTGTTTTAAAACTCTTGTTTTAGCGCTTGTAATAGCCATACGGGAACCTTATAAATAACAACAGGTCCTAATTTGGCGTTTGCCCGCAGAAAGCGGTCAAAAATCAACCACTTCTTAATAATAAGACAGAAATCATCATGGTACAGGCTTTTGCGTCATTAAAATCTTATCTGGATAGCCAGGTGCTGGGGCAACCGGCACTGACCGAAGGCATCTTGCTGGCTTTGCTGGCCAATGGCCATCTGCTGGTAGAGGGCCCGCCCGGTCTGGCGAAAACCCGCGCAGTGAATGCACTGGCGCAAGGTGTAGAAGCAGAGTTTCACCGCATACAGTTTACCCCTGATTTACTGCCTGCTGATCTGACCGGTACCGATATCTACCGGCCGGAAACCGGCGCCTTTGCCTTTCAATCCGGCCCGTTGTTTCATAATTTAATTCTGGCGGATGAAATTAACCGCGCGCCGGCCAAGGTACAGTCTGCGCTACTGGAAGCAATGGCAGAGAAACAGGTCACCGTGGGTCGCAATACTTATAAACTGCCGGAGCTGTTTCTGGTAATGGCGACGCAAAACCCGCTGGAGCAGGAAGGTACCTACCCGCTGCCGGAAGCCCAGCTTGACCGCTTTTTATTGCATTTAAAGGTTGATTACCCGGATAGCGCGACCGAGCTGGAGATCCTGCGCTTAACCCGCGCCGAAGCCCGCCATGAAACACCGGTTAAAGCGGCACCCATCAGTCAGGCGGATATTTTCGCTGCCCGCCAGCAGGTACTAAAGCTGCATCTGGCAGAGAGCCTGGAGCATTATATGGTGCAACTGGTGATGGCCACCCGCCAACCGGCGGCTTACAGCGACAAACTGGCCAGCTATATCAGCTATGGCGCCAGCCCGCGGGCGACCATAGCGCTGGATCGATGCGCCCGTGCCCGTGCCTGGCTGGCGGGTCGTGATTTTGTTACGCCGGAAGATATTCAGGCGGTATTTCATAATGTGCTGCGCCATCGTCTGATCCTGACCTATGCGGCAGAAGCCGAAGGGATCAGCACTGATCAGGTGCTGACCGAAGTCCTGCAGCGGGTGGCAGTGCCCTAAGATGAGCGAACTGGCTTTTGATGCACAGCGCTGGCTTAGCAGCTTGCACGCCAATGGTTATCAGCTGGGCCTGCCGGAGCTGCTGTGGTATCAGCACCATACCCGGTTACTGGATCTAAGCCCCGGCCAGCAGGTACATAGCAAGCTGGCCGGCAGTTATCTGGCGCGCAGCAAAGGCCGCGGCATGGAGTTTGATGAAGTGCGGCACTATCAGGTGGGTGACGATGTGCGCGCTATTGACTGGCGGGTAACGGCCCGCACCGGACGGGTCCATACCAAGTTGTTCCGTGAAGAGCGCGAGCGCCCGGTGTTTCTGCTGACCGAGCTGACCGAGTCCATGCGCTTTGGCTCCAGCCTGCTGTTAAAATCCGTGCAGGCGGCGCATCTGGCGGCCCTGTTGGCCTGGCATTGCAAAGCCAATGGCGACAAACTGGGTGGCCTGGTGTTCAGTGAACAGCAGCATGTACTGTTAAAACCCCTGGGCAGAAGCCGTGGTGTGTTGCGCTATTTTCAGGCGCTGCTGGATGTGCATCAGCAAAGCCGCAGCAATCAGGGCATGGCCCTGAGCACAGCACTGGCAGAGCTAAGGCGGCTACTGCGCCCGGGCAGCCTGCTTTATATTTTGTCCGATTTTGCCACCCTGGATGCTGAGGCGTTACGCCATTTGCAGGTATTATCGCAGCATAATGAAATTCACTGTTGTCAGCTCAGTGACCCGCTGGAGTTACAGCTGCCATCAGAGCTACAGGGCGAGGCGCTGGTCAGTGCCGCTCAGGCATTAAAAGTGGTGCAGTTTAATTCACAGCTAAAACAGCGCTATCAACAGCAACAACAGCAAGCGCTGGCGACAGCCAAGCACAGCGTGTTACAACTGGGCTGTAAATGGCTGACGCTAAGCAGTGCCAGCCCGCTGTTAAGCCAACTGGCTGGGATTTATCATGACTGAGCCAACACAATTATTGGCGTTACTGGCCGATATTGACGAACCGGCGTTAAGCGAGAGCTTCGCGCTGGCGCCCGGTCACTGGCTGCTGTTACTCCTGCTACTAGCCGCGTGTTTATTTACGCTCACTATTGCGCTGCGTTACTGGCGGTTTCAGCGTCCGAAACGGCTGGCCCGACGCCTTTGGCAGCAACTGGATGCCACTGATCCGACAATGCCAGCCCAGCTGAATCAACTGCTCAAACGCTTAGTCAAGGCTTATGCACCGCGGCATCCGTTGTTAACCGCCGATACCGGGAGCTGGCAACAGCACTGGCAGAGTCAGCTACCCGCCGCGCTGCAGTTACCACCGTTACAGCCACTGTTATATCAGGCGCCAACGCAGCACAACGCGCTGGAACGCCAGCAGTTGTATCAGTGTGGTGGGGTCTTTATCCAGCGCTTTAACGGCCGCTTGTATCAGCAAGCCGCCAGCCCAGCTACCGGCCCGGGTACAGGAGTTGACCATGCTGGAGCTTAGTTATCCCTGGCTGTTACTGGCATTGCCCCTCCCCTGGCTGGTGCCAAAAGCCCGCCAGCTAGGCGGCAGTGCACTAAAACTGCCGGCCCTGGCGAAATTAGGGCAGGCGCACAGCACTGGCGCCACAGCGCCAATCAGTGTGCGGCTATTGCTGCTATTAACCTGGGTTCTGTTGGTGCTAAGCGCCAGCCAGCCACGCTGGCTGGGTGAGCCGGTAACCCTGCCACAGCAGGGGCGCGAATTGATGCTGGCGTTAGATCTGTCCGGTTCGATGGATATTCAGGATATGGAATTAAATGGCCAGCGGATGACCCGGCTGGATGCGATGAAACTGGTGCTGCGCGATTTTATTGCCCAGCGCCAGGGCGATCGGATTGGCCTGATCCTGTTTGCAGATGCCGCCTATCAACAAACACCGCTCACCTTTGATCTGGCCACGGTACAGCAATTTCTCGACGATGCCGTCATGGGCCTGGTTGGCCAGCGGACTGCCATTGGCGAGGCGATCGGCCTTACCGTAAAACGGCTGAATGCCTACCCATCCAGCAACAAAGTGTTAATTCTACTCAGTGACGGCGCCAACAACTCCGGCGAGATCCAGCCCCGCGAAGCCTTACAACTGGCGAAAGCTGCCGGGATCCGCATCCATACTGTCGGCCTGGGTGCTGAACAGATGGTACAACAGAGTATTTTCGGACAGCGTATTATCAACCCTTCACATGATTTAGACGAAGTGTTATTACGTGAGGTAGCCGAGCAGACCGGTGGCCGCTATTTCCGCGCCCGTAGTCCGGCAGAGCTGCGGCAAATTTATCAGTTACTGGATCAGCTGGAACCGATAGAACGTGAGCAGCTCACCTACCGGCCCCAGCTTAGCTTGCTGCATTATCCGCTGGCGCTGGCTTTGCTCTGTAGCTTTTATCTGGCGCTGCGGCGAGTTGATTGGGCAGGAGTAAAAAACCGTGTGGTCTGAGTTACATCTACTACGTCCATTCTGGCTACTGGCCCTGCTACCGGCGCTGTTACTCTGGCTGCTGCTGTACCGGCACCGCCAGCAACCAGGGCTTTGGCATAATCTGATTGCCCGGCATTTACAACCCGTGGTATTGCTGGGAGAACAACTACACAAACGCCAGCCGTTGGCCCTGCCCTTGCTGGCACTTTGCTGGCTGTTGGCCGTATTGGCATTAAGTGGCCCAAGCTGGCAGAAACTGCCGCAACCGGCACTGACCGTCAAGCAGGCGACAGTGCTGATTATGGATATGTCACTGTCGATGCGCGCCACCGATCTGGTGCCGGATCGCCTGACGCAGCAAAGATTTAAAGCACTGGATTTTATTGATAAATTACGCGAAGGCGAACTGGCATTGATTAGCTATGCTGCCGATGCCTTTGTGATTTCGCCGCTGACACCGGATCACAACAATATCCGCCTGCAAGTGCCCAATTTGCGCCCGGAACTGATGCCAGGTCAGGGTTCTAATGTGCTGGCTGCTTTGGAGCTGGCCGATCAACTGTTAACCCAGGCTGGCTTCGCCAGTGGCGAAGTGATTTTATTTACTGACGGTTTTGAGGCACAAAGTTTTCATGCGCTGCAGCAACTGCTTAACCGTTATCCGCACCGGTTGTCAGTGCTGGCATTTGGCTCTGCTGAGGGCGCAGTGGTAAGGCTGGAAAACGGTGAGCTGTTAAAAGATCGTCAGGGTGGCGTGGTAGTACCACGGGTGCCACTACAACAACTGGCGGTGCTGGCCCGCCAGGGTGGCGGTCAGTTCCGACAAGCCGTCGCTGATAACAGCGATCTGGAGGCGCTGGTGCAGGCACTACGCAACCCACAGGCCAGTAAAGGCGAGACGCCGATATTAAGCGGCGATGTCTGGCAGGATGGCGCAGTTTATCTGGTCTGGTTATTGTTACCACTGGCGCTTTGGCTTGGCCGGCGCGCAGCGGTATTAATGCTGTGTCTGCTTATCTATATCCCACCAGCCAATGCCAATAGTTGGCAGCAGCTGTGGCAAACCCAACAGCAACGCGCACAGCAGGCCTATCAACAGGGTGACTATGCCAGAGCCAGAGAGCAGTTTCAGGACCCACTGTGGCAAGGTAATGCGGCCTACCGCGCCGGTGATTATCAGCAGGCAGAGCAAGCCTACCGTCAGGCTCTTGCGCAGGGTGAAAACGCCAGTCTGTGGCATAACCTTGGTAATACGCTGGCAATGCAACAAGATCTGGAGCAAGCGCTGTCGGCTTTTCAGCGCGCCACTGAGTTGGATCCTGAGCATAGCGCTGCACGGCAAAACGCTGAACTGATGCAGCAATTGTTACAGCAGCAAGCTGAGCAACAGGCCCAGCAGCAATCAGAAGAGCAGCAAGACCAACAATCATCGGATAGCAACGAATCATCAGCGGATAATGCTTCGCAAAATGCTAAAGACAATGCTGAAGAACAGGCTGATAGTGCAGAGCAATCGGCTCAACAAGCAGAGCAAAGCCCCCCGGACGAGTCAGAGCCACAGCAAACGGATGCTAACAGCGCGCAACAGGCTGAGGCGCAGTTAGAGCCAGCCCAAGATGAAACGCAGGAGGCTGCGGCACAAGCTGTTATTAATGAGCCCTGGCCTAATGCGACACCGGAACAACAACAAGAGTTGGAAAATCTACTGCGCAAAGTACAGGACGATCCCGGTGTCCTGCTTAGAAACCGCATGCTGCTCGAATATCAAAAACGTCGTCACAGCCTACCCCCGCAAGGAGCTCAACAAGAATGGTAAGCCGTTTTCTTAGTTTGCTGCTGTTATTACTACCGCTGTCGGCCGCGCAGGCCTTTAGCAGCCTGAGCAGCAGTGTCGACAAAAACCCGGCCATGCTGGGCGAGGCCATTACCCTGACGGTAAGCGCTGACGGGCGTTTTGCCGCCGATGCCATAGATTTTCGGGTGCTGGAGCAAGACTTCAGGGTTATGCTGCCGTCGGTAAGTCAAAGTACCCAGGTGATCAACGGCGTAACACAGCACAATACCAGCTGGAGTGTGTCATTATTTGCCAGTAACACCGGTAGTTACCGGATCCCAGCCTTTGAGTTAAACGGCGTCCGTTCCGAACCAATTGAACTGACCATTATTGAAAGTAGTCAGGCGCAAAACCGGCGCGACCTGTTTCTGGAAGCGAAACTAGTCGGTTACCCCTCCGCCTATGTGCAGCAAATGCTGTATTACGACGTGGTGATCTACTTTAGTGGCGACTTGCAACGCGGCAATCTGACTGAGCCGGCGCTGGAAGGCGCCGAAATTCAGCGTCTGGGCCCGGATACCGAAGGCACAGCCCTGATTGACGGCGTACGTTACCGCACCATCACCCGCCGCTATTTGTTGATCCCACAGCGCAGCGGGGACTTTGTTATAGCCCCGCCACTGTTTACCGGTGAAATGATTGAGCGTAATCCTGAGCGTTTTAACTATTTCTCGCGCAGCAAAACCGTGATGGCGGAAGCAGAACCTGTGCAGCTGGAGGTGAAACCACAACCGGAAAACTTCCCGGGCCGCTGGCTGATTGCCGGCCTGGTGACGCTAACCGAAGAATGGCA
>DAIOUM010000020.1:0-12605 GCA_036759505.1 Alishewanella sp. | reverse complement strand
GTATTGTTAGCAGCCTGGCTGCTGAGCACTGTGGCATTATGCTGGCTGTGGCTTGAACGCCGTACGCTGCGCGCTAACAATCAAGCTGGCAATCAAGCGGACAATCGCAATACTGTAGCGGTCGATGCTGGCAAGCACGCCTTTAAACAGGCCTGTAACAATAATTCCCCAAAAGCAGCAGAGCAGACATTGTTGCGTCTGGCCGCCGGCGCCTATCCGCCAGCATGCCGTTCCTTGGGACAGCTTGCCGCTAAAGTGAGTGATCCGGAATTAAAAGCAGAGATACTCAAGCTGGAACAAGCATTGTACAGTCCACAAACCGAAAGTTGGCAAGGTGAGGCGCTATATCAGGCCTGGTTAAAGCGCAAAGCTAGCCATACTTCGCAGCAGGCGGTTCAGCTACAGCCGCTATACCCTGATTAAAGGAGCTGATTAAAAACTCTGCTTAAAAGGCCGGAATAACAGCACCGATTCGGCAGATCCCACAATCAATACGGCGGGCTGGTGGCAAAGCACTAGCCAGCCCGCTGTCATCTTGTTAGCATTTACCCTCAGCCAAACTAAGACTGAGAGCTGCAGCGTCACTCCCTAGTCTCAAGCAGGCTGAATTTATTATGATTTGACCTTTGCTGACGCGTTCTGGCCGAAGTCAGCCATAGTTATAGACGTCAGTAAAGGTCAGCTCGTTTTACTATAACAATAACAGGAGCTTCGTTTGGAAACTGCCACTCTCTTTTCGCTCGCCCTCTATTTTCTGGCGATGATCGCAATCGGGCTTTATGCCTACCGTACCACCGATAATGATGTCTCGGGCTATATGCTGGGTGGACGTAAGTTAAGTCCCAGTGTAACGGCCCTTTCGGCAGGCGCCTCTGATATGAGCGGCTGGATGCTGATGGGCCTGCCCGGTGCTATGTACCTGTCCGGTTTAAGCAGTACCTGGATCGCTGTCGGGTTATTGATTGGCGCCTATCTTAACTATTTAATAGTGGCGCCGCGGCTGCGGGTTTACACCGAGCTGGCGCAGGATGCCATTACCATTCCGGATTATTTTGAAAAACGCTTTGAAGATCGCACTCGTTTGCTGCGTTTAGTGTCATCGCTGGTGATTATTGTGTTCTTTACACTCTACACTTCATCCGGCGTAGTTGGCGGCGGTAAGTTGTTTGAAAGCTCCTTTGGTTTTGATTATGAGCTGGGGCTTTTTGTCACCGCCGGCGTAGTCGTGATCTACACCCTGATTGGTGGCTTTCTGGCGGTAAGTTTGACCGACTTTGTGCAGGGTTGCCTGATGTTTATCGCGCTGGTGTTAGTACCGGTGGTAGCGATTGATCATCTGGGTGGCCTTGGTGAAGTCAATCAGATTGTCAGTACCATCAATCCGGATTTGTTAAGTTGGGTTGGCGCCAGCTCAGCACTGGCGATTATCTCGGCGCTGTCCTGGGGCCTGGGTTATTTCGGCCAGCCACATATTATTGTCCGTTTTATGGCTATTCGCTCAGTAAAAGATATTAAAGTGGCGCGGCGTATCGGTATGAGCTGGATGCTGGTAACCATCGTTGGTGCCGTGATGACCGGTTTTGTCGGTATTGCCTATGTTGCGAAAACCGAGATGACACTGCAGGACCCGGAAACGATCTTTATTATCTTTTCCCAGTTTTTGTTCCATCCGCTGATCAGCGGCTTCTTACTGGCGGCGATCCTGGCTGCGATTATGAGTACCATCTCATCCCAGTTGCTGGTTACCTCCAGCTCACTGACCGAAGATTTCTATAAAACCTTTGTCAAACGCGATGCTTCACAGGCGGAGCTGGTGGTTATTGGCCGCTTATCAGTGCTGGCGGTCGCGATCGTCGCCATCGCGCTGGCATTTGACCGCAACAGCTCAGTGCTGCAACTGGTCAGTAACGCCTGGGCAGGGTTTGGCGCCGCCTTTGGCCCGTTGATTATCCTCAGCCTTTACTGGCAACGGATGACATTCGCCGGCGCCCTCAGTGGTATTGTGGTTGGTGCCCTGACGGTATTAGTCTGGATTTATGCACCACTCTCCATCAATGGTTTGCCACTGAGTCAGTGGTTGTATGAAATTGTGCCGGGGGTGATCCTCAGCACTCTGGCGATAATTCTGGTTAGCTTGCTGACAAAAGCCCCGGCGCCGTCAATCCAGCAGCTGTTCGCCAAAATGCAACTGGAAGTCAAAAACCGCTAACAGGGTATATTAACTGCTGCTAGAATACCGGTTATAAACCTGATGGGCCTGAAAAAGTCAGGCCCTTGCTGATGTTAGCCGGAGAAGTGTTGCCTATGTATTTTTACGCCGCGCGCCAACCTATCTTAGATCGCAATAAAGTACTGTTTGGATACGAGCTATTGTTCCGGGACGGCGTAGAAAATGCCTTTCCGAATATTGACGGTGATGAGGCTACCTCCAAGATGGTTGAGGGAAGCCAATTTAGCTTTGGTCTGGAAGATTTTCTCGGTGACAAACCTGGTTTTATTAACTTCACGCTGGAAACACTACTTAAAAAATACCCTAGTATGTTACCTAAAGAACAGGTGGTAATAGAGGTACTGGAAACCATTCAACCCGGCAAACGTTTGCTAGCCGAATGTCAGCACTTAAAAGAACAAGGCTACACCCTGGCGCTGGACGACTACGAGCATAAAAACGTCTGGCGGCACTTTTACCCCTACATCGATATTATTAAAATCGACATCCGCAGTACTAATGCCGAGCAAATTGAAGAGATTAAGCAAGCGATTGCTGATTTTCCGCATATCAAACTGTTGGCAGAAAAAGTAGAAACCAATGCCGAATTTCAGCAGACGCTGGCTCAAGGCTTCAGCTACTTTCAGGGCTACTTTTTCTCTAAACCAGAAATGCTGCAAACCCGCGCACTTTCTCCCTCACAACTGGCGCTGGCGGAACTATTATATGAAACTTCGCAGGCGGATATGGATCTTGCCAGAATCACCGAGATCTTCAAACGGGACGTTACCCTGTCCTATAAGCTGTTGCGTTACAGTAACTCGGCAATTTTCCGGCGCCGGGCAGAAGTGGAAACCATCAAACAAGCACTGATTGTACTCGGGCAGGCAGAACTAAAGAAATTCTTGTCACTGTTGTTTACTGCCCAAATCAGTAGTGATAAACCTGCCGAGTTGATGCGACTATCTATGACGCGGGCAAATTTTGCCGAGGGCCTGGCTGGCTTGTCTGGACGAGTATCTCAGGATAAAGCTTATTTAACCGGTATGATGTCGCTGATGGATGCGATCCTGGATGAACCCATCAGTAGTGTGATGGAAAAGCTACCACTAGCGAACGAGATCAAAGCGGCCTTAATCGAAAAGAGCGGCGAACTGGCAGGCTTTATCGGTTTGATTGAGTGTTATGAAAATGCGAATTGGTCACAGGCCACGGCGTTAATCGAAAAATTCAAACTGCCAGCAGATAAGATCCCCGATGTCTATCATCAGGCGGTGCAGTGGGCGAATGAACAAATGAAAGCCTTAGGCGAGCTCGCCTAAGGTTAGGGCGTGCTCTACACACGCCCTAACCGGCTTACTCAAAACTGACGTACTCTGCGACTTTAGCAGCCAGTTTGTCGCCGATCCCTTTAACTTTGGTTAGCTCGGCTTGGCTTTTAATTTCGCCATGTTCACTGATATGGTCCAGAATGGCCTGAGCTTTTACCTTACCTAAACCAGGTATGGCTGTGAGTTGTTCTACGCTGGCCTGATTCAGCTTTAACTTCGTTGACACTTCCGCAGTCGCTCTGGTCAACGTCTGTCCACTTGTATTGGCCAGCGTATAATTGGCACCCAGTACTAATGCTGCCAGCATGGCAGAGAGCACAAGCTTTTTCATCTGATGTTTCCTCCCGAAACAGCCAGGCACGCGGCTGACTTGCTCGCTACAACCGTTGAGTATACCTGCGGGGTTGGCAGACACCGCGCGGCTACCCAGGCGACACACCTGCTTACCTGACACAACGATACCAACCAAAAATAAAACTAGCACGCAAAATAAAATTGGCAAATTTTTAATAAAAAATATACAAAATAAGTTTTGAAACATTCAGCAACAATTAAGACACCCCCCACTAAGCTATCGATAAAGCTGAAATCGGAGGTGGCCGATGAAAAAACTTTGTTATTTTGCACTGACCAGCACTTTAATGTGGTCAGCAGCAACACAAGCACACAGCCGGCACGAATATGGACGGGTCACCGATGTGGTGCCGGTATATAGTCAGGTTCCGGTTCGACAAGCCAGTACATATTGCACCCCTGTCTATCGCGAACAACGCGATTCGGCAACGCCAGCAATTGTTGGTGCTATTGTTGGTGGTGCGCTCGGACATGCTGTCGGCAGCAACAAAACCAATAAAAGAATTGGTTTGGTTGCCGGTGCGGCACTGGGTGGCAGTGTCGGTCATGATATATCAAAACGTGATCACTATTACGAAGATTGCCGTACGCGTCATAATTCAGTACATTACAGACAGGTACTGGAAGGCTATCAGGTGACCTATAAATATCGGGGGCGGTATTATCAAACCTTTACCGAGCAACACCCCGGCAGAACCATTCCTCTGGTAGTCAGTGCCAGGCCGGCTTACCGCTATTAATGTTGTTGCAAAGCGCTAAGTGTCGGCTTGCTGTTGGAGAGTGAAATGAAAATTTATATAACGCTATTCTTGCTTGGTCTGTTCAGTTTGTCTTGCTATGGCCAAACGGAACCCAGAGAAGAACAGAACCGGCAGACTGAGCTGCGAAAAGAACAGATGCGCCAGACTGAGCTCAGGAAAGAGCAGAATAGGAAGACGACGCAATCGACAAGCCGTGAAGTTTCAAAGGAGCAGGCTACGCGACTGGCGCAACAGCGCTATCCGGGCCGGGTGTTAAAAGTACAGGCTGACAACCGTCATTACCGGGTCAGGGTAATGCAGTCGGATGGTCGGGTCGTTAATGTGGTGGTAGACGGTCAGAATGGCCGGGTGCAAAGGGAAGAATAAGCATGCGGGTATTAGTGGTAGAAGACGAAAGTCTATTAGCCGATCAAATAAAAAGTCAGCTGTTACAACAACAATTCAGTGTCGACGTGGCTGCTGACGGTGCCGATGGTTGGTTCAAGTTGTCAGAGTATCCGTATGACCTTGCGATTATCGATCTCGGTCTGCCAAAACTGGATGGTTTATCCCTAATCCGCAAAGCGCGGAAACAAGAAATTAAGACTCCGATTATCATTTTAACCGCCCGCGGCAGCTGGCAGGAGAAGGTAGAAGGCCTGGATGCCGGTGCCGATGACTATCTGACCAAACCATTTCATAATGAAGAACTATTAGCGCGGTGTAATGCGTTGATCCGCCGTGCCGCCGGACAACCGGACCCACTCTTGCGTTCTGGCCCGATCTCTCTGAACAGTCGTACCCAGCAAGTCTGGCTGGCGGATGAAGAAGTCAGCCTTACCGCTTACGAATACAAAGTGTTGGAATATTTTATGCTAAATCCGGCCAAAGTCATTTCAAAAACAGAACTGACGGAGCATATCTATGATCAAGACTTCGATCTGGACAGTAACGTGATTGAGGTTTTTGTCCTCAGACTGCGGAAAAAACTCGATCCTGAGGGCGAACTGAAACCCATTGAGACGCTGCGCGGACGTGGTTATCGCTTTAATCTAGCTGTTGAATAACATGCTGGTTTTGCCATTAAAATTACGCCAGGGCTTGGTCAGCGCTGTACTGTTGCTGTTGTTACTACCCAGTTCCTTTCTGGCCATTGAACAAGCCTTCTATCGGCAACTATTGACCAATGCCGAGCAGAAAATGGAAGTACATATGTACTCCATTTTGTCAGAGCTTAATCTGATCAACGGCAAAATTGAGCTCAATAACAATACCCTGGCGCCGGATTTTTACCGGCCAGATTCGGGCTTAACGGCTTATGTCAGCGAAGATCAGCTGCTGTTGTGGCAGTCAGATTCTTCGCTGAATCAGGATTTTGAATTACCTGTCATCGAACTGGTTCCGGGCCAGCATATTTTTTACACCTCTGAACAACAGCAACAGAAATATCAGATCCTGAGTATTGCCTTTCTGTTTGACACCGGAGATAGTGCCAAGCCTCTGGCGATTCATATTGTGCAGGATGAACAGTTGCTGCTGGCACCGCACATCAGTTTTCGCAACACCTTGCTCAAATGGTTTATCGGCATTGGCGCTGGCTTATCCCTGCTCAGTATCCTGGCCTATTATTGGACGACCCGGCCACTAACGCGGCTGGATTTTGAGATCCGACAACTGGAAAAAGGTCGCCAGGATCATCTAACCGGGAATTATCCCTCTGAACTGCGCGGTATCAAAGAGGACCTGAACCTGTTGCTGGCTAACCAGAACCGGCAAAAACAGCGGTACCGTAATCATTTAAGTGATCTGGCGCATGCCTTGAAAACGCCGGTTGCTGTGCTACGCACTTCGCCATTAGCGCAACAGCCGGAGCTAAAAGAGCAGATCGATCGGATCACCGCCATGATTGAACATCAATTAAAAAAAGCCAGCAGCTCGGGCCAGGATATCTGGAAAAAACAAACACCTGTGTTACCGCTGGCAGATAAAGTCAGTAATGCGCTGCGTAAAATCTATCGTGATAAGGACTGTCAGATTGATATCCAATGTGAACCAACCACCTTCTTCCGGGGTGATGAAACAGATTTAATGGAAATGTTGGGCAACCTGCTTGATAACGCCTGTAAAGCCTGTCGGCGCCAGGTTAAGCTGACTGTGCAACCACACCCCTTTAGCATGACCATCGAAGACGATGGCCCGGGTATTGTGCCAGAGCGGCGAAAAGAGCTGTTTCAACGTGGTATCCGGCTGGATACCTATCAGGAAGGCCATGGTGTGGGTCTATCGATTGTTGCTGAATTAGTAGATTCTTACTCCGGTGTGATCAAGGTCGGCGAAAGTCCCCTTGGCGGCGCCTCCTTTACTCTGAGCTTTCCAGCGGAAAGTTAGCTGATCGAAAAACACAAGCCGCACGTAAAGCTTTGCAAATTAACTGAAGGAATTTGTTATGGCGCTTAATCCTGCCACCATTCGTATTAAAAATCTGCGGCTACGTACCTACATTGGTATTAATGATGATGAGATAAAAAATAAGCAAGATGTCGTGATCAATGTGCGGATCCAATATCACGCTGATGCTGCCGCCAGTAGCGATCAGATGGATAATGCCCTGAACTACCGTACCATTACCAAACAAATTATCAGCCTGGTTGAATCCAACCGCTTTTATTTACTGGAAAAACTCACAGCCGAAGTGCTGGCACTGGCCAGTGCTCATAGTAGCGTGATCTTTGCCGAAGTCGAAGTCGATAAACCTCATGCGCTGCGTTTTGCTGACTCGGTATCGCTGACGCTTTCCGTCAACAAGGCATAAGCTGGGGCGTACAGCCGGCAGCTGTCATATCCAGCCCGCAGGGGCTACACTATTTAGATGCTGCACCACTTGACCCGACAGGAGGCTTGACGATGCGGATCCTAATTACTGGCGGCACCGGTCTGATCGGTACTGCCTTAGTTAAGCACTGGCAAGCTCAGCATCAGCTGACAATACTAAGCCGTACCGCGCGCACTGACACAGAGCAGGTAAGCTATCGCCAACAGCTCTCCGATATTGACCTGAACCAGATTGATGCGATTGTTAATCTGGCCGGTGAACCTATCGCCGACAAAAGATGGTCTGCCGCCCAGAAAGCCCGGATCTGTGATAGCCGCTGGCAACTGACTGAACAACTGGTGCAGGCGCTCAACTCGGTAAGCCATCCTCCCAAAATACTGATCAGCGGCTCTGCCATTGGCTTTTATGGTCGCCAGGGGGAGCAGGAAATCGACGAAGACTATCAGGCGTTTTACCCGGAGTTTAGCCATGACATTTGTGCCCGCTGGGAAAATCTGGCAATGCAGGCCAGTAGTCCGCAAACCCGGGTATGCCTGCTCAGGACAGGCGTAGTATTAGCAGCAAAAGGTGGCGCGCTGAAGAAAATGTTGCCGCCCTTTAAGCTGGGGTTGGGTGGCAAAATTGGCTCCGGCGAGCAATATATGTCGTGGATCCATCTGGATGATATGGTGGCGTTAATTGATTTTATTCTGCATAACGACAATCTCAGCGGCCCGGTTAACGCCGTTGCCCCCAAGCCTGTGACCAATGCGGTATTTAGTGCCGAGTTGGCAAAACGTCTGCAGCGCCCTACACTGCTGCCAATGCCGGCACCGGTGCTAAAGCTGTTGTTTGGGGAAATGTCGGATATCTTGCTGTACGGCCAACGGGTAGTGCCAAAACGCTTGCTCGAGGCTGGTTTTCAGTTTCGTTATCCACAATTGTCTCAGGCGCTTCACGCCCTGGCGCTTTGAGTTAACACCGCTTTAGTCGCAGACGATACGCAGCGCCCGGTATTATGCCGGGCGCGCTGTTATTAACTTTGAATCACCCGTCGGATTAAAACCGCACCAGGAATATTCAACAACTTGCGTAATTGCCACCAGCCCAGTAATGACACCAGAATAGCGCCACTCAATGGCCCTAACCACCACAGTGCATAGTGCGGACTGAACGGCAAATCAAACAGACGCTGTTGTAAGGTCAATAATAAGACTTCTGCCAGCACCGTGGCCAGGATACCCGCCAAAGCACCGAGAAAGGTAAACTCCAGCAACAAAGCATTGCGCAAAAAGGGATAACGGGCGCCCAGAGTGCGCAAAATAGCCAACTCCTGCTCCCGCTGTTCCAGCGTAGCCTGCACCTGAGCAACCAATACCAATATTGCCGATAAACCAATAATAATCAGGATAAAGCTTAAGGCCAGGGTTACCTGAGCAATAATATCCTGCACCTGACGGATAATGGCCTCAACACTGATCACTGTCACCGTTGGCATCAGACGTGATAACTGATTGATTACGGTATACCGCTCCGGCTCCAGATAGAACGCCGTGATATAGCTGGCAGGAAAACCGGCCAGCAGATCAGGACTTAGAATCATATAAAAGTTCGGTTGTAAGCTATTCCAGTCGACCTGACGGATACTGGTCACTTCGGCACGGACCGGTTGGCCGCCAATGGAAAAATGCAGGGTATCACCCAGTTTCAATCCCAAACGCTCCGACAGCTCCGACTCTACCGACACCTCTGCCTTTGCCTGCTGGTTAAACCACTGGCCAGCTATCACTTTATTGGCCGGGGGTAACTGTTCCAGCCAGGTCAGATTCAACTCGCGGCCGATACCGGTGCGCTGCTGGCTGCGATCATCTTTGGTTGCTTCCTCGCGAAACAATTGTTCATTGAGTTGGACCAGCCGGCCCCGTACCACAGGATAAAACGTCTCCGTTTGCAACTGATGCTCGGCCGCAAACTCAGACAACTCAGTACGCTGCGTCTCGCTCAGATTGACCAGAAAGTGGTTTGGCGCACCGGGCGGGATCTGCTGTTGCCACTGACCAATTAGCTCTGCGCGCACAAAATACAGTAACAAGGCTAAGAATAATGCCAGCGTAAAGGTAATCAGTTGGAAGCTATTGGCCCAGAGTCGGCGCCGCAAATTGGCCAGTGCCAGCTTACCAGCGCTACTTTGGCCAGCGGCAACTGGTTTGGCCGCTTTTACCATTAACACGGCAATACCAAGCAGTACCGCCACAAAGACCGCGCAGATCAGGAACAAGCCCAAGCTGATAAACCAGTCAGCGGCAAACAGCCACATCAGGCCATAAACCGCGACAGCACCAGTAACCAGCTGTAACTTATCGATAGTCAGTGGCGCCAGCGGCTGTTTTAGCACCTGAATCGCCGGTGTCACCGTTAAGCGCCACAGGGGCCGGGCCGCGAACAGCAACGCACAAGCGATACAGGTCAGAGCCCCCAGCCATAGCGGCCGAAAACTGAATTCTGGTCTGAAATCACCAATATAAAAGCGGATCCCCTGCTCCACAGCAACTAATATCAGTTGGCCGGCGACTAAGCCTAAGAGCAGACTAAAGAGTACGACCAGGATTAGATGGCTAAAGTAAATCAACCTTACCTGCGCTGTTGTCGCGCCCAGCGCCTTAATAATGGCCACCGCCTGAGCATGACGCTGGCTATAACGACCGGCGGCAACCGCCGCCGCACAGGCCGCCAGTACTATGCCCAGTAAACCGGCAAGTAATAAAAAACGCTCGGCCCGATCCAGGGCACTGCCTAGCGCCGATTGCTCATCACGATCGCGCCAGCGTTGATGCACCGTCAGCAAAGGGGTAACCTCTTGTTGAAACCGCTCGAGCTGACTATTAGTGCCCGCAAACAGGTAGCGGTAGCCGATGCGGCTGCCGGGCTGCACTATGTCAGTGGCGGCCACGTCATCTAAATGCATCAGCACCCGCGGATTACCACCGAACACACTTAGCGGTGCATCCGGCTCATTGACGATGACTCCAGCCACCGTTAAGCGGCTATTCCCCAGCTCCAGCTGCTCACCCAGCGCTACCTGCAACAAATCAAATAAGCGGGCTTCCAGATAGAGCTCGCCCGGGCGCAGTTCAGTCGTAGGGCCAGTAGTGACACTTTGCGAACGATGCAGGATCAGCTCTCCGCGCAGAGGATAGTCGCCACTTACCGCCTTGATAGTCGCAAGCTGCATCTGACTGCTACTAAATAGCATGGAATCAAATTGCATTTGTTGCGCCACGCCTAAACCCATCTCTTTTGCTAAAGCGAGGATGCGAGAGTCGAAGGGCTGGCTGGAGCCTAACACCCGATCAGCGGCGATAAAGTGGGCACTGCGTTGCTCCAGCGCTGATTTAACGCTTTGCGTAATGCCACTTAAACTCACCACTGAGAATACTGCCAAAAAAAGCGCAAAGGCGATAACCCAGAGTTCGCCGCGTTTCAGTTCACGCCAGAACAGACGCCAGGCAATAGCAGTGGCCATCTCATTGCTCCTCTTGGACAAAGCGGCCGGCCTGCATTTTCAGTTGTCGCTGACAGCGTTTCGCCAGCGCCTCACTGTGCGTGACCAACACCAGGGTGGTACCCTGCTGCTCATTCAACTCAAACAATAAGTCTTCGATCCTTTGGCCTGTCACTGCATCCAGATTGGCGGACGGTTCATCGGCAAATAAAATTGCTGGGCGGGTAATAAAGGCCCGGGCAATAGCCACCCGCTGTTGTTCACCACCTGAGAGCTGTGACGGATAAAAGTCAGCCCGCTCACTTAGCCCGACCAACTGTAATAACTCCAGACCGCGGGAGCGGGCGCGGCGATCGCCGGCTAATTCCGCAGGTAAGGTGACGTTCTCCAATGCCGTTAGTGCCGGTAATAGTAAAAACGACTGAAATACAAAACCGACCTGACTGGCCCGCACACCGGCGCGCTGATCTTCTGATAGCTGATGCAGTGGATGACCAGCCAGTTGAACTTCACCGCTAGTGGGTAGATCTAAGCCGGCGAGTAAGCTTAATAACGTCGATTTACCGGAGCCGGACGCCCCTACTATGGCCACCGACTCCCCACGATTGATTGTCAGGCTGATATCATGCAGGATAGTCAGTGATCCTTCATTCAGGTTGACCCGTTTAGCCAGGTGACTGGCTTTAATATGAATTTCAGGTGTTGTCGTCATGCGCATTATCTTCGTTATATTGTTCTGTTTAATAAGTTGGTCTGCTGCCGCCGATAAACTGCTGATTATGGGAGATAGCCTAAGTGCAGCTTATGGCTTGCAAGAGCATGAAGGCTGGCCTGCCCTGCTGGCCGCCAAAAGCCCGGTACAACTGGTTAACGCCAGCATCAGTGGCGAAACCACCGGAGGTGGCCTGGCCCGCTTACCGGCATTACTGCAACAACATCAGCCACGCTGGGTATTAATTGAGCTTGGTGGCAATGATGGTCTACGTGGTTTTGACCCACAGTTAATCGCAAATAATTTGCAGCAAATGATTGAACTGGTGAAACAGCATAATGCCCAGCCCCTGTTAATGCAAATACGGATCCCACCGAACTATGGACCACGCTATGTGGCGCGCTTTACCGATATTTATCCACAACTTGCCGCAGCAAATCAGATACCGCTTTGGCCATTTTTTATGGATGAAATCGCGATCCGCCCGGAGTTGATGATGCCGGATGGCATCCACCCGAACGCTCAAGCACAGCCTTTGATCCGGGACCTGATGCTGCCTCTAGTGCAGCAGTTAGCAGAGTAAATTGAACAGTGCGCCGATATCCAGGCGCACTTTAACACCGCTGGCGCGGTGTCACACCGCCCTCACGGCGATACGATGAGCTAGATAAATAAAGTAGAAGATATGATAGATGGCGTCCCCTAGGGGATTCGAACATCTGTTAATGCCGTGGAAATTGGACAGCGCGGTGTCCTAATGCGAGAAACTAAAATGGCGTCCCCTAGGGGATTCGACCCCCTGTTACCGCCGTGCAAAATGATAGCGCGGTGTCACACCGCCCTCACGGCGATACGATGAGCTAGATAAATAAAGTAGAAGATATGATAGATGGCGTCCCCTAGGGGATTCGAACCCCTGTTACCGCCGTGAAAGGGCGGTGTCCT
>DAIOUM010000019.1:21258-34599 GCA_036759505.1 Alishewanella sp. | reverse complement strand
AATAAGTTAATTGCTGAAATCAGCAAAATTATTGCCGGCGACTACCACCGGCAACAACGTTTAGGTTTAATTGAAGCCGGTACCGGCACAGGTAAATCTCTGGCCTATATTTTGGGGAGCCTGCCCTATGCACTGGCCAATAATAAGAAGCTGGTCATCGCCACCGCGACAGTGGCATTGCAGGAACAACTGGTGAATAAGGATTTGCCGTTTTTTCTGACACACAGTGGCCTGCAGTTTAACTTTACCCTGGTCAAAGGCCGCCAGCGCTATGCCTGTATTGAACGCTTACAGCAATTAATTGAGCAGCCCGCCTTATTTGCCGGTGCCGATTTTAGCCCGGATGCGGCCCAGCAGGCCTTGTTACAACGGCTGCTCAGTGACTGGCAACACCGTCGCTGGTTGGGCGATCGCGATACACTAACCGAAGCGGTGCCGGATTCACTGTGGCAACAGCTGCAAGCCGATGCCCATATCTGTCATAAGCAACAACGACAACATCTGCATTGCCCCTTTCATCTGGCACGCGCAGAAATTGCCGATTCAGAAGTGCTGGTGGTAAATCATAGCCTGCTGTTGTCCGATCTGCTGGCAGGTAATGCGGTGTTACCGGCACCGGAAGACTGCATCTATGTGATAGACGAAGCCCATCATCTGGCTGATTGCGGCCGGGACTTAATCAGCGCCAGCGCGCAGTTAAACCAGCAACAAGCCTGGCTAGAGAAGGCCCGCAAGCAACTGCAGGTGCTGCAAGGGCTGTTGACCGAGCGTCGCTTAAAAGACCTGTTAAAGTTAGATGACTTACTCAGTGACTTTGCCGCTGCGCTTAAACCTGTTGAGCGCAGTTTAAAAGACTTTTTACCACAGTGGTTTAATCAAGCTGAGCAAACAGAGTACCGCTTTCCGCATGCGGCCCTGCCCCGACTTTGGCAGCAACAGGCCGAACCTTTAGCAGAAACCAGCAATAAAGCCTTAACGACCACAGAGCGGCTACTTAACGAATTACAACAACAGTTGACCGAGCAACCGAAATTACTACGCAGCCAACCGCAGCTGATCCATGAACTGGCCAGCCTGCGCTTAAGGTTGGAGCAACAACAACAATTGTGGCAACTGCTGGCGCAACCACAAAAAGACATTGCCAGCCAGGCACGCTGGCTAAGCCGCGACAATGCGCAAAGCCCGCTATATTTACATGCCTGCCCGCTAAGTGTCAGTTACAAGCTGCAACAGTTATTGTTTCAGCCGGCCTTTGCCGTGGTGCTGTGCTCAGCCACACTCAGGCTACTGAACAGCTTTGAACATGCCAAACGCGAGCTGGGCTTACAGGACTTCGAGGCGTTGCAGTGTTTACAGGTCGACTCGCCCTTTGCCTATGCCGAGCAGGCGGAAATTATCTTGCCCCCGACCCGCTGTGAGCCGACCGATCCAGCCTTTAGCCGGGAGCTAATACGTTTACTACCAGGTTATCTGGATCAGCCGGCTGGCACCCTGGTGCTGTTTGCCTCTTACTGGCAAATGCAGGAGGTTGCTATTGCGCTGCGTAGCAGCGGTTTTTCGTTATTAGTACAGGGTGAAGCCTCACGGCAAGCCTTGTTGCAACTTCATCAGAACAAGGTACAGGCCGGTGGCAGTAGTATTTTATTCGGCACCCAAAGTTTTGCCGAAGGTCTGGATCTGCCGGGCAAGTTGCTGACTAACCTGATTATCACCAAACTGCCGTTTGCGGTGCCGACCTCGCCGTTGGAAGCAGCGCAAAGCGAAGCGATTAGCGCCCGCGGCGGCAATGCGTTTTTACAACAGAGTTTACCGGCGACTGCGAAGAAACTGGTGCAAGCTTGTGGTAGACTGCTACGACAAGAGCAGGACCACGGTCGCATCGTGATCCTGGACCGGCGGTTGGTGACTAAAAGCTACGGCAAGGCTATGCTGGATACCCTGCCGCCGTTTCGCCGAACCATTCAATACTGACTGTTGCAGCAGTAAACCTAACAGGACCTGGCCTTGCTTGTGGATCTGAATCTGACCTTTGAACTCTTATTACTGCTCTGTGGTGTCGCCTTTATCGCCGGCTATATCGATGCCATTGCCGGTGGCGGTGGTTTATTGACGGTACCTGCCCTGCTGACGGCAGGTTTACCGCCGCATGTGGTACTGGGCACTAACAAACTGGCGGCAACCTTTGGCTCCTTTACCGCCTCCTTGACCTATTATCGCAAGCAGTTATTTAACCCACATTACTGGCGCAACAGTTTAGTTTTTACCGCCATCGGTGCCCTGCTCGGCACGTTGGTGGTCGATCAGCTCAGTACCGCTCTGTTAGACAAAGTCCTGCCGTTACTGATCCTGTTTGCCGCCATCTATACCCTGTTTAACCGGATGCAGCCGGATGACCGCCTGACACTACCCAAACCCGGGCCAAAACTGTACTGGCAACAACGGGCACAGGGCCTGACGCTGGGTTTTTATGATGGCGTCGCCGGCCCTGGCGCCGGTGCGTTCTGGATGGTGTCGACCATGGCGCTATATAAAATTAATCTGCTGCTAACCAGTGGCGTCGCCCGTACCATGAACTTTGTCAGTAACGGCTTTTCGCTGGCAGCCTTTATCGTGCTGGGACATGTGCATTTTACCCTCGGTATTGCCATGGGGCTGTGTCTGATGCTGGGGGCTTATCTGGGCGCGCACTCGGCGATCCGCTTTGGCAGTAAGTTTATCCGGCCGGTATTTATCTGCGTGGTGATCGCCATAGCGGTGCGTCTGGCCTGGCAAGCCTGGAGTAACGGTGGATGAGCACCTTATCAAAGGCGCAACTGGCCCGGCTGGCGCAGCAGCTGCAGCAACTATGGCAACAGGCCAGTGAGTTAGACCGGCAACCAGCAGCAGGTAAACCGCAACACTGGTTTGACTCCGCCTTATTTAGCGTGCACTCGCCTTACCTGGCTGATTATGTGGCACAAAGCCAGCGTCATCTGGCGCATTTAACTGAACAAGGGCAGCAGTTATCGGCCGCAGCCAGACAGCGGCTAACCGAACGCTTGCAACAACAAATTGAGGCGCTGCTACGCGCCTTTGTGAATAGTCCGGTGCGGCAAAAGCATGCTAAAACCCTAAAGCAGCGCAGTAAAGCCGTGGTACAGCAACTAAGCGCCAGCAGCCAACAACTGTATCAGCAATTATCCGACTATCAGCAATTTGAAAGCCGGTTACAGGATATGCTGCGCCTGGCAACACAAGATCAGAGTCAGGAAGGCACCACCAAGCAATTACAGCTACAGGCCCGCCTCGGCCGCTGCCGGCGCGCCATCGATGAAGTGGAGCAGCAGATCCAGCAACTGGAAAGCGGGAAAAGCTAATGTCTGCCGTGCTACCGCCATTGGTCTATCACCCTTGCTACAGTGAACTGACGCTACCAGCAAACCATCGTTATCCGATTGGCAAATACCGCACCCTATATCAGCGACTGCTCGCGCTGGGCGTGCCGCAGAGCGCGTTTTATCTGCCACAAGCTATTAAAGCGCAGGCGCTGGAGCTTTTACATGAGCCGGCTTATGTCAACGCCCTGTGTCACGGCACCCTTGATGCCAGAGCAATGCGCCGGATTGGCTTTCCGTGGTCGCCACAGCTGATTGCACGTTCACTGACCTCGCTGGGTGGCACCTTACTTTGCGCTGAGCTGGCATTAGAGCATGGTTTGGCACTGCATTTAAGCGGCGGCTATCACCATGCCTTTTATGCTGAGGGCAGTGGCTTTTGCTTATTTAATGATTTGGCCTTTGCCGCCCTCAGCTTACAACAGCGCGGCATCGGGCCGATTCTGATTTTTGATTGTGACGTACATCAGGGCGATGGCAGCGCAGCGCTGTTTGCCGATAATAGCGGCATTATTACCGCCTCACTACACTGTGAAAAGAATTTCCCGGCGCGCAAACAACGTTCGGACTGGGATATCGGCCTGGAGCGCGACTGCACCGATCAGACTTATCTGGAAGCCGTAAGCCAGAGCCTGGATACCTTATTGCGCTGGTATCAACCGGAGCTGGTGCTCTATGATGCTGGCGTCGATATTCACCGCCAGGATGACCTGGGTCTGCTAAATATCAGCACCGCCGGAGTATTGGCACGCGATACGTTGGTATTGCAACGTTGTCATAACGCCGGTATCCCGGTCGCAGCAGTGATAGGTGGCGGTTATCAACGAGATCTGCAGGCGCTGACTCAGGTGCACCTGCAGTTGTTTAAAGCCGCCTTTGCCGTTCAGGGCTCAGCGCTGTGGCGCGAAATAGAAACCTAGCTGGCGTTTAATACTCAGCGGTAATTCCGGCAACGCCGACTTGGGCAATAAAAAGGTAGCCATGGTAAAGAGATCGGTAAAGATCCGGTTTTTCTCCGTAGTACGCTTTAGGTAGTCATGGCCGGAAGAACCACCGGTGCCAATTTTACTGCCCAGCATTCGCTGCACCATCATCGCATGCTTATAACGCCAGATGGTCAGCTGTTCATCAATTTCCGTTAAGCAAGTCAATAACTGAAACGGCAGGTTAAACAACGGCTCTTCCTGATAGAGTTTAATAAATAGTGCCGACAGCATGGCCTTTTGGCTGAGCCGGAAACTCCCCTCTTGCTGTAACTGCTGATATTTATCAGCGTCCAGTAAGGCGGCAAACTTTTCCCGGGTGCGACCGATCTCGGCCAGCTGCAGTTGCCGCTCAGATTCTGCAATCTGCGCAATTTGCTCAACTATCGCCTGGTCCTGCTGCAGCATTTGCTCGGTAGCCTGTTGATACATCTGCCAGAAGCTGAAATCATCAAACTGTAAAAACGGCATCCGCTCCAGCCATTTTTCAATCCGCTCAAACAGGCTTGGCGCCTGCTCCAGCTGTTGTAAAAACTCCCTGTCAGCCTGTTTTAGGCGGCTATAGAAGGAGTTCTTATCAAAATCGATGCGATACTCGCTTTTTAAACCCAGGCCAATTTCCAGCATCTTAAACTGAATGCTCTGGAAGCCCGACGCAGGCACCAGATAATCGCGAAACGCCATAAAATCCTGCGGCGTCATGGTTTCCAATACCGCAATTTGTTGATTCAGTAATTGCTGAATACTGATAATGCGCTTTAGTTTATGCACTATGCCGGTCAGTTGCTGATCTTTGACTTCTGCCTCAGCAAATACCGCCATCACAGCCTTTAATTCATGCAGAATTTGCTTAAACCACAGCTCATACACCTGATGCACGATAATAAACAGGGTTTCGTCATGTGCTTCCTGGCCATAACGGGCACTTTCCGGCGCTTGAGCAGTCAGGATTTTATCCAGCTGCAGATAGTCGCCGTAGTAACAGGGGGTGGTATTTTTTTGCATTTTTATCTTACCTGATGACCTTGACCGCCGCATTGTAACAAGGCCCTGACCTAACACAATCTTTCTGTGGCGTTTTGCCGGCAAGCTGATTATGCTTAAAGCAATATTCCGGCTGGAGACGCTGATGAAACTTGATGACGATATTCATAACTATTATGAAAAACTGGTGCTGGACCATATTGTTGAACTGGGTCTGGAGCAACAAAAGGATGCCGAATATTTGGCAGACCTTTGCTGTATTAGCTTAAATCTGCTGCCACCGCGCTATATTCGCTTTGAAGTGGATATGGCGTTTTATCTGCCGCAAAGTGAACGCTTTGAAATGATGATGCGGGTAAAAGAAGCGGTAAAGCGGGCGAGAGAATTTTTAGATCATCAACCCTAAGAAGTCACAACCTGGTATAAAGTGGGCTGTTTGGGTGGCAGCCCCACCAGCCACATCCCGGCACATACATCATAAACTATGGCTGCTTCCTTCCGGACCTGACCAGGTTCGCTTACTAGTATTGCGAGAGGACCAATGGGGCTACCATTGAACTGTCGTCATGACAGGCGCGCATTATCCGCAAATGGCGGCGGCAATGCAAGGGCTGTTACGCCCAAGCTGAAAGCCTTGCTCAGAAAAGCAGCAAGGCTCAATCTGTTGGCAGATTACTGCCGCAACTAATTGCCCAGTGCCTGCTGATAAGTGCGTAGTAACGCTTTGAAGCGCTGCTGTTGCTGCGGCGATAAGCGCAGCACCTGCTTTTGCGCTTCCGGTAGCTTTTCCAGTGCCGGATCAGCGTAGGTGAACATCACCGAAGGCCGGCTTAACTCAGCGCCGGGTTTGACCTCAGGCGTGCTTAACAAAACGCTAATTGCCTGCCGTAAGCGCTGATCAAAGGTCAGATCAGGATAACCTAACTCGGCAAACGCCTCGTCCAATAACGGCTGATAGCGACGTTTTAACGCCAGGATTTGTCGGGCCGGCACACTTTCCAATAGCTGAATATAGGGCTCATAGCGTAAGGTGTTATCCGCAGCCGTGACATAGCGATCATCGCCCAGTTGCTGCACCTTGTAACCATCGGCGGGTTTTGCCAGTACCGGGTGGCCGGCGACCAAACGCCCTTGCGCCACATTATCCACCGTCACCACAAAATTACGAATCATCTCTTCGCGATTAAATAACCCTGCTAAACCGGCTTTCCAGTTCAGTGCCAGCAGCGCCTGACTAAGCTCGGTATCCGATTCGTCCAGCAACGGTAAAGGAGCAGGCGGTGTCTGCTCCGGCTGTGAGCTTTCGGGTTCATCCGTTACCGCTGGTCCTGCTTCTGGCTCAGTGAGAGTAATTGGCGGCTCAGGCAGAGGAGTAGGTTCAACAATTTCAGGTAGGGTCACTGGTGGCAAAGGCGCTGGCTCTGTTACCGGTGAGCTATCGCGAAATAACAGCCAGACTGCAAGCACTATTACCAGTGCTACCGCAGCCAGACCCGCATAGTAAAAAGATTGCGCTGTCGCTTGTTTTGTCATAACGGTTACCCGCAAGTTGAGATAATTGTTTGCAATAGCGAAGTGGCAATTGCAATATCTTGCTAAATCAGCGATATATTAAACCAAGAACACCGGAGCGTAAAAAAGTTCCTTAGCGTTAATCAATAAAGGCCCTTATGTCAGACGCCAAAGTGTCAACCGAGAGTAAAACGGCATTATTGCTTACCGGCGGCGGAGCCAGAGCTGCTTATCAGGTAGGCGTATTAAAAGCCATTGCCAGTGTCTACCCACGGAGTAGTCCTTTACCCTTTAAAATACTATGCGGCACCTCGGCTGGCGCTCTAAATGCAGCAGGTTTAGGTTGCTATGCTTCTTGCTTTCACCTGGGCGTGAAGAAAATTGAATCCGTTTGGCGCAACTTTCATACTCAGCAGGTTTATCATTCGGATTACTGGCACCTGCTATTACATCAAGCCCGTAATTTGTATAGCGCCTTCCAAGCTGATTATGCCAATAAAAAACCAGTTAGTCTGCTGGATAACCGTCCCTTAAAGCAGCTATTACAGCGGATCCTGGATCTGCCAAGAATTGACCGTAATATTATGCGCGGGCATTTATCGAGCCTGGCCGTAACGGCTTCCTGCTATAACAACGGCGACTCCATCACTTTTTTTCAATCAGACCGCGCCACCGACTGGCGGCGGGCGAAAAGATGTGGCCAACGCACGCTATTGGGGATCCATCATCTGATGGCCTCGGCAGCAATACCGCTGATTTTTCCTTCAGTGCGGATCCATCAGCAATACTTTGGCGATGGCTCGGTAAATCAACTGGCGCCACTCAGTGCACCGATTCACTTAGGTGCCGACAAAATTCTGATTATCGGGGTCGATGATCCACGCCCCACTGAGCCAGCGGATCGGCAACTACATCACCCGGATCTGGCAACCATCGCAGGCCATCTGTTGGATACAGTTTTTACCGACACACTCAATTTCGATATCGAGCGTATGCAAAGAGTTAATAAAACGGTTGAGTTACTGCAACAGCACCAGATTGCGACTGAGCTAAAGCCGGTGCAGAGTTTATTGCTTAACCCAAGTCAGAATTTTAATCAGCTGGCCAGTGAATATTTCCTCTGTCTGCCGATGGCAATCCGGACTCTGCTACGCGCTTGCGGCATCAGACAACATTCAGATTCCAGTATGGTCAGTTATCTGCTGTTTGAACAAAAATATACCAGGCGTTTGATTGAGCTGGGTTATCAAGATGGCCTACAGCAACTTGACCAAATTTTGCCGTTTTTAACCGCCGGGACGGCAGCTGAGACGGCAAAAGTTTGACGCCAACTGTCAACACAACATTTAATCCAATTAAATATCAATAATTTATAATCATGGTCTGAATATTGCTTATAGTATCCTGTGATGGGTTAGCAGGCAGAAACAGCAATGTGGCAAGATACAGCAGGTTTTAACTACAGCAGTGCCGAATTAGCATTGGACAGTCACCTAAATGAGTTGACTGATACCGGTACCATTAGCTTGATCAGTCAGTTGCAAACCACCTTGGATTTGCAACAACAGCTGGATATCTTTGCCATGCATGCCAGCCGGATCCTACCGATCACGGCATTAAACCTTAGAACAGCACAAGGGCATTTTGCCGCAGCCGGCTCAATTGCCGGCCAGCATCAATATCACACCGAACTGCAACTCGAGCAACATTTGCTGGGGCAGCTGAGTTATCAAAGCAATCACCCGTTTAGCTCACTAGTGCAGCGGCAATTGCTACTGCTGGAATCTGAATGGCTCTATGCATTGCGCAATGCGCTGCTGGTCAATCGCCTACAGCAAATGGCTCTGAAAGATCCGTTAACCGGATTGGGCAACAGACGGTTTTTTGACGATAGCTACAGTAAAGCCATCCAATTGGCACAGCGTCACCAACAGCCTTTTGCGCTGCTATTACTGGATCTGGATAACTTTAAGCAGGTTAATGATCTCTGTGGTCACAGTACCGGCGATCAGGTACTGTTAGCGGTTGCCGATTGTATGCGCGAAACACTGCGTGCTACCGATAGCTTATTCCGCTTCGGCGGGGATGAGTTTGCGCTGCTGTTACAAGACCAGGACGCTGAGCATGCTGAGTTGATAGCTTGCCGCTTACAACAAAAAATCAACCAGCATCCATTGCTGAATTTGCATCAGGTCGGTTGCAGTATTGGCCTGGCCTGGCTCTCTGCCGAACAGCAGGGTCGTGACTTATTCCATCAGGCTGACGAAGCGCTTTATCTTGCAAAAACCAGTGGCAAGGGCAAGGTTGCAGCTGAGTCGCTCAGCGTCAAGGGATTAAACCAGCCGCGTTCGAGCATCAGCAAAGTTAGTGCTAAACTGGCCGCTGCCAGTTGATCCAGCAGCTAGCTGCATTTTCTGGAATACTACTCTGGTAACCAGCCACCAGTTGCAACTTTCCGTCATGCAGTAATAACGGGATACGTTGCCGCTGCCAGGGCGGTACCTGCCACAATTTAAACCATTGTTTTAACGGCTTGCCCAATTGGTTAACCGGCTTGAATATCTGGCTTAAGCTGCCAAAGGCTAACTGAAAGGTAGTTCCCGCCGCCGGCAAAGCTCCGTGTTCTGGTTGTAACTGGCAACTCAACTCACCTAAGGCCGCCGGTAACAGCAGCCGCTGCCCACAATGCAGAGACGGCGTATAGTCTTTTGGCACGACTGGCAACTCAGGCAGCAGATATAGACGCTGCTGAAAACGTCGCAGCTGCCAGGGTCCCAGGGTTAAACAAGGCTGAGCATCTGCTTTGGCTGCAATTACTTGCCGTTTCAGCGTGGTTAACCACTGACTTGATGGGTTAAGGCCAGTGCGAGCCAGCCATTTTCTAAGTAACAGATCCTGCTGCAACACCGGCTGTAACGCTAGTTGTTGTAAATCGACATAATCAGGAGTTGCACAGTCTGCTAAGGCCCGCTCGGTATAGTAATCGGCTAACTCAAGCGCCTGCTGCAAATGCTGACTGGCCCTGGCACTAGTGGTAACAATAGCTGGCCAGCGCTCGCTAAGCTTGGGGATCACCTCAAGCCGTAAAAAATTCCGATCAAATTCCGCGCTTTGATTACTTTCATCCTCAACCCAACTCAGCTGCAATGCCAGAGCTGTGCTTTCTAACTGCTGCCGGGAAAAGTTAAGCCAGGGGCGCAACAGCAGACCCTGGCCAAAAGGTCGGCATTCTGCCATACCGGCCATTCCCGTCAGGCCTGCGCCACGTTTTAACGCCAGCAATAAGGTTTCCAGTTGATCATTGGCATGATGCGCTGTCATCAGGGCGCTATCGGGCGAAGTCACGTAGTCAGTGAGGACCTGATAACGGGCATCGCGAGCCTGTTGCTCCAGATCGGCACGGCCCTGCAGTTGCACCCGATGCAACTTAAAGTCAACGCCGAGCTTTTGGCATTGCTGCTGGCAAAACTCTGCCCAGGCATCGGCATGGCGACTGATACCATGATGAATGTGCACCGCCGTCAGGGCAATACCCAGAGTCTGGCAGGGGGTAACCAGTAAATGCAGTAACAGTTGGGAGTCCAAACCGCCACTGTAAGCCAGTGTCAGTTGTCGGGGAGCGTAGCGCTGCAGCAACTGCTGCAGCGCCAGCTGCAAGTCTGAAAGGTCAGACAAGGGCCGCAGCCTTAGCAGTAACCGTAAGACATCAGTCGCTGGTAACGCTTTTCCAGCAGCTCTTTGGTGCTCAATTTTTGCAATTTTTCCAGATCGCGCACCAGTGCTGTTTTTAACGTTGCCGCCATTTGCTCCGGCGAGCGGTGGGCGCCGCCCAGTGGCTCGGCAATCACCTCATCGATCAGTTTCAGCTCTTTCAAACGATCAGCAGTAATACCCATCGCATCAGCGGCCAATGGCGCTTTTTCGGCGCTCTTCCACAGGATAGAAGCACAGCCCTCCGGCGAAATCACCGAATAAGTACTGAACTGCAGCATATTGACCTTATCGCCAACGCCAATAGCTAAAGCACCACCTGAGCCACCCTCACCGACCACAGTACAGATCACCGGCACTTTTAAACCAGCCATCACTTTCAGGTTACGGGCGATAGCTTCGGACTGACCTCGCTCTTCGGCACCAATGCCAGGATACGCACCCGGGGTATCAATAAAGGTAATAATCGGTAACTTAAAACGCTCGGCCATTTCCATCAAGCGCAAGGCTTTACGGTAACCTTCTGGGCGGGGCATACCAAAATTGCGGCGGATCTTCTCTTTGGTATCGCGGCCTTTCTGATGGCCAATCACCATCACCGCCTGCTCGCCCAGACGGGCAGTACCACCAACAATGGCATTATCGTTAGCAAAAGCGCGGTCACCGCACAGTTCATCAAAATCACTGAACATATGCGCGATATAATCAAAGGTATAAGGGCGGCGCGGATGACGCGCCAGCTGGGCAATTTGCCAGGCCCCTAACTCAGCGAAGATTTTCTTGGTTAGTGTCAGGCTTTTTTCTTTTAGTTTGTTAATCTCTTCTTCTAACCCAAGATCATAATCGCCATTGCGACTGACATTGCGTAATTCGTCTATTTTTGCTTCCAGTTCGGCAATCGGTTGCTCAAACTCTAAATAATTCAGCATCATCGACTATCACTACCTAAATTAGTTAAATTCCAATTCTATTGTCGCCAGCTGCTTAAGCTGATGCAACAAAGCGTCGGCGGGCGTCACCCACCAGGCTGTCCCTAACTGCAGTCTAACCTGCCCTTCCTCACGCTGGTACCAAAGATAAACCGGCACCGTGCCAGCACGATACTCCGCCAGCGCGTCTTGTAACTTTTGCAGATAATTCTGGTCTATCTGCTGCGATTGTACAGTGATATTCAGAGATTTCAGCGATTTTTCGCGCATAGCAGTAATTTCGCTGACATCGCGGCCGGACATTGTAAGGCCACCATTAAAATCATCAAAGCTGACCTGTCCGCTTACCACTAAAATGCGGTCTTTTTGCAGCAGATGTTCAAAGCTTTCCAGCTGTTCCGGGAAAAAGCGTACATCCAGCCGCGCTGACTTATCATCCAACGTCACAATAGCCCAGCGCCGGCCTTTTTTGTTAATCATCACCCGCACCGACACGACGAGGCCAGCGACCTGAATGCTTTGATCTTTCTTGGTAGGCTGCAATTCGACCAGCCGGCAGTTCACATAATGCTTGAGCTCGTCGCGATAGCGATTGATCGGATGGCCGGTTAAATATAAGCCCAGCGTCTCCCGCTCGCCATCCAGCCAAATGTCATCCGGCCACAGCGGTACCAGCTTATAGCTACTACTACTGCTGTCAGTATCTGCTGCTAATAAGCCAAACAGATCGTCCTGCCCCACCGCCTGCGCCTTGGCATGTTGCTCTGCTGCACGCATCGCCTCTTCCAGATTGGCCATCAAAATAGCGCGCTGCGGACCAGCATGCTGACCTTTAGCCAGGGGTGGGCCGAGGCGATCCATAGCGCCTGACAGGATCAGCTTTTCCATCACCCTTTTGTTCAGCCGCTTTAAATCGACCTTGGCGCAGAAATCAAACAGGTCGCTAAAGCTGCCATGCTGACTACGTGCTTCAATAATGGCTTCAATCGGGCCTTCACCAACCCCTTTAATGGCGCCGATACCGTAAACAATATGTCCCTGCTCGTTAACGGTAAACTTGTACTGGCCGGTATTTACATCCGGCGGGATCAGTGTCAGCTGCATCCGCTCACACTCATCAACCAGCGTCACGATCTTGTCGGTATTGTCCATATCAGCCGACATCACCGCCGCCATAAACTCAGCCGGGTAATGCGCTTTCATCCACAGCGTTTGGTAGGATACCAGCGCATAGGCGGCCGAGTGCGACTTGTTAAAGCCATAACCGGCAAATTTCTCTACCAAATCGAAGATTTTCATCGCCAGCTCGGGGTCAATACCGTTTTGTACCGCCCCGTCGCGGAAGGTATCACGCTGCTTGGCCATTTCCTCCGGCTTTTTCTTACCCATGGCACGACGTAATAAGTCGGCACCACCAAGTGAATAGCCGGACAAGACCTGGGCAATCTGCATCACCTGTTCCTGATACAGGATAATACCGTAGGTCGGTTCCAGAATGGGTTTTAACGACTCATGCTGCCAGGTCGCATCCGGATAGGAGATTTCTTCTCGGCCGCGTTTACGGTCGATAAAGTTATCTACCATGCCCGACTGCAGCGGCCCCGGCCGGAATAATGCCACCAATGCAATCATATCTTCGAAGCAGTCCGGTTGCAGGCGGCGGATCAGATCTTTCATGCCACGCGATTCCAGCTGGAATACCGCTGTGGTATCGGCCCGCATCAGCATCTGATAGCTTTTGCTATCCTGCAGTGGAATGCTGTTAATATCGACCAGCGGCTTGCCTTCCTTGCGCAGCCGGGCATTGGCCATATTCACCGCCCACTGCAAAATGGTCAGGGTGCGCAG
>DAIOUM010000019.1:0-21158 GCA_036759505.1 Alishewanella sp. | reverse complement strand
GGCTCTTCTTTAAAGGCCTGCTCCAGCGTCATGCCGGGCGTCGGCGGGATCAGTTTCGAAATGCGATCGACAAAGCCATAAGGATGGCCCAGTACCCGGCCAACATCGCGGATCACCGCCTTGGCGGCCATAGTACCGAACGTAATAATCTGTGATACCGCTTCGCGGCCATACAGCTCGGCGACGTGATCGATCACCTCATCGCGGCGATCCATACAGAAGTCGACGTCGAAGTCCGGCATCGATACCCGCTCAGGATTAAGAAAACGTTCGAAAAGCAGGTCAAACTCAAGCGGATCCAAATCTGTGATCTTTAGCGCATAGGCAACCAGCGAGCCGGCGCCGGAACCCCGCCCCGGGCCAACCGGAATATCATTATCCTTACTCCACTGGATAAACTCCATTACTACCAGGAAGTAGCCCGGAAAGCCCATCTGGTTAATCACATCGAGTTCAATCTGTAGCCGCTCGTCGTATTCGCCGCGCCGCGCCGCCCTGACCTGCTCATCCGGGAACAGCTGTAATAACCGCTGCTCCAGACCCTCACGTGATTTCAGGACCAGATAATCGGCATCCGACAAGCCGCCGGTCGGAAAGGCGGGCAGGAAGTATTCTCCGAGCCGGATGGTGACATTACAGCGTTTGGCGATTTCGACGCTGTTTTCCAGTGCTTCAGGCAGATCGGCAAACAGCTCGGCCATCTCCTCGCTGCTACGCAGATATTGCTCTGCGGAGTAATTTTTTGGCCGGCGTTTATCATCCAGCGTAAAGCCATCATGAATGGCAACCCGGATCTCGTGGGCGGCAAAGTCTTCCGGCTTTAAAAACACCACCTCATTGGTCGCCACCACTGGCAACTGCTCCGCTTCAGCCAGTAGTACTGCTTTTTGTAAATACCGCTCTTCATCCGGACGATTAGTGCGTACCAGCTCCAGATAGAACCGCTCAGGAAAATGCTGCTGATAAAAATCCACCAGCGCTCTGACGCTGTGCGGATTTTCTTTTAGTAAGGCTTTGCCCAGCGGGCCGTCTTTGCCACCGGATAATACGATAATACCGTTACTATGCTCGGCCAGCCAATCATGCTCCAGCTGTGGCTTGCCATCAACATGACCACGCAAATAGGCTTTGGATATCAGCTGAGTTAAATTCTGATAACCAGCATTGTCCGCTGCTAATAGCAGCAACCGGCTGCTTTCCCCAGGAAACAGCGGATGTAACACCCAGCAATCGACGCCAATAATCGGCTTGATGCCAGCTTCATGCGCGGTACTGTAAAAACGTACCAAACCACAGAAGTTCATCTGATCGGTCAATGCTAAAGCAGGCATGCTTTGTGCCGCCGCCGCTTTGATAATAGGTTTAACCTTCGCCAGGCCATCGACCATCGAAAAGTCGCTGTGCACCCGTAAATGGATAAAACGCGGCTCACTCATCGGCGACTGGCCTCCAGCTGTTCGGCAAGCTGCCGTACAGGTTTAAAGCTGCGCCGGTGCGCCGGCAAAATGCCATGTTCGCTAATAGCTTGTAGATGTGCTGCGGTCGGATAACCTTTATGCGCCGCAAATCCAAACTGCGGATACTGCAAATCCAACTCGGCCATTTCCTGATCGCGCGCTACCTTGGCCAGAATCGAGGCAGCACTGATTTCCGGTACCAGACTATCACCTTTAACCACCGCACTGGCCGGCATAGCGAGCGCCGGACAACGGTTACCATCAATCAGCACCCACTCTGGCTGAATCGCCAAAGCCGCTACCGCGCGCTGCATCGCCAACATGGTAGCATGCAGGATATTTAACTGATCAATTTCCGCCGGCTCGGCCCGACCCAGCGCCCAGCACAGCGCCTTAGCTTTAATTTCTTCGGCGAGCAGCTGACGTTTTTTCCCGCTCAGTTTTTTCGAGTCATTTAACCCCAGAATCGGCTGAGCCGGATCCAGAATCACCGCTGCCGTCACCACAGCACCAATCAGAGGGCCGCGCCCTACTTCATCGACACCAGCGATTAACTTAACGTCGGGCCTTTGATAACTCATGGCGCCATCACCTCAGCGATAGTTGCGGCGGCAACCTGACTGGCATTCTGCCGCAATATCTGATGTAAAGCCTGGTATTCTGTCTGCAGTGTTGCTGGTGCACCCGCGACCAGCGGTTGCATCGCCTGCAGCAAGGCCGGCACTGTTAAGGCATCCTGTAGCAGTTCAGTCACCAGCTCACGCCCGGCCAGTAAATTTGGCAGGCTGACATGCTGCAGTTTCACCAGTCGCTTGGCAATTTGATAGGTTAGCCAGTTGGTGCGATACCCCACTACCATCGCGCATTTTGCTAACATGGCTTCTAAAGTCGCGGTGCCGGAAGCAATAAAGGTGCTGTCTGCGGCCAGTAATACCTGCCGCGCCTGGCCGGTAAATTCGCTAACCATAAGTTCAGGCGCTACCTGCGCTTTAATACTTTGCCAAAGCGCCGCTTTTTCGGCGGTGACCATATTGGTCACCAGCTGTAACTGAGGATTTTGCTGCTGCAGCGTCGCGGCGGCCTTGAGAAAATCCGGCGCCAGCAGTTTGATTTCATTAGTCCGGCTACCTGGCATAATGGCCAGCACTGGCCTTAACGGATCTAGTCCCAATTCGGCTTTGGCCGCAGCTTTATCTACCGTTAGCGGCATGCTGTCAGCAAGAGTATGGCCGACAAAGGTGCAGGGCACCTGAAAGCGGTCGTAAAAGGCTTTTTCAAAGGGTAACAGCGATAACACCATATTGGTGGCTTTGGCAATTTTAAAAATCCGTTTATGGCGCCAGGCCCAGACCGAGGGGCTGACATAATGCACGGTTTTAATGCCTTGCTGTTTTAACGCCAGCTCAACCGGCAGGTTAAAATCTGGCGCATCGATACCTATAAATACCGCTGGCTGCTCAGCTAAAATGGCGGCCGTGATCTGCTTTTTAATTTGCAGTAAGCGTCTGAGTCGGCCCAATACTTCTACCAACCCCATCACTGCCAGCTCTTCCATCTCGAACAGCGCCCGAAAACCCAGTGCCTGCATCCGCGGACCGCCAATACCAAAGAATTCCGCATCCGGGTAGCGCTGCTTTAACGCTTGAATCAGATCGGCACCGAGAATATCACCGGAATGCTCACCGGCGATCAGCGCAAATTTTAACGGGGTTGTCTGTTGAACCATCATCCGGCGGTCTTATCCTGAGTTCTGCGCTAAGCATCACGCTATTCTTATAGAAAGGTTTGCTATCTTAGCGGCTTGTGGCGGCGAGTTAAACCTTCAAATAAAAAACGCGCCATTAAAGCGCGCTTTCGGATTGGCACTTTGCGTTAACGCACAATACCACGGCTGGCATTGGCGATAAAATCGGTAAAGACTTTTAACTCGGGTACCTGTTCCGCTTTATCAGCTAATGCCGCCAGCGCTTCTGGCACCGTCTGGCCTTTACGATAAACCTCTTTATAAGCCCGACGTAGTTCTAACAGCACGTCAGCGTTAAAACCGCGGCGCTTTAAACCTTCGGTATTCATGCCTGCCGGCACACAAGGTGAACCATGCACCATCAGGTATGGCGGCACATCTTTCAGCACAATAGAGCCGCCACCGCAGAAACTATGGGCACCGATATGCACAAACTGATGCACCCCAGTCATACCGCCTAAGATCGCCCAATCACCAATATGCACATGACCTGCCGCCTGAGCGCCGCTGGCAAAAATGACATGGCTGCCAATCACGCAATCATGTGCAACATGAGTAGTATTCATAAACAGGTTATGACTACCGATTATAGTCTGCCCTTTATCCTGCACGGTACCACGGTGCACCGAGCAGCCTTCACGGAATACGTTATAGTCACCAATAAGTAACTCGGTTGGCTCACCTTTATATTTTTTGTCCTGACAAGCTTCACCAATACTGGCGAACTGATAAAAGTGATTACCTTTGCCAATTTTGGACGGTCCCTTGATAGCAACATGCGACTCCAACACGCAGTCGTCACCCAGCTCAACATCATGGCCGATATAACAAAAGGGGCCAACTTTTACGTTTTGGCCAAGTTTGGCGCTTGCTTCAATTACCGCGGTAGGATGGATCACGTTACATCTCTCTTCTGGCACACATCAGTTCAGCGCAGCACACTACCTGGCCATCGACCTTGGCTTCGCCATAGAATTTCCACATGTTCCGCCGCTCCTTCAGGAACTTCACTTCCAGGATCATAGTATCACCTGGTACCACCGGCTTTTTAAAGCGCGCTTCGTCAATGGCTGCAAATAAGTACAGCTCGTTTTCGCTGCGCTCCGTTACCGTTTTAAAGCCCAGAATACCAGTAGCTTGCGCCAGGGCCTCCAGGATCAGCACGCCGGGAAAAATTGGCATTCCCGGAAAATGACCGGTAAACACTGGCTCATTCATGGTCACATTTTTAACTGCCGTCAAACTCTCACCCGGCGTATAGTCCAACACCTTATCAATTAACAAAAATGGATAACGATGCGGCAGTAATGCCATAATTTCCTGAATATCCAGGCTATTAAGTTGATTAGCCAAAATTAATCCTCAGTAGCAGCCGAGGTATCATCACCACTGGCTGCAAATTGTTTTTCTAATTGTTTAACCCGCTGATAAAGCTGATCAATCTGCCGTAACTTTGCCGTATTACGGCGCCATTCGGCATTGGTCGTGGCCGGTAAACCTGAAGTATAGACGCCTTTTTCTGTTACCGGCTTCATTAACATCGCCATACCAGAAACCTGAGCACCATCACAAATTTCAATATGGCCGTTAATCACGGCAGCGCCACCTATTATACAGTATCGGCCGATAGTAGTACTGCCGGCAACAGTGGTACAACCAGCGATAGCTGTATGGTCGCCAATCTTCACGTTATGGGCAATTTGGCACAGGTTATCGATAATCACATTGTTGCCAATTAGCGTGTCTTCGATAGCGCCACGATCAATACAGGTATTGGCGCCAATTTCACAATCATCGCCAATCACCACAGCGCCAGTTTGTGGGATCTTTAACCAGCGACCACGCTCATTAGCAAAACCAAAGCCATCGGCACCGATTACGGCACCACTTTGAATCACGCAACGCTGACCAATCTTAACCTGATGATAGATAGCAACATTAGCCCACACTTTGGTCGCAGCACCAATTTCGGCTCCCTCACCGATAAAACAACCGGCACCAATCTGCGCACCGGCGCCAATTACTGCCTGTGCCGAGATCACGGCCTTGGCACCGATGGCGGCATCAGCAGCAATATGGGCACTAGGGTCGATAACGGCTGTCGGGTGAATACCTGTTTGCGCACTGGCCGGGGTGGTATCCAATAACTGCGCCGCCTTAGCAAAGGCAACATAGGGATCAGCAACCACCAACACGTTGACGCCCGGCGCAACAAAGGGCACATCATCGGCTTTTACCAGTACAGCACTGGCTGTGGTTTCAGACAGAAAAGGACGATATTTACTATTGGACAGAAAGCTGAGCTCACCGGCTGCGGCATTTTCTAGGGACGCAACAGCAGAAACGCCGCAAGCGGCGTTTCCAATCAGCTCTGCATTCAGCTTTTCAGCTAAGACAGATAATAAAATCACAACTTAGTTCGCTCTGCTAACCTGCTGAATGACTTTTTCAGACAGGTCATATTCAGGTTTCGCATAGACAGCAGCATTAGCATTTAATACCACGTCAAACTTTTCACGCTCAGCAACAGCATCGATAGCGGTTTTGATCAGGCCCAGAATGCGGTTACGTTCTTCGTTCTGACGCTGACGAATTTGCTCATCCAATGGGCGAGCCAGTTCTTCATACTGCTGACGCTGCTTGTTGATAGCTTCTGCCAATTCTTGCTGCTGTTTTTCACTCATGGTCGGACCATCACGACGGGCCTTCTCCATATTGAAATTGATATCGCGCTCCAGCTTGTTAACCTGTTCAATTCGCGCGGCAAATTCGGTACGGATATTCTCCTGAACCTGCTGCGATTGTGGGATGCTGGCGGCAACCGCCTGCACATCAACAAAGCCGATTTTCACTTCTTTTGCCTGCAGACTGCCTGCCGCTAACATGGTCGCGACGACGAAGACTGCAGACTTAAATAAATTACTGTTAAACATCTTGATTCCTGTCATGTTTTAGAAAGTTGTACCAATATTGAAGCTAAAGTTTTCTTGTAAATCGCCTTCGTATTTTTTGATGATCTTCGCCAGGCTGAAGGTGAGAGGGCCCATTGGCGAAATCCATTGTACCGAAACCCCTGCAGTCGCACGGATCAAACTCGGATCAGAGTAATCTGCTAACAAGGGTTCGCGGTCGCTGTTGCGCAACTGTACCAAATTGGCATAGCGATTAATATCAAATTCTGTATCCCAGACATTACCAGCATCAACAAAAATACTGGTACGCACAGAATTGCGATTCTCCTCTTTCAAAAACGGGGTCGGTGTAATTAACTCCAGCGTTAACATCGCCATAGCATTGCCGCCAATTGAGCGGGTAGACACGTTATAGGTGTCATTTTGTGGGTCCGTCGGGAAGCTGTTGCCACCGCCTATCGGATCCGGCACGCCCGGTACAAAGGTTGCAGAGCGGAAGATAGCACGCGGGCCGATAATCCGGCTTTCAAAACCACGAATATTCTGGCCACCACCATAGAAATTCTCAGTAAATGGTAACGTGAAATCGTAGCCATTCTTACTACCATAGCCCTGGCCGTAGCCCAACTCCAGCTTAGTGCGGAAGGACCACTGATGGTCACGACTTAGCGGAATATATTGTTGCGCTTCGAACATGGTTTTGTAGTACTGAAGATCCGAGTTTGGCGTAGTAGCACGCAGCGTCAGGTTTACCATACGCCCTGCGGTAGGAAATAAGCCTCGGTTTAACGTGCTGTGCAACCAACCCGCGCTTAACTCATAGTTAGTAAAGTTATAACCACCGTCTGGATTGCGTGCGTCGATTAACACCGCCCGGAAATGCCGTAACTGATCATACTCATTAATCGAGTTAATCTTATTCACTGAGATATTGCCGCCAAAGTTTAAGCGGTTATATTCGTTAATCGGATAACCGATATTAGCACCCACACCGTAACGACGCTGGTTATAAGCTTCGAGGTTAGAAGAGGCACGGGTATAATCAAGATCAGAGTAGAACAGTTGGCCACCCAGGCTGACACCATCCAACGTAAAATACGGGTCAGTAAAAGATAAACTGACACCTTTCTGATATTTATTCGTGCTTAAACTAATACCGGCAGCATTACCTGAACCAAAGAAGTTGTTTTGCTCCACGCCAACCTGGAACGACAGGCCTTGGAAACTACCGTATGATACACCAGCGTTAAAACTACCTGATGGTTGTTCCTTTATAGTGAAACCGATATCTACTAAGTCATCAACACCCGGCACTGGCGTAGTTGCAAAATCGACTTTCTCGATATACATCAGCCGTTGGATCCGCTCTTTCGATAGCTCCAGTGCATCGTTCGATAACCAGGCACCTTCCATTTGCCGTAACTCACGGCGAATAACTTCATCTTTGGTGCTGGCATTGCCCTTAACATCGATCCGTCTGACATAGACCCGCTTACCAGGGTCGACGCTAATTGTCAGGGCGACCTCTTTCGTATCGTCGTTGATATTCGGGATCGTACGTACCCGCGAATTAGCGTAACCGAACCGCGCTAATACTCTGGCGATACTCTCTTCAGTAAAGGTCACCAGGGCACCGTTATATAACTGACCTTTCTGCAGCGGTACTATGGCGCGGATAATTTCGTCCTGACCAATTAAATCACCGACGAAGTTGATATCGCTGATATTATATTGTTCACCCTCGGTAACATTGAGTGTGACATAGACTGAGGTTTTATCGGGGCTTACAGCGACCTGTGAAGACTCGACGCCAAAGCGCAGATAGCCACGATCCAGGTAGTAGCTATTAATTTTTTCGATATCGCCCTGCAGCGTTTGCTTCTGGTAGCGGTCGGAAGTCCAAAAACGCCACCACGGCATATCCTGCTTCGATTCAACGACGCTTAATAGCTCTTCGTTACTGAAGATATTGTTACCAACAATGTTAATCTGCCGTACAGAGGCCGCATCGCCCTCTTCAAATTCGAAAGTCAGGTTAACCCGGTTTCGCGGCAGGTAGTTAACTTTAACTTCGACCTTAGCCTGATACTTACCAACACCGTGGTAAAACTCGGTCAAACCATTTTCGATATTACGTAAAATGGTTTTATCCAGCGGTTCACCAACAATAATACGGTTACCAGATAAACTTTCAGTCAGCTGTTCATCTTTAATATCTTTGTTACCTTTAAACTCGATATTATTGATGGTTGGCCGCTCTCGCAGACGATAGATAACAGTGTTGCCATCACGGAATACCCGGATATCATCAAAGTGACCCGCGCCATATAGCGAGCGGATACTGCGGGACAAGGTATAGTCACTGACTGTATCACCGATGGTAAAAGGCAAATTATTCAGCGCAGCACCCAAGGCAACGCGCTGCAGACCTTCAACCTGAATGTCCTGTACCGTAAAAGATTCTTCAGCAAACACTGAGTGACTGCCTGTAGCAAGCAAGATCGCAGCTACTAATCGCTTAATTGTCATTATTTGAACTACTTATGATTAGTTTATTACAAACGAGAAATATCGTTGAGCAGCGCAATTCCCATTAACATCAGCAGGACTAAAGCACCGAAGCGAAAACCTATTTCCTGCGCTCTCTCAGAGACAGGTTTACCGCGTATTAGTTCCACCACAAGATACATTAAATGGCCGCCGTCCAAAATAGGCAGCGGCAATAAATTGATAACCGCCAGGTTGACACTGATTAGGGCCATAAAGGACAGGAAAGCAATCAAACCGATACTGGCCGTAGTGCCCGCGCCCTGCGCTATTGAGATCGGACCGCTCAGATGTTTAACCGACACATCGCCGGTGAGCAGCTTACCTATCATCGCAAAACTTAAGCGCGTCAACTGCCAGGTTTGGGCGACGCCCTCACCAATGGCGGCCAGTATGCCATAACGTTGGGTATAGAGCAGCCCTTCCGGCCAGGGTGATACCTGAGGCACTACCCCTAATAAGCCCTGGCTAAAGCCATCTGCCGCTGTGGTTAGCTGCGGTACCGCCCGCAGTTCCAATAACTCGCCGGCCCGGCTGATCTGCAACACTAACTCGCGCTCGGCGCTGTTGCGGATCCGTTGCTCCAGCTGCGACCATTCAGTAATAGTTTCACCATCAATCGCCATTACTGTATCGCCTGCCTGCAGGCCGGCGCGCTCGGCGGCAGAATCAGGCGCGATCTGCGCCAGAGTCGTTGTCGCCTCCGGCAACAGCATCTTTAATCCAAGACTTTGAAATACTGATTGTTGATCAGGATTAAATTGCCAGTTGCGGGTATCTAATACCAGTTCGCGCTCGGCTAATGTTTGGCGCTGCTGCAGTTGCAGTCGGATTTCTGGCCGCCCTAACTGTTCAACCAGTAACAGATTGGCACTGCGAATATCCCGTACCGGACGGCCATTAATTGCCAGGATTTGTTCATCCGGCCGCACCCCGGCCTGATAAGCGATAGACTGCGGAGTTGCGCCTGCCAATACCGGTTTTACTTCCGGCACACCAATCAGATACATCAACCACAACAAAACGATCGCAAAAATAAAGTTAGCACCAGGCCCGGCCGCGATAATCGCCATCCGCTGCCGCACTGTTTTATGATTAAACGCCAAATCCCGAAATTGCGGTAAGACCGGATCGATCCGCTCATCCAGCATCCGCACATAACCACCCAGCGGAATAGCCGCTATCACAAACTCGGTGCCCTGACGGTCACGCCAGCTAAATAACGCCTTACCAAAGCCAATCGAAAAACGCTTTACTAATACTCCATTTTTGCGCGCGACCCAAAAATGACCGAACTCATGCACGGTAACCAGCACACCAAGGGCAACGACAAAACTGAGCAGGTTCCACAACAACGCAGACATCAGAACTTTCCTATTAGCGCACGGGCAAAAGCGCGGCTTTGTTGATCGACCGCCAATATAGCATCCAGACACTGCGCATCATAGTGTGCAAACTCCGCCAGACAGCGCTGATTAACCTCACTAATGCGGTTAAAGGCTAACTGCCCCTGTAAGAAAGCTGCTACCGCTGCTTCATTGGCGGCGTTTAACGCCGTAGTTGCCCCCTGTCCGGCGGCACAAGCATCGATCGCCAGATAAAGATTGGGATAACGCGCCGGTTCGGGCTCGGTAAAGGTAAAGGCAGCCAACTTACTGAAATCCAATGGCGCAACCGGACTACTGATCCGCTGTGGGTAGGCCAGAGCATGCGCTATAGGAGTACGCATATCCGGCTGCCCCAGCTGCGCCAGCACTGAACCGTCACTATATTGCACCATCGAGTGAATAATACTTTGCGGGTGGATCACTACCTGGATATCTTGTGGTGCACAGTTAAATAACCAGCGAGCTTCAATAAACTCCAGTCCCTTATTCATCATGGTCGCACTGTCAACCGAAATCTTCTGGCCCATACTCCAGTTTGGATGCGCTACCGCTTCGGCCGGCGTAATAGCGGCGAAACTGTCCAGCGGCCGGGTTAAAAAGGGACCGCCACTGCCGGTAAGCAACAAACGACTGATACCATGCTCAGCTAACTGGCCCTGACTGGCAGCTTGTTGCAGGCCTGGAGGTAAACACTGAAAGATCGCATTATGTTCACTGTCTATCGGCAGCAAAGTTGCGCCATGCTGGGCCACCTTGGCCATAAAGAGGCCACCGCTCATCACCAGCGCTTCTTTATTGGCCAGTAAAACCTTTTTGCCTGCCTCAACGGCAGCCAGGGTTGGAAGCAGGCCTGCCGCACCGACAATAGCAGCCATCACGATATCAGCGTCAGGATGCGCTGCCAGTGCCGTTAAACCGGCAATACCTGATAACACTTCAGTTGTCAGCCCGGCTTGTTGCAAGCGGAATTTTAGCTCAGCTGCAGCGTGGTCATCCTGCATCGCCGCAAAGCGCGGTTTTACTGCCAGACACTGTTCGAACAGCTTATCTACCGCTGTCGCCGCCGTTAAAGCCAGCACCTGAAACTTATCAGGATGCGCTGCGACTACCGATAAGGTACTGCAGCCGATAGAGCCGGTCGCCCCCAGGATCACCAACTGCTTCATAAAAATTGCTTACCCAGAAACGCCAGCAGTAACGCATACAGGGGCGCTGTGGCGGTTAAACTATCGATACGATCCAAAATTCCACCGTGCCCCGGTAAAAAAGCACCGCTGTCTTTTTTACCCGCCACCCGTTTAAACATACTCTCACTCAGATCGCCAAATACCGACAATACCGTTAGTGCTACAGCAGCCAGATACCAATGCCAGCTTACGCCTGGCCAGTCACGCCAAACGAGTAACGCCGTCAACACCAAGAGTACAAAACCAAGACCGCCAAGCATGCCTTCCAACGTTTTACCAGGGCTGACTTTAGGTAATAACTTGGTTTTGCCGAAGGGCTTACCGACCAGATAGCCACCGATATCCGCGGCCCATACCAGACCCAGTAACGCGAAAATCAGCCAGGCGCCGTAAAAAGACGACTGTTCGTAACCAAGACCACGGATATATAACAGCGCAGCCCAGGCCGGCAACAAGGTGCACCAGCCCATCAGAGCGCGACGCCAATCACTGCTGGCCCAAAGCCGCTGGCTGGCAGGAAAGGTTAATACCAGCACAATCGCCAATACCCACCAGGCAGCGCCGAGCATTAAGATCGAAAATAACGGCAGGTTATGTAGCACCAGTTGGTTGGGCTCGAGTGGCGTTACGGCATAAAACAAGGCCATTAGTGCGGCGGTTAATACCACATACAGTGCCCGGCTGCGCTTATTGGCCAGACCACAAAACCCACTCCACTCCCAGGCGCCAAGTAAAAACGCAGCAGACAACACGGCAGCGAATAAATACAGGGGCAGATAAAATACCGCTGCCAGCGCCAATGGCGCCAGGATCAGGGCTGTTATCAGACGTTGTTTAAACAATATGCTTATCCTTTATTATTATTGATAGCGGCAAGCTCGCGGATCTGGGCACCGGTACAGCCAAAGCGGCGCTCCCGGTTAATATAGGCGGCAATGGCTTCAGAAAACACCTGCTGATCAAAATCCGGCCATAAGGTTTCGGTAAACCACAGCTCCGCATAAGCTGCCTGCCACAACAAAAAGTTACTGATGCGTAAATCGCCACCGGTACGGATCAGCAGATCCAACTCCGGTTGCTCCGCCATTTGCATCTGGCTACCCAGTAGCTGCTCATTAATTTGTGCTGGCTGCAAGCTGCCGCTTTGTACCTGTTCCGCCAATTTCCGGCTGGCTGCGACGATATCCCAGCGTCCACCATAGTTAGCCGCGATATTCAGCGTCATGGCAGTATTTGTCGCCGTCAATTGCTCTGCTTTGCGGATACTTTGTACCAGCTTATCGCTAAATGCCGATAAATCACCAATTATTTTTAACCGGATATTATGCTTGTGCAGGGCTTTGACTTCTTTTTGCAGCACCATCAAAAAAAGCTGCATCAGCGTACTGACTTCTTCTTCCGGCCGTCGCCAGTTTTCACTGCTAAAAGCAAACAGTGTCAGAGATTGAATACCCAACTCGCGGCAGAAACTAACACTACGCCGTACCGCTTCCACACCTTTTTTATGACCCCAGACCCGCGGCTTACCCTGCCGCTCGGCCCAGCGCCCATTGCCATCCATGATAATGGCCACATGTTGTGGCAAATTTTGCTGTTTTAGCTGGGGTACTGCCGTCATCCGTAAAACCTGTGTAAGAATAATGCCATAAACTGCTTAGTCAGTTGCCATTTGGCAGAGTTCAGCCGGCTACTAACAAAAAGCGCCGCGAAGTAGAACTGGCACGGCGCTTCTTAGTGTAATCAATCAAACAGTAGTAACAGAAGTCTGCGATCAGACTTCCATCAGCTCCCGCTCTTTTTCCGCTAACACTTCATCGATTTTCTTTACGAAGATATCGGTCAGCTTTTGGATTTCATCTGCAGCTTTACGCTCATCATCTTCACTGATTTCTTTATCTTTCAGTAAGGCTTTAAAATCAGCATTGGCGTCACGGCGGATATTACGCACTGCAACCCGGCCACCTTCTGCTTCGCCACGTACCAGCTTGACCAGGTCTTTACGACGCTCCTCAGTTAGCGGTGGTAATGGCACTCGGATCACTGTACCTGCTGACATCGGATTTAACCCCAGATTCGAGGCCATAATGGCTTTTTCAACCGCTTGGGTCAGGCTTTTATCAAATACGGTGATAGCCAGCGTACGTGAATCTTCAATCGACACGTTAGCAACCTGGCGTAGCGGGGTGTCGGCACCGTAGTACGAAACTTGAATACCATCCAGCAAGCTGGGGTGGGCCCGGCCAGTGCGAACCTTAGTAAGTTGGCTTTTCAGCGCTTCAACGCTTTTATCCATCCGGACTTTTGCATCAGCAATAATGTCGTTAATCACGATCGTTATCCTTTTATTTATCCAGCTTTGATACCCTGGGTATCGTCAGGTCGGCTAGTTTACTGTAAATTTTCCTGATGGTCGATGGTTGTGCCCTCGGCCTCACCCATAATCACCCGCTTCAGCGCGCCTGGTTTGTTCATATTAAAGACGCGGATTTGCAAATTATGGTCACGCGCTAGAGTAAACGCCGCCAGGTCCATCACCTTCAGTTCTTTATCCAACACCTCGTTATAGGTCAGTTGGTTGTATAGCGTCGCAGCAGGATCCTTTACCGGGTCCGCAGAGTAGACGCCGTCAACCTTGGTGGCTTTTAATACCGCATCAGCTTCAATTTCAATACCACGTAAACAGGCAGCTGAGTCCGTAGTAAAGAACGGGTTACCGGTACCGGCAGAGAAAATGACTACCCGGCCCGATTTTAATAAACTGATGGCCTCAGCCCAGCTGTAAGCATCACAGACGCCGTTTAATGGGATAGCACTCATCATTCGTGCATTAACATAAGCCCGGTGCAGGGCATCACGCATCGCCAGACCGTTCATTACAGTAGCCAACATGCCCATATGGTCGCCGACCACCCGGTTCATGCCGGCTTTTGCTAAACCTTCACCACGAAAGATATTACCGCCACCGATCACGATACCGACCTGTACGCCGAGTTCAACTAATTCTTTAATTTCCTGGGCCATGCGGTCAAGCACTTTCGGATCGATACCAAAGCCTTCATCGCCCATCAGGGCTTCGCCACTGAGTTTTAACAGGATGCGCCGATACATTGGTTTTGGATTAATACTCATGGTTACCCCTAGTGCTATTAGTGTCGTTATACAGTGATGCGAGCCGGGCAAAAAAAAACCGCGACTTAGGTCGCGGTTATTTTAGCGGTTTTACGCCATTTGCTAAAGCGCAAATTACTTCTTAGCAGCAGCGATCTGAGCCGCAACTTCAGCTGCGAAGTCTTCTTCTTTCTTCTCAATACCTTCGCCTACTTCCAGACGAATGAAAGAAATGGCTTTCGCGCCGTTTTGCTTCAGGAATTCGCCAGTAGTGATTGACGGATCTTTCACGAATGGCTGGCCAGTTAAGCTGACTTCGCCAGTGAACTTGGTCATCCGACCGGCAACCATTTTCTCAGCGATTTCTTGTGGCTTGCCTGAGTTAACCGCGATTTCTACCTGGATTTGACGCTCACGCTCTACCACTTCGGCAGATACGTCTTCCGGGTTAACATAACCTGGGTTATTTGCTGCAACGTGCATCGCAACATCTCTTGCGATTTCTTCGTTACCGCCTTCCAGCACAGCTAATACACCAATGCGACCAGAGTGGATATACTGACCAATCACCGCGCCTTCAACTTTGGCAATGCGACGTACGTTGATGTTCTCACCGATTTTGGCTACCAGAGTAGCGCGGGTATCTTCTACAGAAGTACCGTTCAGATCAGCAGCTAACAGCGCTTCAACGTTGTCGATGTTCTGAGCTTGTGCCAGATCAGCAACGCTATTGGCAAAGGCCAGGAAGCTGGTGTCACGGGCTACGAAGTCAGTTTCGCAGTTAAATTCAATCGCCAGACCAACACCGTTAGCAACGCGGGTTAATACCACGCCTTCAGCAGCGATACGGCCGGCTTTCTTGGCAGCCTTGGCTAAGCCGCTTTTACGCATAGCGTCGATTGCCGCTTCGATATCACCTGCAGTTTCTTCCAGCGCTTTTTTACAATCCATCATGCCAGCGCCAGTGCGCTCGCGTAATTCTTTTACTAATGCGGCAGTTACAGCCATGGGAGCTTCCTCGTAATTTAGTTCAGACAAACAGGGGCGAGACGCCCCTGTTGCAAAGTGATCCTGAATCTCAGCCGAGCTTACACCCGGCTGATGACAGAATAATTATTCTGCTTCAACGAAGGTTTCGGCTTCAGCCTGGACTTCGATGGTTTTGTCACGACCTTCCTGGATCGCCTGGCCAACAGCGCCCAGATATAACTGGATAGCGCGGATAGCGTCGTCGTTACCAGGGATTACGTAGTCAACACCTTTAGGATCTGAGTTAGTATCTACAATAGCTACTACCGGAATACCCAGGTTGTTGGCTTCTTTGATCGCGATATGCTCGTGGTCAGCGTCGATAACGAACAGTACGTCCGGTAAGCCGCCCATCTCTTTGATACCGCCTAAGCTCTTTTCCAGCTTGTCCATCTCACGGGTACGGTCTAAAGCTTCTTTCTTGGTCAGCTTGTCGAAAGTACCGTCCTGGCTTTGTGCTTCCAGGTCTTTTAAACGCTTGATTGACTGACGAACAGTTTTCCAGTTAGTCAGCATACCACCTAACCAGCGGTGGTTTACGTAGAACTGGTCAACTTTAACTGCGGCTTCTTTGATTGCTTCTGAGGCAGCGCGCTTGGTACCTACGAACAGGATCTTGCCCTTTTTCGCTGATACTTGCTGAATGAAAGCCAGGGCGTCATTCATCATTGGAACAGTTTGTTCCAGGTTGATGATATGTACACGGTTACGGGCGCCGAAAATGAATGGCTTCATTTTTGGGTTCCAGTAACGGGTTTGGTGACCGAAGTGTACGCCCGCCTGGAGCATGTCGCGCATTGAAACTTTTGCCATGATAATTTTCCTGTTTAGGGGTTAGGCCTCCATGCATCCCATATGCCGACCCGGTTTTCACCAGGCACCCCGGAATACGTGTCGATGCATGTGTGTTGTTTAATTAAGTGTTTTGCAGTTTGCTAACGTCAAAAACGACTCACTTATAACCAGAAATTCTGTAAAGCTACAGCACTCCGGCGCTAAGTTAGGGTACAATGCCATTTGCGAAATTGCGGCGCGCTTTATACCATAACGCCGTATTAAATACAATCTGATGGGCAAATAAACAGCAGTTTAGCGCCAATGGATTTCAAGATGCACGGCGATATCCGCGCGATAAGTTAGAGAGAACAAGCATGACAGCACCGATTAAAACTCCGGCCGAAATAGAAAAAATGCGCATTGCAGGTCGTTTGGCCGCCGAAGTGCTGGAAATAATCGAACCCCATGTTAAAGCCGGTGTCACTACCGACGAGCTGAATACTATCTGCCATGACTATATTGTTAATGTGCAGCAGGCTGTACCGGCACCATTAAACTACCACGGTTTTCCAAAATCGATCTGTACCTCGGTAAACCATGTGATCTGTCACGGTATCCCTGGCGACAAGGTGCTAAAAGACGGCGATATTATCAATATCGATATTACCGTGATTAAAGATGGCTATCACGGTGACACCTCGAAGATGTTTGTGGTGGGCAAACCGAGCATTCTGGCTGAGCGCTTGATCCGTATCACCCAGGAGGCGATGTACCTTGGGATTAAGAAAGTCAAAGACGGTGCCCGCCTCGGTGATATTGGTTATGTGATCCAACAACATGCCGAAAAACATAGCTACTCGGTGGTGCGTGAATACTGTGGTCATGGTATCGGCGCCGTGTTCCATGAAGAGCCGCAGGTACTGCATTACGGTAAACCGGGAACCGGTGAGGTGCTAAAGAGTGGCATGTGTTTAACCATTGAGCCGATGATTAATGCCGGTGCCCGTCATAGCAAACTGTTAAAAGATGGCTGGACAGTCGTTACCAAGGATCGCAGTTTATCCGCCCAGTTTGAACATACCATTCTGGTCACCGATACCGGTTGCGAAATTTTAACGCTGCGCAGCGATGACACCATCGACCGGATTGTTACCGCAGAGTAACCTAACACAACACAGCATAAGGAGTTCCTCTTGAGTCAGGTCTTAAGTTTTAACCGCCCCCTGCCCGAGCGGTACTCCCTGGATGCCTATAAAAAGCACTTCGCAGAATTTCAGGAATTTCAGGCCCGCGCCTTTCACAGCCAGCCAATTAATGCACTGGTCAAAGCGCGCGCCCGCTTTGTCGATGAGGTACTGCTGCAGCTGTGGCAATACTGCGATCTGGCAAAAGATAAAAGTATCAGCCTGCTGGCCGTTGGCGGTTATGGCCGTGGCGAACTACATCCCTATTCCGATATCGATTTATTACTGCTGGTCGAAAAAAGGCCCGGCAGCGCGCAGCACGAAGCCATCGGCCGCTTTATTACACTGCTGTGGGATCTGCGGCTGGAAGTCGGCCACAGTGTCCGCACACTAAAAGAAACCCTGAGTCTGGGCAAAGAAGACATTACCATTGCCACCAATTTGCTGGAAATGCGGCTGCTTACTGGCAATAAGCAACTGTTTAACGAGTTGCACGAAGCCGCGATGAGTGAGAGTTTCTGGACCAGTCAGGCGTTTTTTCAGGCGAAACGACATGAACAGCAACAGCGCCATGCCCAGTATCATGGCACCGCCTATAACCTGGAACCGAATCTGAAAGCCAACCCGGGCGGACTGCGTGATATCCAGACCATCGGTTGGGTTGCCAAGAAACACTTTAATACCCGCACCATGCGCGAGCTGGTGGCCTATCAGTACCTGACGGAAGATGAATATCAGGAACTGATGGAGTGTGAGGCTTATCTGTGGCAGATGCGTTTTGCACTGCATCTGGAAGCTGGCCGTAACGAAAACCGGATCCTATTCGATTATCAGCCAGCTGCCGCCGAACGGCTGGGTTTTGGTGCCGATGGTAAGGCCTCGGTCGAACGGATGATGAAGCGGTTTTTCCGCACCGTACAGCGGGTCAGTGAACTAAACGAAATGCTGTTACAACACTTTGAAGGCAGCATTCTGAATTCGCAGCAAAAAGTTAAAGTCAGCCAACTGGACGATTACTTTGAATTACATGGCCATCTGATTAAAGCCAGTGATAATGCGGTCTTTGCCAAACGCGATAATTTACTGCGACTATTCTGGCATATTGCCAATAACTCCAATATTACCGGCGTCCATTCGACCACCATTCGGCTCATTCGCCAGGTACGGCGGCGTTTGATGGGTGACCTGCAGGATTATGAAGCCTGTCGCCAGTTGTTTCTGGCACTACTGCGCCACCCACGCGGTATGGACAAAGCCATTACCCTGATGCACCGCTACGGCATTCTGGCCGCTTATCTGCCACAGTGGCGTAATATCGAAGGCCAGATGCAGTTCGACTTGTTTCATGCCTACACCGTGGATGAGCATACGCACCGGCTGTTAAAAAACCTGTATAAGTACAGCTTGCCAGAGCATGACAGCGAATTTCCGCTCTGCTCCGATATTGTCAGAAAAATGGAGAAACCAGAGCTGCTGTACCTGGCCGGGATCTTCCACGATATTGCTAAAGGCCGCGGCGGCGATCACTCCGAACTGGGCGCCATGGATGTACGCGAGTTTGCCAAGCTGCATAAACTCAGTGACTTTGACAGCAAGCTGATTGCCTGGTTAGTCGAAAACCATCTGTTAATGTCGGTGACGGCACAGCGGCGCGATATTCATGACCCGCAGGTGGTGGCCGAATTTGCCGAAAAGGTGCGCGATGAAACCCGGCTCAATTATCTGTATTGCCTGACCCTGGCTGATATCCGCGCCACCAATGATAATTTGTGGAACGATTGGAAAGGCTCACTATTACGCGAACTGTTTTTAGCGACCCAGAAAGCTTTCCGCCGCGGTTTGGAAAAACCGATGGATCTGCGCGATCTGATCCGTGAAAACCAGGCCGAAGCCCTGCCACTGCTGATAAAACAAAGCTTTATCGAAAGTGAGATCCTACAGCTGTGGAGCCGGATCAAAGCCGATTATTTTGCCCGTTACAGTCCAAAGCAAATTGTCTGGCACACCGAACATATTCTGCGGCACAAAGATCCAACTGAACCCCTGGTACTGGTCAGCAAGGCGCCGATTAAAGGCGGCACCCAGGTCTTTGTCTATACCCGCGACCAGGCTGGTCTATTTGCGCGGATGGTGGCAGCCTTAGACAGCAAAAAGGTTAATATTTACGACGCCCAGATTATGACCAATAAAGATGGCTTTGCCATGGATACCTTTGTCATTCTGGAGCAAAACGGTGAAGCAGTGACCTCGCCCAGCCGCCAGCAAAGTATTAAGAAAGCGCTGGAGCAGTTTATTGCCGGTAAGCCGGATCTGTCGCGGCAAAAACCGCGGCTGTCACGCCAGATGCGTCAGTTTAGTGTGCCGCCCAAGGTGGTGTTTTTACCCGGCAATACCAAACACCGCACCATGCTGGAAATCGCCGCGCTGGATACACCAGGCCTGCTTTGCGATCTTGGCCAGGTGTTTCAGCAATGCGGGGTCAATATCCATGCCGCAAAAATTACTACTATCGGCGAGCGTGCCGAAGACTTTTTCTTAATATCCAACGCAGCAGATGATGCTTTAACGCCTGAGCAACAAAGCGAGTTAAAGCGTAGCCTGATTGCACAACTCTCACAGCAAACAGAAGGTTAAGTAACGAATGTCTGATTTAAAAAGCCTTATTGAGACCGCATTTGAACAGCGTGCCGACATTACGCCGAAAACAGTCAGCGCCGAAGTCAAACAGGCGGTGGAGCAGGTGCTAAGCATGCTGGACAATGGCAGTGCCCGCGTCGCCGAGAAAATTGCCGGCGAGTGGGTGGTCCATCAATGGCTGAAAAAGGCAGTGTTACTGTCATTCCGGATCAATGATAACGAAGTAATGGACGGTGCCGAAAACCGCTTCTTCGACAAAGTACCGATGAAATATGCCGGCTACACCGATGCACAGTTCCGCGCTGATGGCGTAAGAATTGTACCGCCAGCCGCAGTGCGTCGCGGCAGCTATATCGGTAAAAATGTGGTGGTGATGCCTTCATACGTCAATATTGGCGCCTATGTTGGCGAAGGTTCCATGGTTGATACCTGGGCCACCGTCGGTAGCTGTGCACAAATTGGTAAAAATGTGCACCTCTCTGGTGGTGTCGGTATCGGTGGCGTATTAGAGCCACTGCAGGCGAATCCAACCATTATCGAAGATAACTGCTTTATCGGTGCCCGCTCTGAAGTAGTTGAAGGCGTGATTGTGGAAGAAGGCGCTGTGCTGTCAATGGGTGTCTATATCAGCCAGAGCACGCGGATTTACGATCGCGAAACCGGTGAAATCAGCTATGGCCGGGTACCTGCCGGCGCCGTAGTGGTACCAGGTACTATTCCAGCTAAAGATGGCAGCCACAGCCTGTATGCTGCCATTATTGTGAAAAAAGTCGATGCCCAAACCCGCGCCAAAGTCGGCATTAATGCCCTGCTACGTAGTATTGAAGAGTAATTAAGATGGCAAATTGGTTAGCAGTACTTTGCCCGGCGCTGTGGTTTACACTGCAGCTGCTGTTATTACTGGCGGCGCTGATTTGCGCTGTGTTAATCGTTTTTCCGTCGAGCAGCGAGGATCCTGAAAAGCGCTTTGAGCAGCGGCTGGAATATGTGATCTTTACCATCGGTATGACGGTGCTGTGGTTATTAGTGACCTTTGCCCCGCGCTAAGGCAACCACTTAAACGTCTGCACAGTTAAAACCTAAACGCTGTTTACCCAGGCCGGCATTAATGCCGGCCTTATTATTTATTTTGTTGCTTTAGGCACTGAAATACTGGGGATCGCATCGGAATAGCTAAATACCAGCCGT
>DAIOUM010000018.1:6037-35774 GCA_036759505.1 Alishewanella sp. | reverse complement strand
AAAGCGAAACCCCGTTGTCGGGAAATGGCGACGGTATAACTGTAAATAAAGGCGCACGCGCAAGGATTTTTCAAAACAAAGCCAGTAGAATATTGTGCCTCAATGATGGAGTCTTTATGCCTTTATTAGTAGTTATCGGCTATGTCTGGCCTGAGCCGGCGTCTTCCGCGGCGGGCAGCCGGATGCTGAGTTTAATTCAGCTGTTTCAGGCGCAAGGCTGGCAGGTTTGCTTTGCCAGCGCGGCTGAGCCCGGGCCGCATCGGGTGGATTTACCGGCCATTGGTGTGACGGAACAGCGCATTGCCCTGAATTGCGATAGCTTTGACCAGTGGCTGAAAGACGTGAACCCGCAGGCGGTGTTATTTGACCGTTTTATGCTGGAAGAACAGTTTGGCTGGCGGGTCGCGGCAAGTTGTCCGGATGCCCTGCGCCTACTGGATATGGAAGACTTACATGCGCTGCGTCAGGCAAGGCACGACGCCGTTAAAGCCGGGGACGCGCTGGTGGCGAAAGAGGTGGCGGCGGAGCGGCTAAATAACGAGCTGGCGCTGCGGGAAATTGCCGCCATCTATCGCTGTGATCTGACACTGGTGATTTCCGATTATGAGATGCAGCTGCTGCAGCAACATTACCGGGTGCCATCTGAGCTGCTCTGTTACTGCCCGTTCTGGCATGCGGCCAGGGTGCCGGCCGTGCCGACTTTTGCTGAGCGCGCGCACTTTATCAGTATCGGCAATTTTCGCCACGCCCCGAACTGGCAGGCGGTACTCTGGCTGAAACAACAACTCTGGCCGCAGATCCGTAAGGCTTTACCGCAGGCCGAGTTACATATTTACGGCGCCTATCCGCCGCCTAAAGCCACGGCATTGCATAATGCCCGCGACGGATTTTTGGTGAAAGGCTGGGCTGCGGACGCGGTTGCGGTGATGCAACAGGCGAGGCTTTGTCTGGCGCCGCTGCAATTTGGCGCCGGGTTAAAAGGCAAATTGCTCGAAGCGATGCAATGCGGCACTCCCAGTGTTACCACCTCAATTGGCGCCGAGGGCATGCAGGCTGGCGCAGGCTGGGGCGGCGCTATTGCCGATACTGCAGAGGCGTTTTGTCAGGCCGCCGTGACCTTATATCAGGATGAAACGCCCTGGCTGGCAGCACAGCAGCAGGGCTATCAGATCCTGCAGCAGCGCTTTGGCGCTGAGCAGGCAAGCCGGGTTTGGCAACAATTAGCACCTTTGCTCACTGCCAGTGCTGAGCAAACCGCTGCGCGGCGGCAACGCAATTTTACCGGCCTGATGTTACAATCACACGCTTATCGCAGCAGCCATTATATGGGGCTGTGGATCACCGCAAAAAACAGGGTTTCAACATGATTACACGGCAGCAACTCGTCGCTTTTATTGATGAAAAACTCGGCAGTGCCCGCATTAAAGATTATTGCCCGAATGGCTTACAGGTAGAAGGGCGCGACACGATCCGTACCGTAGTAACCGGCGTGACCGCCAGTCAGGCCCTGCTGGAGCAGGCGGTGGCGCTCAACGCCGATGCGGTGCTGGTACACCATGGCTATTTCTGGAAAAACGAAGCGATGCCGGTGGTGGGGATGAAAAAGCAGCGCCTGGCCACCTTGCTGAAACACGATATCAATTTACTGGCCTATCATTTGCCACTGGATGTGCATCCACAGCTGGGTAATAACGCTCAACTTGGCAAAATACTGGGGATCACGGTGCCGCAGCCGGTGTTAACCGCTGAACCTGCCGGCGTACTGCAAATGGGGCAGTTACCCGCGCCAGCAAAGCTCACACAGCTTGCGGCATCGCTTAGCCAGCAGCTAGAGCGTGAGGTTTTGCTCGAAGATGCCGGTATTGGCGAGATCCGCACTATTGCCTGGTGTACCGGTGGCGGCCAGGGCTATATTGAACAAGCGGCGGCGGCCGGGGCGCAGTTATTTGTCACCGGCGAAGTGTCGGAGCAAACCATTCATGTCGCGCGCGAGCTGGGGATCCATTTTATCGCCGCCGGCCATCATGCCACTGAGCGCTATGGCATTAAAGCGCTGGGCGAATACCTGGCGGCTGAACTTGGCCTCAGCGTCCACTTTATCGATATTCCTAATCCGGCTTAAAGCCGGCCTAACCAGATGCTTTAGCAAACGCCACTATGAGCCAATCTAAGCCATTAAAAGATCGTAATTTTGATAACCTGGCCAGCCGCTTTGCCAGCAATATTTATCAGACTACCAAGGGCAAAATTCGCCAGGCCGTATTGCTGCGTGATTTGCTGGAACTAGCAGAGCTCGCTACGCCAACCGCCATTCTCGATGTTGGCGGCGGGCAGGGCCAGTTGGCACTTAAGCTGGCGGCGTTGGGCCATCAACTGCATCTGACTGATATTTCAGCCGAAATGCTGCAGCTGGCGGCAGAGGAGGCAAAGCATCAGGGGCTGAGCGCGCAATTACAGATCAGTCAGAGTTCACTGCAAGACTTACCGCAGCGGCTTGGCGGGCAACGTTACCCTTTGGTACTGTGTCATGCAGTGCTGGAATGGTTAGCCGAGCCAGAAGCTGCGATTAGCCAGTTACGGCAACTGGTGCAGCCGGGTGGCCTAGTGTCGCTGATGTTCTATAACCAGGATGCGCATCGTTTAAGTAATATCATTTACGGTAACTTTGCCTATGTGCAGGCCGGGTTAAAAGCAAAAAAACCGGTACGGCTGAATCCGCAGCAGCCGTTAGCGCCCCAGCAGGTATTGCAGTGGTGTCAGCAGGCGGGCTTTGTGCTGCTGGGGAAAACCGGGGTGCGCTGCTTTCATGATTATTTACGCGATCGCAGTCAACAGCAAAGTCACTATGCTGAGTTAGAAGCGCTGGAGCTGCAGTATAACCGGCAGGAGCCTTATGCTTCGCTTGGCCGTTATATCCATTTGCTGTTAAGAGCCTGAACGGCTTAGAAAAAACGGCTGCCGACCGGCAGCCGCAACGCAGATGACACCTTAATCGAATTCAAATTTGTATAACAAGTCGACCGCATTATCCAGACCCGATACCGCTTCCAGATACAGATTACGCAGCAGGCGGTAACGCAGCGTAAACTGACCAATTGGCTGAAAGATACCAATGCCGTATTTTAGCTGCAGATCCCGGGTTAGATAGCCACTTACCGTCACCTGCGAATTATCGCCGGCACCTTCGGTGTCCAGCATTAAATCACTAACGCCAAAGGCTTCACCGATTTCGCCAACCAGCTTGCCGCTGGAGGAAATACTCATACCAATCAGGCTGGTGGTAACACTGTTGGCGTTAAAGCCCGATTCGCTGTCCAGATCCTTGCCCATAATCAGGTATGACAGCGCATTGGCCTGGGGTTTCGCCGGTTCGGAGAAGATGGCGACCACCGGCTCATCAGCCGGGCCTGTGACCCGGATACCGGCAATGACATCATCTTCCATATTGGCCGGATTGCGGATGGCCTCTACGTTTAAAAACGGCTGATCGGCCGGGCCATTAAAGGTCAGTTTGCCCTGACGGATCAGCAAATCCTGGCCGTAAGCCCGGAAGGTACCATCAACCAGTGAGACTTCCCCGCGCACACTGGGGTTGAACTGCTGTTGCTGCACCCGCAGCTCACCTGCTAAGCGGCTTTTTAAGCCGAAGGCTTCCAGCCTGACTTGTTGCCCTAAGCGCACGCGGATATCGGTTTCTAATGTAAATTGACGGTTTTGCTCCTCAGTGATCGGTTGCAGGCGCCGGTCCAGCAGCACATGATCGCTGGATATACCGATGGCATTTTGCGGTAAAGTATTGACACTGATCCTTGCACGGGGCACCTGTAGGGTGCCGGTGAGCCGACTGCGACCCGGCTCGGCATTTAACAGCAGATTAGGTTGCACAAACAGCTCTGCTTGCGGGATTTGTAGTCGCAGCGGATCGCCACTGATCCCGAGGTTAGCTTGCCAGGCGTCAAGATCGCGCCAATCGGCAAAGCCTGCCAGGTCAATTTTGCCTTCAGGCGTGCGTACCAGGCCGTTTAACTCGGCGCGTTCACCGCGAAAGCTGACCACTAGGTCCGCCTGTTCGATATCAGTTGGCGCCAGTTTACCCCGTACTTTTAAGCCATCAAGGCGCAGCTCGCCACGCAGCTGCGGGTTGTCCAGACTGCCATCCAGACTTAACTGGCTGGACAGGGCACCGGCCAGTTCACTGTATTCATCAAGCAAGGGTTTTAAAAAATCCAGAGTCAGACTGGTGAGTGAAAGTTCGGCGCGCAGGGGTTTTTCGGCTTGATCCAATTCCGTAACTAAGGCTTGCGCTGTCAATTGGCCGCTATCAGCTAATTGTAACGTCAGCTTACTGCGTAACTGGTGGGCCGCCATTTCAGCGCTCAGTTCCAGATCGCGCCAGGGCAGGGTCACTGGTACGTCAAATTGTTGCAGCAACTGGCCACTGACGCTTTGTAAACCAAAAGTCAGTTGCGGCGCCTGTCCGTGCCGCCAGTTTACATCGAGCTGAGCGGCAAGCTCACCATTAATGCTACTTTGTAGCGGTAACAGACTATTCAGATTTTCCAGCGGGTAATCGCTTAGCGCCAGTTTCGCCTGCACCTGCGTAGCCGATAGCGTGGCTGTTTCGCTCAGGCAGAGTCTGGCATCTAATTGCGCCCAGCAATGTTCTGCCAGCGTCAGTTGTTGCGCCGGCAGGTCTGCCTTAATAGCGAGTGGCTCGACGAGTTGCCAGTCACCTAACTGGCTGGCCAGTAAAAACTCGGTTAGCTGCCCCTGCCAAAGCTGGCGTTGGCTTAGCGAGCCTGCCGCCTGCAGATTAACCGCCAGCCCTTCAGCTTTAAGCTGTGCCTTTAGCTGATGCGCATCTTCATCACCCGCTAAGCTTAGCTGTAATTCTTGTAAGCGTTGCTGTTGCCAGCGCGCTTGCGACAGCTGCAGCGTCAGGCTGGTGCGCAATTTATCTGCCAAATCAGTAGTGGCGGTGAGTGATGCCTGGCGTAGCCGGGTATCCTGATATGCCAGTCGCTCTGCGTTTAGCTGCAGTGTGACTTTTGGCGTCAGCATCGGGCCTGTTACGGCAATACTGCCTTGCAGTGCGCCGCGCAGCTCTGGGTAAGATAAGGCTGCATCCGGTACTGACAATTCAGCCTGCAGCTGCCAGTCTTGCTGCAATTGGCCATAGAGCCGTAACTGGTTCTGGCCATGACTTAACAGCAGATCCGGGCTGTTAAACTGCCAGTCGCTAAAATCCGCATTGCTGTTCAAAGTCAAAGAGCCTGCCAGCAGCAGCGGCAGTTGCCGCAGTTCGCCTTGCATCGCCAGCTGTGGCAGTTGCAGTGCTAGACCGCTGTTTGGGTCCAGTTTACCCGCGACTTGCAATTGACCACTTAATTGTCCTTGATAATCCGGCCAGAAGGCACCGGGTTTAATGCCGTCCATCGCCAGCTGCAATTGCCAGTTCAGGGCCGGCTCTAAGTTAAGCTCGCCTCTGGCCTGCACCTGGCCATCAAGAGTGGTGAGCTGCAGCTCGCGGATAGCAGCACGTTGTTGCCAGTTAAACCAGCTGGCGTCCAGACGCAGTCCGGCATCGGGGAGCCCCGTGGCTCGCAGCTCTGTGGCAAGGCTTAATTGCAGCTCGGTCAGATTGCCGTTTAGCTCCAGCGCCAGAGCGGAAAGCTGATAGTCCGGTTGCTCAAGCGGCCAGCGTAATTCCTGGGCTTGCAGTGCCAGTTGCAGCGGTAAGTCGGCACTGAGCAGTGCCAGTCGTCCTTGTAATGCCAGGTTAAGTGGCCCGCTAGCGTTGAACTCAGCAATCAGCTCGGCCAGCGAGCCGCGCAGTTGTCCCTGCAGACGCTGCCCGGCCAGGGCGGTGTCTTGCAGCAGGGCATCGAACTGCGCAGATAATGGAAAGTCTGTTGCTAAATCAAAATTGGCACTAAGCTGAGCTTGTAGCTGTGGATGCGTCAGTTGTAAATCAAGCAGGCGCACTTGCCGTGGCGTTAGCTGCGCACTAAAGGTCAGCAGCGGCAAGCTAAAGAGCTGCTCGCCTTGCTGCAGCTGACTGCGACTAAGCTGAAAATCATCAATAAAAATCGATAGCGGTAAGCTAAAGGGGATAAGCTCTGGTGCTGGGTAGGCGGTCAGCGGTTCGGCGTCACCGCTACTTTCTGCAAGTGTGATAGCCAAACCGTCCAGCCGGCCTTGCTGTAACTGTAGTCGGTTACCCCAGGCGTTCAGGCCAATACTAAAGTGCTGCCAGGCCAGTTGCTGCTCTGGCAAGTGAAGTTGTAGCCGTTCAATCAGCAGCCGGTCAATTTTTAACGGGATCGGAAACGCCAGGCCGGCCAGCCGTCGTGGCGCATTAGCCTCCGAAAGCGTTGTCGATTCGCCTTGGCTGTCAAGTGCGGGGTCAGCTGCAGCAGTTTCCGCCTGTGCCGATACCTGCTCAGGGTGCCGATTGGTTATGCTGACGCCGCTTAGCGCCAGCTCGGGAATACAGAGCCGGAACTGGATCAGGCAGCGTTTTTGTAGCCGCAGTTGTAGCTGCTCCAGGCTAAGGTCCAGCTCAGGGCTTTGATAACTTAGCTGCTTGAGGGTTACGCCGCCAAGCCAGCTGCCGGAAGCCTGGGCAACCTTAAGTTCTGGCACGGCTTTTTCTGTCAGGTACAGGCTAAATCGTAAGCCGGACTGACTGAACAGCAACCAGCAGAGTAATAGTAACAATGCCCAGAGCGGCCAGAAAATGCCGCGGTCAAGCCAGGTTAGCAGGCGCTTCATAGCTCAGGTCCCAAAGAGAAATGCAGCTGGAAGGGTTTGCCTTCTGCATCCAAACCCCAGGCAAAATCGATTCGCACGGCACCTATTGGTGAGCCCCAACGGACGCCAAAGCCCACGCCTTTTTTCCAATCCGGAGTCTTGGTCCAGGCACTACCATAGTCAGCAAAGGTTGCCAGCCACCAGTTACCGGTTACTCTATATTGATATTCCAGCGAGGCGGTTGCCATATAGCGACCACCAATCAACTCGCCGTCCTGGTTGCGGGGGGAAACGGACTCGTAGGCATAGCCGCGCAGATTATTATCGCCCCCGGCAAAAAAGCGCAGTGACGGCGGCAAATTATCAACCGCTTCCATCAGCACCGCACCACCATCTAACCGGCTAACCAGACGATGCCGGTCGCCAAAGCTGTCGATATAACCAGCGCGACCGCGTAAGCGGACAAAGCTGGCGGCAGAGCCCCAACTCTGATCGGATACTTCGATCCCCAGTAGTAGACGATCCGCCCGGGTCGGCATGCCACTGCCGGTTTGCCGGCTGCGGGAAAAGCTGATCCCCGGCATAATTAAACTGCTGTTATCTTTCTGATCTGCCTGGGTATAGTCTTCATAGAGCCAGCGGATACTGGCGGTACGGTACCAATCATTGCGCAGCAGCCAGTGCCGCTCCAGTGCCAGATTCGATTCAATAGAGCGGGTGTCCTGATAATCGCGGTTACGCAGGCCATATTGCAACTGCCAGAAGTCAGTAGCAACGCTTTCCAGCGGCAGCCGGTAAGCGGCTTCAATACTTTGTTCCGCCTGCGACAGCGCCAGTTTGCTGTTCAGGCTGTGGCCGCGATCATTTAACCAGGGTTTTAGCCAGTTTAGTTTAATACGGGCGCCGACGTCGTCAGAGTAGCCAATACCGGTTTCGATACTGTTGCGTTTACGCGGCGCGAGTTCAACATCAATTGGCAGCAGCCGCTGGTCGATGGCCTCGGTACTGGCCGTAACCAGGATAGAGGAGAACCAGTTGGTGTTAGCCAGTGCCTGGTTCAGTTCACCGAGTTGGGTTGCCAAATAGGGCGCGTCAGGCTGAAAAGGCACCAGTGAGGTCAGGCGCTCGGGGGCAATTTGTGAGCCGCTAAAGCGCACTTCGCCAAAGCGGTACCGCTGGCCGCTATCAAAATGTAAACGCACAAAGGCCTGACGCCGGGGCGGCGATACTTCCAGCCGCTGCAGGCTAAAACGGGCATCAAAATAGCCGCGACGCTGCGCCAGACTATTCAGGGCACTTTTAAAACTGTCATAACGACCATGGTGCACCACCTGGCCGACCTGTGGCGCCTGGCGTAACAGATTCTGAAACTCGGGATCCGTTGCCGCATCGCCCAGCAATTGAATATCGGTCTCGGTGATCCGAATTGGCTCGCCGGGTGTGACCTGAATTAATAAGCGGCTGCCATTGTTTCGGGTACTTTGCAGCGTAATGGTAATCTCGCTATGGTAGTAGCCAAGCGCCTGCATCGCTTGCGCAATATCTTGCTCCAGCCGGGCCTGAAAGCGCAGCGAGGTCGAAATCTCACCCGCTGTGTAGCGGTCGAGGAATAACTTAACGTTATCCTCCAACTCACCTGACAGACCTGTCAGACGCAGGGTGGTTTGCGCCAGTACAGCAGGGCTTAGCAGTAGCAAGGTTAATAACAAATAGCGCATTAAAATCCTGTTAAGATGCAGTCAATACCGGACAACTTGCTGGCGGCGGTATCGGTCAACTCAACTCAAAGTGTACCTTAAGCCTGAACGCAGTACAGTAAAACTGAGTCCAACTGCGGGAAATTTCGCCAGTTAAAGCGCGGTGTCTTGAAAGGATCACCTCTGACCAGCATTTCAGTTATACTGAGTGCCAAAAGTGCAAAAGGTTCACGCCGCGCGACGCTAGCGGCCAGTGTGTAACCTGATAGTAGATAAATAACGGCGCAGACAAGGTGAAAGTATGCAGCAGGTGGTGATTAGCGGCTCTGGGTTATTTACCCCCCAACACAGTATTAGCAATGACGAGTTGGTCGCAAGTTTTAATCAATATGTTGATCAATTTAACGCCGAACACGCGGCACAGATTGCCGGTGGTGAGCTGGAAGCGCTGGAGTATTCCAGCAGCGAATTTATCGAAAAAGCCTCCGGTATTAAAGCCCGGCACGTACTGTATAAGGATGGCATTCTTGACCCCGAGGTGATGCATCCGGTGTTTCGTAAGCGCGGCGAAGATGAACTGCCAGAAATGGTCGAAATGGCGTTGCAGGCGGCAACTCAGGCGCTGGCGCAAGCCAATAAAACACCGGCCGATATTGATTTAATTATCTGTGCTGCTTCGAATATGCAGCGGCCTTATCCGGCGCTGTCCGTCGAGTTACAACAGGCGCTGGGCGCTGGCGGTTATGCCTTTGATATGAACGTAGCCTGCTCTTCGGCGACTTTTGCGATCAGTAATGCCGTTAATGCCATCCGTGGCGGTACGGCTAAAGTGGTGCTGGTGGTCAATCCGGAATTTGCTTCACCGCAGGTGGATTACCGCAGCCGCGACAGTCACTTTATTTTTGGTGATGTCTGTACTGCAACCATTATTGAAGCCGAAAGTAGCTGTACCAGTCGCCAGGCATTTCGCATTCTGGGTATGCGTTTAAAAACCACCTTCTCCAATAATATCCGCTGCGATATTGGCTATACCGAGCATTGCTTTAGCGAGCAAGATCCGAAGGCCCCGTTTTTTAAACAGCAGGGGCGTAAAGTGTTTAAAGAGCTGTTGCCTATAGTGGCTGAGGTGATTTTGGATGAAATGGCTGCACAACAGGTTACTGCTGACGATTTAAAACGTTTATGGCTGCATCAGGCCAATATCAATATGAATATCTTTGCAGCCAAAAAGATTCTTGGCCGCGATCCGTTGCCGGAAGAGGCACCGCTGGTGCTGGATACCTATGCTAATACAGCGTCGGCAGGCTCGATTATTGCGTTTCATAAATATCAGCAGGGGCTACAAAGTGGCGACAAAGCGATTCTTTGCTCCTTTGGTGCCGGCTATTCGGTAGGCTGCTTAGTACTGGAAAAGTGTTAAGACATTGCGCTTGAGGTTAGCGGGAGAAAGGGGCCAGGCCCCTTTTTTCAGAGCCGGATCACCGAATTTTCGTCGTATGATACCCGCGATGGCAGATAAGCATCGGCGTCCTCGTCGTTGAGCCAGGTACCACCATCAACCAGATAGCGGAATTGGTACTCACTATTTACCGGCAAGGTCAAAGTGGCACTGAATTCGCCACTTTTGCTTTTCTTCATCGGCAAGGCTGCCGGATCCCAGTCGTTAAATTCCCCCAGTAAAGCAACCTGTGTCGCGGCTGGTAGCCTGTCGGCAGTCAGTTTAAAGGTCACTTTGCAAGCGGGCTTAGTCTTTAAATACTGCTTACTGATGCTCATTGCTCACTCCTGTTGCTTTGGCATAACCGGTAACGTACCAGTTACCGTTTAAAGCTAACCTAAAGTGGGAACTTTGCCAATGCCTAAAAAGTAAGCATTCGATTGCAGTCATGACCCATATCCGCCACCAGCATCTGGATAACTTTGTAACAAAATATATTTCTGTTAATTGTGCTGGGCGTGCCGTTTTAGTCTCTGATAAGTCATTAAAACTTTGCCAGACCAGTAGTGGCGGGCGCTGCATAATCTGCCACTAAGTGATTGCCGTATTAAAAGTTTGGCAGGCGTGGTAGTTATGATTGGCTTGAAATAAAAATTAACATTCATGCTACTGCAGCATTTTTCACAACGGGTAAAATTGGTAGCAGTAAAACTATAATTAGCGGGACATCGAGTTCATGGCAACAAAATTTATCAAAGTTGGATTACCGGTCATTATTCTGATCAGTGCAGTGGGATTAGCCATAGGTTTGGGTGCAATGCGAAAACCTCCGGCTAAGGTCGTTGAGCAACGACTGCCATTACTGGTCAATACCATTGAATTGGCACCTCAGGATCTTACCTACCGCATTGCCTCGCAAGGCACAGTATCACCCAAGTTAGAAACCACGCTGATCTCTGAAGTCAATGGTCGGATTATCCGGGTGGCTGAGAGTTTTGTTGCCGGCGGTTTCTTTAAAAAAGGGGATTTGTTAGTCCAGGTTGAACCGGCAGATTATCTGACCGCGGTGAAAGCGGCAGAAGCGGCACTGGCCGGCGCAAAAGCCCAACTGGAAGAAGAGCGGGCGCGGGCGCGGGTAGCGGAAACCGAATGGCGTTCTTTTACCGAAGGTAAAGCTCCGGCTCTGGGTTTACGTCAGCCACAGCTGGCCAGCGCACTCGCCAATGTGCAATCAAAAGAAGCCGAGCTGGAGCGGGCGCAGCGAGACTTGGCGCGTACCGAAATTCGTGCACCCTACGACGGGATGGTACGTAGCCGGATGGCCAATCTGGGCCAGTTTATCAGCCGCGGTAGCCAGCTTGGCAGCATCCTCGGTACTGAGGTCGCGGAGGTACGCTTGGCCTTAACCGATACCGATTTTGGATTCTTACCACAGCAACAGGGACAGGTGCAGCAGGTGCCGGTAGTGTTAAGCGCGACGATAGCTGGCCAGTCTTTGCAATGGCAGGCCAATATAGTTCGCACTGAGGGGGTGTTGGATGAACGTAGCCGGGTAATTTATGCCGTGGCGGAAATCCAGGATCCCTATCAGCGCGAAGGCACTGGCGTACCGCTGCAGTTTGGCCGTTTTGTGCAGGCTCAAATCAGCGGTATCGCAGCGACTCAGGTGACCAAGGTACCGAGGCATCTGTTACGCCCAGGCAATCAGTTATTGGTGGTTGATGCCGAGCAACAACTGCAATTTCGCCAGGTGCAACTTAGCCGCGCCGATGCTGACTTTGCTTATATCGGCAGTGGCTTTGAAGCGGCTGATCGGCTGGTCGTTTCACCTGTTACCAACCCGCTGGCCGGGACCCAGGTACGGCTGACCGAACAGCAACCATTAGCTGAGACGGTCGCAAATGCCTCTGCAGTGCAGCAGGAGGCGCAATAAGTATGGATACTAATAAAGGTATCATCGCCTGGTTCGCTCGCAATAGCGTGGCGGCCAATCTGTTAATGATCGTGCTGCTGTTGGCGGGTTTGGGCTCAGTCTTAACCATTAAAAAGCAAACTTTCCCGGAAATTGAAACCGAGGTGGTGACGATACGGGTGCCCTATCTGGGCGCTGCACCACAGGAAGTAGAATCCGGAGTTATTGATAAAATTGAAGAAAGTATTCGCAGTGTTAACGGCATTAAGCGGGTGCGCTCAACTGCGGTAGAAGGGCTGGCAACGGTCAATGTTGAAATCACATCCGGCTACAATATCAGCGAAGTGATGGAAGAGATTAAAACCCAGGTTAACTCCATCTCTACCTTACCCGAGCAAACTGAACGGCCTGTGGTATACCGGGTGCGCTTTCAGAGTAATGTGATGTGGCTATCTCTTTATGGTGAAGCCACTGAGGCCACATTAAAAGAACTGGCAAAAAGTATTCGTGATGAGATTAAAAAGCTACCGGGTGTCAGTAAGGTTGATGTGGTAGCCGCGCGCAATTACGAAATCTCAATTGAAATCCCGGAACACCGGCTGCGTGAGTATGGCCTGACTTTTGAGCAGGTGGTCAGTGCGGTGCGTGGCAGTTCAGTCGATTTACCCGGTGGCGCTATCCGCTCGGAAAGCGGCAATATTTTGCTGCGAACCAAGGGCCAGGCTTATTATGAAGATGATTTTGCCAGTATCCCTTTAGTGCGCAATGCTGATGGTACCCGTTTGTTGCTGGGCGATATCGCTACCGTTACCGACGGCTTTATCGAGCGGGCGCGGCTGGCGACCTTTAATGGTCAGAACAGTGTATCGATCCGTATTGATGCAGTGGGTGAAGACGATACCTTGCGCATTGCCGGCACAGTAAAAAGCTATATTGAGAAAAAACGCCAGGAATTACCGGCAACCATTACACTCGATTACTGGGGGGACTCTAGCTATTACCTGCAAGGCCGTCTGGACTTGATGACCAGTAACCTGATTTATGGCGTTATTCTGGTACTGCTGGCGTTAACGCTGTTTCTGGAGTTCCGGGTGGCGTTCTGGGTGATGGTGGGTATCCCGATCTGTTTTCTCGGTGCCCTGGCGTTGCTGCCGCTGTCGTTTTTTAATGTCTCGATCAATATGATCAGCCTATTCGGCTTTATCCTGGTACTTGGGATAGTGGTCGATGACGCCATTATTATCGGCGAAAGCGCCTATAGTGAAATTGAAAAACGCGGTAAATCAACGGATGCGGTCATTGCTGGTGCTAAAAAAGTGGCAATGCCGGCGACTTTCGGCGTGTTAACCACCATTGCCGCCTTTGTGCCAATGCTAATGGTTGGGGGGGCGCAATCCGCGATCTGGGGCTCGATTGCCTGGGTAGTCGTGCTCTGTCTGGCGTTTTCTATTGTTGAATCCAAATTGATCCTGCCGGCGCATATCGCCAATATGAATACCAAACCATGGGATCCAAACCGTCGTGGTGTTTATGCCTTAGGACGATTCGGCAGTAATACTCTTAAGCGGGTGCGCGGCGCTGTTTCGCGGGTACTGTTTAGCTTTATTGAAAACCGTTACCGGCCCTTTATCGAGAGATGTATTGAGTTTCGCTATGTTACCATGGCGGTATTTTTTGCCATGTTGATTGTGATGTTTGGCGTGATGTCAGCAGGTTTTGTGCGTTGGGTGTTCTTCCCAAATGTGCCAAGCGACTTTATGCAGGCTAGCGTACAGATGGAAGAAGGCGCCTCCAATGAAGCAACGGTACTGGCAATCCAGGAAATCGAAGCCGCGTTGATGCGTGTCGATCAGCAGCTACTGGCCTCGGGTGAGGATATGGTTGTGAAACACCGGCTGGTGTTTTTAAACAGTGATACTGCCGGTCAGCTGGTGATTGAACTGGATAAAAGCGAGGGCCGTGAAATTGACGCCTTCGAGATCGCCCGCTTATGGCGTGAGCAAATTCCGGAGATCCCGGGTTTAAAAACCTTCCGCATTAATAATTCGACCATGGGAAGCGGTTCGGATATCGCGCTGCAATTACGTGGTCGCGACCTGGTGCAGTTGCAAGCCGCAACAGAAGAGCTAAAGGCGGCGCTGGCGGGTTACGAGGGCGTATTTGATATCGAAGATAACCTGCGTGGTGGCAATGATGAAATTGTGCTGGCGTTAAAACCTGAAGCAGATCTGTTGGGGCTTACCTTAGCTGATTTGGCGCGGCAGGTCAGAAATGGGTTTTATGGTGCCGAAGCACAGCGCGTGCAACGCGGCGGTGAAGAAGTAAAAGTCATGGTGCGCTACCCGCGGGAAGAGCGCCGTTCGTTGGGTGACTTGGAGAATATGCGGATCCGCACGGCCAATGGTGGTGAGGTGCCGTTTTCACAGGTAGCCAGCTATACCTTGCAACCAAGCTTTAGCGCCATTAACCGGGTTAATGGTGAGCGGGCAGTGACCATTACCGCGGCGGCAGACAAGAGTCTGGTGGAGCCTGGCAAGGTGGTGTCTGAAGTGCGTCGCGGCATCCTGAAAGAACTGGAGCAAAAATATCCCGGCGTCAGTGGCCAGTTGGATGGGGCCAGCCAGGATGAAATGGATGCCCAGCGTGATCTAATGAAGGCTGCTGTCTTTGCGCTGTTCTGTATCTACGCCTTAATGGCGATCCCGCTGAAATCCTACTCCCAGCCGCTGATTATTATGAGCGTGATCCCCTTTGGTCTGATCGGGGCGGTGATTGGCCATATGCTGCTGGGCTTATCGATGAGCATTATGTCGGTGTTCGGCTTAGTGGCACTGGCAGGGGTGGTGGTAAACGACAGTCTGATTATGGTGGACTTTGTGAACCGCGCCCGCGCACAGGGGGTGGCGATTAAGCAAGCCGTGGTCGAGGCGGGAACACAGCGCTTTAGGGCTATTCTGCTGACTTCATTAACGACCTTCGTAGGTTTGGCACCGATAGTACTGGAGCGCAGTTTACAGGCGAAAATCGTGATCCCGATGGCAGTGTCGCTGGCATTCGGTATCCTGTTTGCAACCGTAATTACCCTGGTCTTGATCCCGGCACTTTATGTTATGCTGGAGGATGTAAAAAGACTGTTCCGTGGTAAGAAAGCCATAACGGCGACCTCCGAGCAGGGCTTCTCTAAATAACATCTGCAACTAGCATAAGCGGAGGTTGAGTGACCTTGCTGCAACTGCTGACAGCGGCAATGCCGCTGTTCAGCGTTTTTATCCTACTGGTTTTATTGCGCCTGCCAGCCCGGCAGGCGATGCCATTGAGTTTACTGTTATCCGCGTTATTAGCCCTGCTGGTATGGCAGGTACCGCTATTACACTTAACGGCCGCCACCCTGGAAGGCCTGGTGATCGCTGCCACTATTCTGTGGATTATCTTCGGTGCTTTGGTGCTGTTAAAGGTATTGCTGTTATCCGGTGCCATGGGGGTGATTAAACAGGGCTTTGCCCGGCTTTCTGCCGACAAAAGAGTACAGCTATTAATTATCGGTTGGCTCTTTGTTGGCTTTCTGGAAGGCGCGGCCGGTTTTGGTACCCCGGCGGCGATCGTGGCGCCCTTGTTGGTGGCGCTGGGTTTTACTCCACTTTCTGCTGTTGTGCTGGCACTGGTCGCGGATTCAGCGGCGGTGTCCTTTGGTGCTGTCGGTACTCCGGTGTTGGTCGGGCTGGCACAAGGCGTACCGGGGATCAGCGCGGTAGAGCTGCAACAAACGGCACTGCTGGCAATCAGTATCGATATCTTTGTCGCCAGTTTTTTACCTTTGCTGATGGTGCTGCTATACAGCCGCTATTTTAGTACTCAGGCTAACTGGCGTTATGGCCTGGCTGCCACGCCCTTTGCGTTATTCGCCGGCTTTGCCTTTACCTTACCGGCCTGGCTGGTCACCTGGTTGCTTGGTCCGGAGTTTCCCTCTGTCCTGGGTGCGTTATTGGGGCTGGCGCTAACCGCGACGGCAGCAAGGCGGGGCTGGTTAGTGCCAAAACCGGTGACAGCCGACAACAATCCGCCAGCTACAGAGCACACGCCTGAGATTACAGTGCAAAGCAGCCAGATACCGCTTTGGCAAGCCTGGTTGCCCTATGCGCTGGTGGCCACATTATTGGTGTTAACCCGGGTGCCGGAACTGCCCTTTAGAGCGATGTTGCAAGGGCTAAATTGGCAATGGCAGCAGATCTTAGGCTCTGAACTCAGTGTTACTGTGGCGCCGCTGTATTTACCGGGTACGGTATTCCTGCTCACGGCCTTGCTGGCACTGTGGCTGTTTAAGGCTAAGTTAAGTGTGTTGCAGCAGGCGTTAACCCAGAGTAGTAAGATGCTGTTACCTTCCTGTATTGCGCTCGGTGCGGCGGTGCCGATGGTACGGATTTTCTTGCACTCCGATCTTAACAGCGCCGGTTTACCGGCGATGCCGTTGGCACTGGCTGAACTGGCGGCGGCACACCTGGCAGACTATTGGCTGGGTTTTGCGGCCATTGTTGGCGCCTTGGGCTCCTTTATTGCTGGCTCCGCTACCTTCTCTAACCTGATGTTTGGCAGCTTTCAGCAGCAGATGGCGCTGCAGGCGGAACTGCCGCAGTCTCTGGTACTGGCGCTACAAATGCTTGGCGCCAACGCCGGCAATATGATTTGTGTGGTTAATGTGGTGGCGGCGGCCAGCGTAGTGAATTTACATGGCCGCGAGGGGGAGATTATCCGTTATACACTGTGGCCGATGCTGTTTTATTGCAGCGGGGCGGCACTGGTGGCGTACTGGTTTTTCAGCTAAGCTGAAAGAAAACAAGGACCCTTATGAAAATTATCTTTCGTGCCAACGATATATTGGAAGCGCATATTATCGCCGGGATGCTTAATAGCCAGGGGATTGACACCTATGTCGGCGGTCATTATCTGCAAGGTGCGGTAGGGGATCTGGCGGCCCTGGGTTTTGCCAATGTCTTTGTCGCTGACGAACAGGCGGAGCAGGCAGAACAATTATTGCAGGATTATCAGCAAGCGGAACTGGTTGATTTTCCGCTTACTGATGAAGATGGCCTGGCGCCAGCTGGCTAGCCGGCACCCATAGTGCTGCTGCACATTAACACTCGATAATATTTACCGCCAGACCACCGCGTGAGGTTTCTTTGTACTTGGTCTGCATATCCTTACCGGTATCCCACATGGTTTTGATCACCTTATCCAGCGATACCTTGTGATCGCCACTGCCACGTAGCGCCAGTCGCGAAGCGTTAATGGCTTTAATTGACCCCATCGCATTGCGTTCAATACAGGGCACCTGCACTAAACCGCCAACCGGATCACAGGTTAAGCCCAGATTATGCTCCATGCCGATCTCGGCCGCGTTCTCAACATGCTGCGGGCTACCACCGAGAATTTCGGTAAGTGCCGCAGCGGCCATTGAGCAGGCCACGCCAACCTCGCCCTGACAACCGACTTCGGCGCCGGATATCGAGGCATTTTTCTTATACAAAATACCAATGGCGGCTGCGGTTAACAGATAGCGGCTGGCGATTTCCGGGCTGACCGGCTGAATAAATTTGTCGTAGTACATTAATACCGCCGGAATAATGCCGGCAGCACCGTTAGTCGGCGCAGTAACGACCCGGCCGCCGGCGGCGTTTTCTTCGTTTACGGCCAGCGCAAACAGATTGACCCAGTCCATTACCTGCAGTGGGTCGGCACTTTTCTCTGCCATCAGTTTTTTATGTAAGGCAGGCGCGCGGCGTTTCACTTTTAAGCCGCCGGGTAAAATGCCCTCGGTGCGAATGCCGCGCTCAATACAGGCGCGCATCGTCAGCCAGATATTATTCAGCTCGCTTTCAATTTGCGCACTGCTGCGCAGCACTCTTTCGTTTTCATGCATCAAACCCGAAATCGACAGGCCATGCTCTTTACACAGCGCCAATAACTCTGCGCCGGATTCAAATGGGTAGGGCGGTGGGTTAGCGGCGGCGAACTGACTGGCCGCTTCTTTTTCTTTGGCAAAATCTTCGGCTTTCACGATAAAACCGCCACCAATGGAAAAGTAGACCTCGCTTAGCAGCACATTTTTCTCGCTGTCATAAGCAATCAGTTCCATGCCATTGGAATGCTCTTTCAGCGTTTTCCGGCGGTGGAAGACAATGGCGCCGTCGCGTGGGAAATTCACCGCGTGCTGCTGCGCCAGTTGTAACTTTTGGCTGTCATGCACCTGGCGCAGAATACCTTCTACCGCATCCGGGTCGACGCTTTCCGGCAAGTAGCCAGACAAGCCCAGGATCACCGCCTTGCCGGTGCCGTGGCCAATGCCGGTTTGGCCCAGCGAGCCGAATAATTCCACTTTTACGCTATCACACCGGCTTAACAGTTGTTGTTGTTGCAACTGCTCAGTAAATTTCTTGGCTGCACGCATTGGGCCCACCGTGTGGGAGCTGGAAGGGCCAATGCCTATACTAAACATATCAAATGCACTGATTATCATAATTATTATACTTTTCTATTGTTCGCTGCTTTGCAAAGTGCTGAATGCCCCGCTTAGCAAATACAGTGTAGGGTTAACGCCATTCTTAATGGCGCCATTGTAGCGGATAGCCAGCATAACTGTAAGCGCTGCACAGGTCTGTTCAGTAGCAGTGGTAGCGGGCTTAGCGGCCAGAAATGATGCTGCAGGCGTAACGCTTTGTATACAGTTTCGTTTAAGAAACGTGCGTTACCAGCTGTTGAATAATGGCCGCCGTGGCACCCCAAATCAGTTTATCCTGATAGGGCATAAAATGGATCTGCCGTGACTTACCGCGCAGTGGTACCGTCAGTTGTAATCGGTGTTGTGGCGGCAGAAAAAAACTTAATGGTACTTCAAATACTTCACTTACCTCTGCGCTGGAAAGTTGGTAACTCTGACCTGCGTGCAGCAATCCAAGGTAGGGCTGAATTTGAAAACCGGTCAGCGTATTGTGCGCGGGTAAAGCGCCGAGCAAGCGGATATGCGCCGCGCTAATGCCAATTTCTTCTGCGGTTTCACGCAGCGCTGCGTCAGCAGCGCTCTCGCCGGGTTCCAGCATGCCGCCCGGAAAACTGATTTGCCCGGGATGATGCGCCAAGGTGAGGGCACGGCGGGTAAACAAGATGTTCAGCTGATCAGCAGAATAGATCAGTGGCACCAGTACCGCGCTTTGCCTGAGGCCTACAGCAGGCTGCGGGCTGAGCTGCGGCAGTGGTCTAAGGATAAAGCGACTGACAAGTTGTTGTAGCTGCATCGGCGCTCCACTGTCTATTCTGGCGGCATGGCGCTTAACACCGGTAGAATTTTTGCCACCTTATCCAGCGTTTCCTGATACTCGCTGTCAGCTTTCGAATCCGCCACCAGACCACCACCAGCCCAGCAATAGATCTGCCCCTGTTCACAAACCAGGGTGCGGATCGCGATATTGGTATCCATACGGCCGGTACTGCTGATATAGCCGATGGCGCCGCAATAGACGCTGCGCCGGTGGGGTTCCAGCTGTTCAATTAATTGCATGGCACTGATTTTCGGGGCGCCGGTAATAGAGCCGCCGGGAAAGGCCGCCCGCAGCAAATCACAGGCGCTATTCGGTGCTGCCAGGGTGCCGGTAACGGTACTGACCAGATGATGCACGGCCGGAAAGCTCTCAATTGCAAACAATGCCGGCACCTCGACCGAACCCGGCTGACACACCTTACCCAGATCGTTGCGCAGCAGATCAACGATCATCACATTTTCGGCGCGATCTTTCGTCGAGGTTTGCAGATTTTCGGCTTCAATCTGGTCGGTTTGGGCACAGAACCCACGCGGTCGGGTACCTTTTATTGGTTTGGTTTCAATCTGACCATCCTCAAGCAGCAAAAAGCGTTCCGGCGAGATACTGAGTACGGCGGCGGCTGGCAAGCGGATAAAGGCAGAAAAAGGCGCTGCATTTTTTTGCCGCAGCTTTAGATACGCCAGCCATTCATCGCCCTGATAAGCGGCGCTAAAGCGCTGTGCCAGATTGATTTGGTAGCAGTTACCGCTACTGAGCTCTTGCTGTACCCGGGCGAATTTATGCTGATACTCAGCCTGGGTCATATTGGCTTGCCAGTCACTTTGCAAACTAAAGGGGCGGCATAGCGGCGGTTGCGTGCTTAATCTTTGCTGCAATTTATGCCAGTGTTGTTCTGCATCCTGCCGGTAGTCGGTGTACCAGAGCTGCTTCTGTTGTTGGTCATAAATCAGCGCCCATTGATACAGACCCAGCGCCATATCCGGTAACTGCAAATCAGCTTGCGCCTGTTCCGGCAGGCGTTCCAGATAGCGCCCCAGATCATAACCAAAGTAACCAAGGGCGCCGCCGACAAAGGGCAGCTCACTGTGACAGGGCGTAGCAAAGTAACGCTTTAGCGCACAGTCTAATACCTTGAACGGATCGGTTGTGTAATGATGGCTGCCGTGCTCGTCGGTCAGGATGGTTTTACCGTGCTGGCTATGCAGGGTTGCCACCGGCTGTGCCACCATAATCTGGTAACGGCTATTCGGGTGACTGGCATCCGCTGAATCGAGCAACATTGACCAGGGCTCACTGGCAAAATGGGCGAAGATCTCCAGCAGAGAGAATTCGGGTTCAGATTTGGCGTCGTATATCAGATACTGCTGCATGATTTGGACTAGCCGCTGTTGGGGATGCGCGCTATCATACCAGCACCCACACTAATAGTTAAATGTCTCGCCGCTTGGGCGACAGAGGAAGGGCAAGCATGACGGTTATTCGCCAACAAGATTTTATTGAAAGCATCGAAGATGCACTGCAGTACATCTCCTATTATCACCCACTGGATTTTATTCAGGCACTGGAAGTGGCTTATCACAAAGAGCAAAACCAGGCCGCGAAAGATGCCATTGCACAAATTCTGATTAACTCGCGGATGTCAGCAGAAGGCCATCGTCCGATCTGTCAGGATACCGGCATTGTTACCTGCTTCGTTAAGATTGGCATGGATGTGAAATGGGATAAAACTGACCTGACGGTACAGCAAATGGTTGATGAAGGCACCCGCCGTGCTTATATGAACCCGGATAACCCGCTGCGGGCCTCTATTGTTGCCGATCCGGCCGGTTTGCGTAAAAACACCAAGGATAATACCCCGGCCGTGGTGCATATCGATCTGGTGCCTGGTCATCATGTCGAAGTGATGATCGCGGCTAAAGGCGGTGGCTCAGAAAATAAAACCAAGATGGCGATGCTGAACCCGTCAGATTCTATTGTCGATTGGGTGCTGGAAACCCTGCCCAAAATGGGTGCTGGCTGGTGTCCGCCGGGCATGCTCGGCATCGGTATTGGCGGTACGGCGGAAAAAGCCGCGGTGCTGGCGAAAGAATCGCTGATGGAGCCGGTGGATATTCAGGAGCTACTGGCTAGAGGGCCGCAAAATGCGGAAGAAAAATTGCGGTTAGAGTTGTATGAAAAAGTCAATAAACTGGGCATTGGCGCCCAGGGCCTGGGTGGCTTAACCACGGTGGTGGATGTCAAAATCAAATCGGTACCTACTCATGCGGCCTCATTGCCGGTGGTAATGATCCCGAACTGTGCCGCCACCCGCCATGTACATTTCCATTTAGATGGTTCTGGCCCGGCCGATATTACGCCGCCGAAGCTGGAAGACTGGCCGCAGGTGACCTGGGAGTTGGGCAGCAATGTACGCCGGGTTAATCTGGATACCGTGACGCCAGAGGATGTGCAAAGCTGGCAAGCCGGTGAAACCGTGCTGCTAAGCGGTAAGATGTTAACCGGCCGTGATGCGGCGCACAAACGTATTGCCGATATGCTGAATAAAGGCGAAGGCTTACCGCAGGGCGTCGATCTGAAAAATAAATTTATCTATTACGTTGGCCCTGTTGATGCCGTACGTGACGAAGTAGTAGGTCCGGCCGGTCCGACAACCGCGACCCGGATGGATAAATTTACCGAAATGATGTTGTCGCAAACCGGTTTGCTCGGCATGATTGGTAAATCTGAGCGCGGTGATCAAACGGTTGAGAGTATCAAGCAGCATAAAGCCGTTTATCTGATGGCCGTGGGCGGCGCCGCTTATCTGGTGTCGAAAGCCATTAAGAAAGCCCGGGTCGTGGCCTTTGCTGATCTGGGTATGGAAGCGATCTATGAGTTTGAAGTCGAAGATATGCCGGTAACCGTAGCGGTGGACAGTAACGGTAATAACGTGCATAAACAGGGCCCGGCGATCTGGAAAGCTAATATTGCCGAGCTGGATGCCAAACTGAAAGCCTGATTCTAACAAGGCCGCAGCCACGACTGCGGCTTTTTACTAACTGGGGGAAGCATGAAACATCTGAGTTTAGTGGCGTTAGCACTTTTCAGTGCTGGTGCGCTGGCCAAAGGACCACTGACGGTCGAACATCTGAATCAACATAATAAAATTGGCAATCTGGCGCTGTCGCCGGACGGCCGTACCCTGGTTTACAGCCAGACTAACGGCGGTTTTGCGCCGGCCGATACCAGCCATGATCTCTATCTGATGCAGTTGGATGACAACCGTCAGGTACGGCGTTTAACCGAGAACAGCAGCCGCGAAACGGCGGTGCAGTGGCACCCGGATGGTAAGAGTATTTTCTTTTTAGCCAATCGCACTGGCAGCACCCAGCTGTGGCAAATGTCGCTGGAGGGCGGTGAAGCCCGTCAGGTGACCCGGCTACCGTTACCGGTAAATGGCTTTAAACTGGCCAGTGATGGTAAAACCCTGGCGCTGAGCTTAACGGTGAAACCCGGTTGCCAGACGCTGCAATGTACGCTGGATGCCAAAGCCAAAGAGGCGGAGCGCAAAGATACGGCGCTGGCTTATGATCAGTTGATGGTACGGCATTGGGATCACTGGCTGGATCAGTATCGCGAACATCTGCATGTGGCGGTGCTCGGCGATGTTCCTGTTACCGATGCGAAAAACCTGATGGCCGACTGGAATACCAATATCGCCGGCATCAGTGAAGTCGCCTTTACGCCTGATAATCAGCAACTGGTATTCAGTGCTAAGATCCCTGCGGTTGATCAGGCCTGGCACACTAACTTTGATTTGTTTCAGGTGTCGATTAATGGTGGTGAGAAGGTCAATCTGACCGCGGAAAACCCGGCCTGGGATGCCAAGCCCAAGTTCTCCAATGATGGTCGTTTTCTGGCGTATCTGGCGATGCAAAAGCCGGGCGCTGAGGCAGATCGCTTTGGTTTAATGTTGTTGGATTTGATCACTGGCGAGCGCAAAGAAGTGGCGCCAAACTGGGATCGCTCGATTTCTGATTTCTATTTTGGCCGTGATAACAGAACCATCTATGTCACCACTCAGGATGTCGGCCAGTACAGTATCTACGCTATTAATACCAGTTTTGGCGATGTGATTAAACTGTATGGCGATGGCTACGCCGGTAATCTGCAAGTTGCGGCGGATAAGCTGGTGTTCACCAATCACCGGCTGAATATGCCAGCCGAAATTTTCCAGACCAATGCGGATGGCTCTCAGCCGCAGCAATTAACTCAGGTTAATGGCAAATGGGCCGAAGGCATTCAGTTTGGTGACTTTGAACAGTTCAGCTTTAAAGGCGCTGAAGATGCTACCGTCTATGGTTATCTGGTTAAACCCTGGAACTTTGAGCCAAACAAAAAGTACCCGATGGCCTTTTTAGTGCATGGTGGCCCACAAGGTAGCTTTGGCAATATGTTTAACGAACGTTGGAATGCCCAACTGTATGCAGCCAAAGGCTATGCGGTGGTGATGGTCGATTTCCACGGTTCTACCGGCTATGGTCAGGCCTTTACCGACTCAATCAGCCGTGATTGGGGTGGCAAGCCGCTGGTTGATCTGCAAAAAGGCTTTGCGCATGTGGTGCAGGCTTATCCGTGGATCGATGGCAATCGTGCCTGTGCGCTGGGCGCCTCTTATGGCGGCTTTATGATGAACTGGATCGCCGGTAACTGGCCGGATGGCTTTAAGTGTCTGGTTAACCATGCCGGCTTATATGATATGCCAAGCTTCTACGGCAGCACCGAAGAGCTTTGGTTCCCAGAGTTTGATCTAGGTGGCACGGCCTGGAACCCGGAGTCAGACTATCAGAAATTTAACCCGGCGGCGCATGCCGATAAATGGCAAACGCCGATGCTGGTGATCCATGGCCTGAAAGACTATCGGGTACCTTATGCACAAGGCTTAGGTGCCTTTACTAACCTGCAGCGCAAGGGTATTGAGTCGCGCCTGGTGATTTTCCCGGATGAAAACCACTGGATCTTAAAGCCAGATAACCGGGTGCGCTGGTATAACGAAGTATTCCAGTGGCTGGAAAAATATACCCGTTAATATAATCTGTTGTTGTGAGAACCCCGTGCTGTTTGGCGGGGTTTTTTATTTGTCAAAGCGTGATACGAAATGACGTAACAGGGAGTTAGTACTCGGCAAAAGGCTTTTCATTGCGCGAAAGCTGGCGTCGCGGTGCCGGTACGCCGTATTTTAACCGCAGACGCTCGGCAAAACCTTCACGCTCCAGCTGAAACAACATCTGCGTGAGCCTTGGGATCAGCTCCTGATGTTGTCGGTGTAGAAAATGATAATCCGGCAGGCTTTGTAGAATTTGCTCACTGATCGGGAATGGGCTAGTGGCATTGAGTTTGTAAGCCGGAAACAGCACACCATCGACTTTGCCAGTCAAAAACATTTGTTTGGCGGCATCCAGACTACCGCTGCCGATCACCTGACGCGAGGCAGGTAGCTTACGCAGCAACTCTTCGACAATCAAGGTGCCGCGCACATAGGCCAGGCTTTGGACTTGTGACAGCTGACACCCGGCACAGCGTTGCTGGTTAACATAGAGGTAAACATGGGTATCAAACAGCACATAAGGCACTGGCAACAGATTCTTATACTGCTGACTAATATGCAGCACACGCGCCAGTTCACCGGCCAGATTACCTTTATCAGATTCGATTAAACTGCGACCCAGCGGCACCTCGATAAAGCGGGCTTCGACACCAAGCCGTTGATAAGCTTCTGTTAGCAGGCTTTGGCTATAACGGGAAGCCGGCGAGCCCAGCGCCTGGCGAAACTCCAGCACGGTCTGTGCCGGCACATTAGCATAAGCCGGCAGCAACACACTCAAAGCTAAAAATAACCCCAGAATCCGCATCAGCTACTTATAAATCCTTTTACTGTCAAACAAAGATATTGCCCGCGTCTGATGTGCAGCAGCTAGCAACTGCGCCATTAAACACGCGATATTATAACACTATTTTCGGTTACGTCAGCCATGAGGTAAGGTTAGTTGTTTCTGCCAAAGGGACAATGCTTGCAGCAATTGCCGGATATTGTCCTGGATTTTTTGATCCAGCAGGTTTCCCTCATGGTCAAAGGCGCCGCTAAAGGCATTGGCAAAGACTTCCGGCTTATTCAGAGGGTGTAAGTCCAGATAAACACAGACCTGGCGTAAATGATATTGTGAACGGGAACTGCCCATACCACCGGCAGAGCCGAGGATTGCCACCGGTTTACCGCGTAACAAGTGGTTATCCGGTTCCCGTGAGGCCCAATCCAGTGCATTTTTCAACGCTGGCGCCAGTGAGTAATTGTACTCCGGGCAGGCTAGCAGCAAGGCATCCGCCTCGGCAAACTCTTGCAGTAGGGTGCTTACGGCCGCAGGCTTCTCCGCCAGATCAGCATTATAGAAAGGCACATCTAAAAGATCGGCGATATGGATCTTCATACCGGTGGGGGCGTTCGCCTGCGCATAACGCAATAAACCCCGGTTAGTCGAACGGGCGCGTAAACTACCACAGATCGCAAGTACCTTAATTGTCATAATTTATCCTCATCATAGCCAAATATCCTTAACAGCTTAGCTGAAGTTAGGGCGTGTTGACGTTTTCTGCTTAGATTTTGTTTGCTTGCGCGAACCCTTCGGGCTGCTAACGTCAAAAGCCCTGGGGTTTTGCTGCAGTTCAGCTGGCTGGCGGTGACAGGTCTTAGCTGCTAGAATGCCGCAGTCTGGTGAGCTACGAGCTTGAAAAGGGAATCAGGTGGAATACCTGAACTGTACCCGCAACTGTGAAACGCGCTGCAGCTAATACCACTGTGTCAGTATTGATAACGGGAAGGTGGCTGTGGGTTATCGCGTTAAGTCAGGAGACCTGCCAGAACACGAATGTTGTCTTCGATACGCCCGTGCGGGAATACACGGTAGCGCCTTTGCCCTGCCTGCAGCTTGTACTGCCGGTTGTCCTTGGTTGCTGCCCATTAACTAACTGGACAATCGCGTGAGCGCCATTTATTCATTACAGCAAATTAATCTGAGCTATCCGCAGCAGCGGCAGCGCACCCAGGTGCTGCAGGATATCAGCCTGGAGCTGGCACCCGGTGAGCTGGTGGGAATTATCGGCCCGAATGGTGCCGGCAAAAGCTCGTTGCTGTCGCTGTTAAGTGGTTGTCCGGCGCCAGACAGTGGCAAGCTGTTGTTTGCCGGTAAACCCCTGGCCAGTATCCCACTGCGGCAATTAGCCCGGCAGCTGGCATTTTTACCGCAGCATAATCCACCTTTAACCGGTTTAAGCTGTTATCAGGTAGCTGCACTTGGGCTCTTGCCGCACAAAAACTGGTTTGAACCGGATAACGATTATGATCGGCAACAAGTGTTACTGGCACTAAGCCAAACCGGTTTACTGGAAAAACAACAGCAGCCGGTCGAGAGCCTGTCGGGTGGCGAATGGCAACGGCTGACGCTGGCCCGGGCGCTGGTACAACAGGCCAGTGTGTTATTGCTGGATGAGCCGACTAACCATCTGGATGTGAAACATCAGCATCAGTTGCTTCAACTGCTGTTGCAGCTGAAAAAAACCGTCATTTGCGCTATCCATGATCTGGATCTCGCTGCGCGCTATTGTCATAAACTATTGCTGTTGGACCAGGGTAAGGTGCGTGCCTTTGGCCGTCCGGAGCAGGTGTTGCAACCGGTATTACTAAGCGAGGTATTCGAATTACCGGTAGCAGTCAGTCAGCATCCGCAATATGGCTGGTGGCAGGTACAATTTATCAGCCCGCAGGTCGCATTATGAGCCGCTGGACCCGTTATTACCCGTTGGCGTTAGGCTTGCTCACGTTGGTGTTGCTGGTAAGTGTCGTGATAAGCCTGTTGCTTGGCAGTGTCTCCTTTCCGTTGTCGACGCTGGCGGCGGCAGTGCAGTTCAACGGGACTGAGCCATTGGCCGAAACCATTATCTGGCAATTGCGGCTGCCACGGGTACTGACCGCCCTACTGGTTGGGGCTGGCTTAGCGGTCAGCGGCGCTGTGCTACAAAATGCCAGCCGTAACCCACTGGCCGATCCTTATTTATTTGGTTTGATGGCCGGTGCAGCACTGGGCGCGACTATTGTCAGCATCGTGTTGCCAGAGCAGCAACTGAGTATGGCGCTGGGTGCCTTTGTCGGGGCCATGCTGGCGATTGTGCTGGTGCTGGCGGTAGCCATGCGTCAGCAACGACAACGCATTGAGATCACGCTGTTAGCCGGGGTAGCGGTATCCTTTATGCTCAGTGCTATCAGCAGCTTTATTTTGTATTTTGCCGAGCCCTTTGCCGCCAACCGGGTGATTTTCTGGTTAATGGGCAGTTTAAGCCGCAGCAGCTGGCAAAGCTTAATGTTAATTGGCCCTCCGGTCGTCTTGTTGTTGCTGCTGGCACTGGCACTGCGCCGGCAACTGGATGCACTGTTATTATCAGACAGTAGCGCCCGCAGCCTCGGCATCCGGCCCGAGCGGCTGCGCCTGGTGTTGCTGATTGCCACGGCGCTGGTCAGTGCGGTGATTGTGTCACAATGCGGCGGTATCGCCTTTGTTGGTCTGTTGGTGCCACATATGGTGCGTTATTTGTTTGGTGTCACCGCTGTACCCTTACTGCTGGGATCGGCCTTATTGGGCGCGGTCTTTATGTTGTGGGTCGATAATCTATCGCGGACCTTGTTGGCACAGCAGGAAATCCCGCTAGGGGTCATTACCTCAGTGCTGGGAAGTCTCTTTTTCTTATTGTTGCTACGGCGACGGGTGTAATGGGGAGTACAGATGTCAGAGCAGCTTAAACAACAGCAGCATCAGGCCAGACAGCAACGGCTAAAAGCCCAGGTTGATGCGGCGGTGGCCCGTGCCAATATTGAGAAAGGGCTGCTATTGGTGTTAACCGGCAATGGTAAGGGGAAATCCACCGCTGGTTTTGGTACTGTGGCCCGTGCTGTCGGACATGGCTTAACGGCAGCGGTGGTGCAGTTTATTAAAGGTAGCTGGGACTGTGGTGAGCGTAATTTGCTGCAGCAGCACGGGGTGGAGTTTGCGGTAATGGCCACCGGCTTTACCTGGGATACGCAGGATCGGGCCGGTGATATTGCCGCGGCAGAGTTGGTGTGGCAGGAAGCGGAGCGATTTCTGGCTGACGACAGCATCGATCTGGTGCTGCTGGATGAACTGACCTATATGCTAACCTTCCATTATCTGCCGCTGGAGCGGATTGAACAGGCACTGTTAAATCGGCCGCCAAAACAACATGTGGTGATCACCGGCCGCGCCTGTCATCGTCGTTTAATTGAGTTAGCTGACACGGTCAGTGAGGTACAGGTGGTGAAACATGCTTTCGATGCTGGTGTCAAAGCACAGCGCGGTCTGGATTGGTAAGATGCGCCCATATCTGCTGCTTTGCCTGCTACTGTGGCTGCCTTTAAGTAGCCAGGCCGTGACCAGCGCAGTACCGCAACGGCTGATCAGCCTGACACCACATCTGACGGAATGGGTGTATTTGCTCGACGCCGGTGAGCGGCTGGTGGCGGTAAGCGATTATTCCGATTATCCGGAGGCGGCCAAATCCTTGCCGTCCTTTAATACCTTCGGTGCCTTAAATGTCGAGGCCATCCTGGCGCTGAAGCCAGATCTGGTGCTGGCCTGGCGTGGCGGTAATCCGGAGGCCGATTTACAGCGCCTGCAGCAATTCGGCATTCGGGTGTTTTATTCTGAGCCAGTATTACTGGATGATATTGCCAGCGAGCTTGTTGAGTTAGGGCTGCTACTAGGTCAGGTAGAGCAAGGACAGCAGCAGGCCGCTGCTTTCCGGCAACGACAACAGCAACTGGCGGCCCAGTATCAGGCCAAATCAGCAGTGCCGGTATTCTTTGCGCTCGGGACTGAGCCTTTAATGACGGTTGCCAATCAAGCCTGGCCAGCGCAGGTATTATCGCTGTGTGCGGCACAAAATATCTTTGCCGATGCGAAAACCGATTATCCGCAGGTAGCGCTGGAGCAGTTATTAGCCCGCCAGCCAGCAGTAATAGTGCAGGCCAGCCGCGAGGCGAAAACTGAACATAATGCGTTCTGGCAGCGCTTTACGCAGCTAACGGCGGTACAGCAGCACGCCTTTATCACGCTGGATGCTAATCAGCTATACCGCGCGACGCCACGGATCCTGGATGCTGCAGCGACCTTGTGTCAGCAGTTGGAGATTTATCGCGATTAACGGCGTTCGTGAACCGGCCAGCACTCGGTAATATTGCCATTTTTGCGGCAAATTTCTTTTTGTTGATCGCTGTTACCGCGTAGCGCCTTTTTCAGGCCTTTAATGATAGCACTATCGATCTCCATCCCCAGTTCGCTCATTAATGCCGGACTATGCTGTTGTGCCTGTGGCCTGGCTGGATCGATACTGCGGTCTTGTTTGCTATCAAGCTTGTTGTCTGCCAGCATTCCCAGCGCAGTACAGCCAGTCAGAGTCGTCGCGAAAATCACCAGGCTAAGCTGTTGACTGAATTTTTTCATTGGCGGCATTCCTTGCTAACGTTTTTAAAGTAACTCAAGTTGATAATCGCCGCTGGCAAAGGCGGCGGCCAGCTCATGTGAGC
>DAIOUM010000018.1:2760-5937 GCA_036759505.1 Alishewanella sp. | reverse complement strand
AGTAACTCAAGTTGATAATCGCCGCTGGCAAAGGCGGCGGCCAGCTCATGTGAGCGCTGCAGGACTTCCTGCCAATAGGCGATACGCTCAGCATCGGGCAGTTTAAAGTCTTTGCGATCCGGTATCTTGGCATAGGGCAGGCTGCGCACCCAGGCGTCGCTGGGACAGAGGATCACCACATTATGCAGCAGCGCCGGCTTCACCCGGCGCCAGGGCAGGGCTTTATCAAACCAGCCCGGCGTCAGGCTGGGGTAAAAATGTGGGTAGAGCACCAGTCCCTGTTCAGTAAAGGACTGATTAAAATGATAGTCGGTAATGCCGCCGTCAAAATAGCGGCCCGGTTTGGCGTGGCTGATATTCTCAATCGGTTCCAGTACCATCGGGATGGAGCCACTGGCAAGAATCGCCGCTTTCAGATTGTCATCGTTTAGGGCGACATGCTCGGTCGGCAGTTCCGCACTGTGCATCAGAGAGGCGCAGGCTCCGGGGGCATAAAAATGTACCCGCTGATAAAAAAACTGCAGTAAGGAGCGGTTAAGCAGGTTGGCAGTAGCGGTCAGGCCGAGCGCTGCTCCCTGTAACAGGCTGTTGCGGGTGCGGGTCAGACCTTTCGCCCGATCAACAATCAGATGTAGTTTCATCACCGGATTATCCAGCACTTCGCGACAATGGCTGGCTGTTGGCAGGACCTGATCGATAATGGCATGCGAGATCCGGGTGATCAGCTTCAGATCGGCACCCTTCGGGTAGCAGATCTCCGAATAGGCTTTGGCGAAACGGGCTGATGCGGCGACGGCATCCTGCTGAGCATAGCAGCTAAAACGCCAGGCTCCGGCGGAGCTGCCTAATAAATGTAATGGTTTCTGACGGCCGGCAAAAAACTCAGCCAGCAGATACTGATCTAAACCATAAAGGCAAAACCATTTCGGACCGCCGCTGGCGCCGACCATCACCTCAATATCATTCGCCTTCAGGCCAGCCTGCTGGATATGGCGCCAGGCGGTAGCACCGGCTAATACGCGTAGTGGTGACTGCACTGTCACTCCTTTTCTGACTGCTAGTTCCCAAACAATGTCTGATGCATCCGTTCGGCGTAATCGTCAGTCATTCCGGAAAGATAATCGCAAATAACCCGCTGTTTGGCGGTGTTATCAACCGCTGCCTGCCAGCGGGCCTGGGTATTTAGCGGTAACAAGCGCTGTGGATCTGAGCTAAAGGCATCAAATAGCTTTAACAGCATATTCTGACAGCGAAAACGCGACTGCTGGATCTCCGGTAGCTGGATCACGCAGCGGTAGACCAGATTCTTAAGGGTCTGCAACATATGCTGCTCGGCATCTGCCAGCCGGGCATTGTAGCGGATCAGCGGTTCTTGGCAAGACGGCAGGCTTTGATAAAGGCTAACCGAGGTAATTAACTGATTAACCAGTGAACCAATGGCATCTTTGCGTAAATGATGTTTTGGACTAAATAACTTAGTCGCCAGTTCGGCCAGCTGTCGCTGATATGTTTGCTCCAACTGGGCAAAAGGTGTGGCAGTAAAATCCTGCCATTGTTGATAGCGCAGGTTGCCAAGCACTATCGCATCTTCCAGATCATGTACGCCATAGGCGATATCATCGGCCAGCTCCATAATGGAGGCATCCAGAGACTTGTGGCAGGACTTTTGCCAGGGTGACTGTGTCAGCTGTTGTACCTGCTGAAAGCTTTGCCGATCGGCTGCACTGAGCGGCGCCAGCACCCAGTCCAGAATATCACTGTCGGCGGCGAAAATGGCTTTAGCGGGTTTCCAATCGGCCAGACTCAGTGGGTTATCAACGCCGGGCAACAGCGGGATTTCGGGTTGTAACACCGGGTATTTCAGCAAGCCAAGCAGGGTGCGGCGGGTAAGGTCCATACCATGAAACTCGGTATAGGGTTCGAGCTTGGCAACGATCCTTAGCGTTTGGCCATTACCCTCAAAGCCACCATAGGCTAACATTTTAAAGTTCAGTGCGGTTTCACCGCCATGACCAAAGGGCGGATGCCCCAAATCATGCGCCAGGCAGAGTGCTTCCATCAGGCTATCATCGGGTAACAAGCCTTGCAGCGCTGGTGGACAATTTAACCTTAGTTGGTTAACAAGGCCTGTGCCTATTTGCGCGGCTTCCAGCGAGTGTGTCAGGCGGGTGCGGTAAAAATCGTTCTGACCGATGCCGAGGATCTGGGTTTTCGACTGCAGGCGGCGAAATGCGGCCGAGTGCAATACTCTGGCCCGGTCGCGCTGCCAGGGCGTACGGTGATCTCTGGGTCTATTATCCGGCGCATCAGAGCGGCGGGCTTGCCATTTTTCCGTCATCCTAGTCCACCAATTAATAACGATTCAGTAACTTATCATAAAGTAAATGCGATCCAGAAGCGATGCTAGACTTCCCTAAATTTATACTGTATAAATAAACAGTTTCGGGTAATAACGCAGTCAGGGTACTGAGGAGTCAAAAAATGGCAGTGATCACCAAATATGTCGTGGAACGCAGTGGAGTAGAAAAAATGACCTTTACCAGTAAAGCGGAAGCCGATGCCTACGATAAAATGCTGGATACGGCTGATGCGCTACAGGTGTTGTTGTCTGCGTCTGGTCAGCTGGCAGATGAAGCTCAGGCAGAGGCGCTGGCACTGTATCTGGCGCAGCAAAAAGAGCCCTTGCTGGTGGCGCTGGGCGTTAAAAAAGCGGCCAAAGCCGGTAAGCAAGACAGCGAGGAGCAGACCACAGCAAAACAGGATGATACCAGTAGCAACGGCCTTAAAGCCGTGGCGGCCGGCCACGCCGCCTGATTTGGCATCGCATCACGCCAGGATCCCCTAGGACAACGCTAAGCCATCCGCTTTATGCGGCGGCTTAGCGGGCGACTTTGGCTAAGCCGGTTTGCCGGCTGTGGCTCGCGCCGTGATTTTTTGCTGCCAGTAATGCTGCAGATCGCGTTTTACCTCCGGCAGTAACAAGTACAGCGCCAGAATATTCGGTACTGCCATCAGAAAAATCATCGAATCGATAAAATCAAATACCGCCATAATGCTCGGCACCGCTCCCATCGATACCATGCCACAGAACAGCAGTTTGTACAGTGTAGTGAGTCGGGGGTGGGTGCCGACGATATAACGCCAGCCGGTCAGGCCATAGTAAGACCAGCTGAGTAC
>DAIOUM010000018.1:0-2660 GCA_036759505.1 Alishewanella sp. | reverse complement strand
CCGGCTTCATTGGAGTAAGCGGCACGGCGAAAACCCTGAATTAACACACCAATAAAGCCACCGTAGGCGGCATCGGGGGCAAAGGCGCTTTGGACAATCAGCCAAAGTGCTGCCGGTACCGCAGAGAGATGGCTGCCAATCACCACCAGCGCCGCCAGCAGGTAGATGGCGCACATTAGCGGTACCAGCTTGCTGGTGACATTAGCGATACTTTTAATGCCGCCGATAATCACGGCGCCAATCAGCGCAGCGTAGATCACGCCAAACAACCAGGCATTATCAAAGCCAGTGACGCTTTGCACCTGCACAAAGCCCTGATTCACGTGCACAAAGCCGGCCGAGCCAAAGATCACGGCAATGGAGAAAAATACTGCCAGCGCGCTGCCAAGCCGGGGTAACTGATATTTATCCAGCGCCGCCTTAATATAGTACATGGGCCCGCCGGAGACGCTGCCATCTGCATTAAGCTGGCGGTACTTTACTGCCAACGTACATTCCACAAATTTGGTCGACATGCCAAGCAGGCCGGCCATAATCATCCAGAAGGTCGCGCCGGGACCACCCAAACTAATGGCTACTGCCACCCCGGCGATGTTACCGGTACCAACAGTACCGGATAAGGCTGTGGTCAGGGCTTTGTAGGGCGAAATCTCGCCGCTGCTGCCTGCTTCCGGCTTGGCAAATAAGCGCCGGATAGCATAACCAAAGCCGCGGATATTAATAAACCCGAGATAAAAGGTAAAAATCAGGGCGCCACTGATCAGCCAGATCATCACCAGCGGGATCGGTACCCCATTAAAGGAAAAGGCATAAAACACCACAGCGGCCAGCTGATTGGTAAAGGCTTCAAAGCTGGCCTGAAACGAGAACTCCGCAGACATATTGCTATCCGGATGGCTATTGACTGTCGGAGCATACCTGCTAACTGTGGCGCTGACAATACAGTAGACATCGACAGTGCCCTGAATGCGATTAACTGCAGATTCAGATAGTTGAGCTAAGCTTTACTGCGTTAAGGTCTGTCAGACCGCGAAACAGGAGAGAGACTATGTGGATAAAAACAGCTTTGCTGGCGGTACTCTTATTTATGCTGCAAGGCTGCGCCGCCGGGTTAAATGCTACCCCGGCTGAGCAGCGCACTGCCATTAATGAGATGCGGCAGCAGGTACTAACTGAGTTGTACCGTGAGAAAGCCAGTGCCCGGCCAGAAGTCGCTAGCGCGCCGGGCTACGCAGTATTTAGCAATGCGAATGTCAATCTGCTGCTGGCCAGCTTTGGTGGTGGCTATGGCGTGGTGCGTAATAACCGCAGCGGCGCAGATACCTATATGCGCATGGGCGAGGTAGGTGTCGGCTTGGGCGCCGGTGTAAAAGACTTTCGCTTAGTGATGGTGTTTCACAGCGAGCAAGCGATGAACCGTTTTATTGAACAGGGCTGGGCCTTCGGTGCTCAGGCAGACGCCGCCGCCAAAGCCGGTGACAAGGGCGCTGCCGTAGGGGCTGAAGCCAGTGTTGATGAGGTGACTATCTATCAGTTTACCGAAGCAGGCCTGGCGTTACAGGCTACCATTAAAGGGACTAAGTTCTGGGTCGATCGTAAGCTGAACTAAGCGCCAGGTTAAGAGCCGCTGCGGCCTGTTGCCAGGCCGCAGCCATCTGCAGCTTAATATTGACTGTAGCTTTGTAAGAACTGGCCCAGGCGGCTAATTGCCTGGGTCAGTTGTTCTTTGTGCGGTAGCGTGACAATACGGAAATGATCCGGCTCTGGCCAGTTAAAAGCCCGGCCATGTACCAGTAATACCTTGTGCTGGCGCAGAAAATCCAGCACAAACAGCTCATCATCCTGAATCCGGTATTTTTTAAGATCGATCTTCGGAAACAGATACATCGCCCCCTTGGGGCGCATACAGCTGATGCCATCAATCTCGGTCACCAGTTTGTGCGCCAGATCCATCTGATCGTATAAGCGCCCACCCGGTACCACCAGTTCATTAATACTCTGATAGCCACCCAGTGCGGTTTGCACTGCATGCTGGCAGGGCACATTGGCACAAAGCCGCATTGAGGCCAGAATATTCAGGCCTTCGATATATTGACGTGCTGCCTGCTTGGCGCCGGAAATAAATAACCAGCCAATGCGAAAACCGGCGATGCGGTAATTTTTTGATAAGCCACCAAAGGTCAGCATTACCAGATCGTCGGCCAGCGCGGCAGTGCTAACATGCTCAGTGCCATCGTACAGCACCTTGTCGTAGATCTCGTCGCTAAGTACCACCAGCTTATGCTCGCGTGCGACCTGCAGTAACTGGCGCAGAAAATCGGCACTATAGACAGCGCCGGTCGGATTATTCGGGTTAATCAGGACCAGGGCCCGGGTTTTTTTGCTGATTTTCGCTTTGATATCATCCAGTGCCGGCAGCCAGTCCTGCTGCTCATCACACAGATAATGTACCGCCTTACCACCAGCCAGATTCACTGCTGCGGTCCACAGCGGATAATCCGGCATTGGCACCAGTACTTCATCACCATTATTCAATAGTGCTTGCAGCGACATCAGGATCAGCTCAGAGACGCCGTTACCGATATAGACATCATCGGCATCGGCACCGAGAATACCACGTTGCTGGTAGTACTGGGCTACCGCCACCCGGGCCGGATAGA
>DAIOUM010000017.1:21701-39088 GCA_036759505.1 Alishewanella sp. | reverse complement strand
CTCAAGGCCCTGTGTGAGTCATCCCAAGCGCTATGACGCTGTCTTTTTTGCGTATTAATACCGGTATGCTATGAGCAGTCCTGATCTGATCCTGCTTAAGTATTTGCCTGAGCTGATCCCTGAGCTGGCGCATTGGCATTATCTGGAGTGGGGCGCCCTGTTTCCGGAAAAAACCGAAGCCGACTTTGCCGCCGATCTGGCCGCCAGTTTAAATGAACAGCAATTGCCGATCAGTTGGGTCGTAGTGTATGAACATCAGGTGGTAGGCACCGCCTCGCTGCTAATGCACGATATGCAAACCAATCGAGAGCTATCGCCCTGGCTGGCCAATATTTATCTGGCACCCTCGGTAAGAGGTAAAGGCCTTGGCAAATGGCTGGTGCAGCAAGTGATGACAGAAGCCCGGCAGCTGGGGCTGATGCAACTGTATTTATTTACCGAAGATCAGGCAGCGTTTTATCAACGCCTGGGCTGGCAGGTACTCAAGCAGGAGCTGTATCAGGGCAAGGCGGTGACCATTATGAGCTGGTGCTGTCAGGCAGTACCAGCTCAAGCTGAGGCCATTGCCGGTTAGCTTTGAAACACCGGCTCCAGCAGGCGGAAGGTGCCGGCGTCGGCATCCATTTCTGCCATAGCGCCAACCGGCACAATAAACTGCTTTGGAATATGGCCAATCATGGCGCCGCGGTAAGCCGGAATACCAAGCGGTTTAATAAAGTCCGCAAAGATTTCATCTAAGGTTAAACTGCCCCAGCCGTTGCCCGGGGTACAGCGGTTACAGTCGCCAAAAATAAAGCCTTTAATTTTATCCAGCGCGCCCATTAGTTTTAAGGTGCTCATCATGCGGTCGATACGGTATGGCTGCTCTTCAATATCTTCGAGGAATAAAATCTTATCCTGAAAATCCGGCAGGTAAGGCGTGCCTGCCAGTGCCGTTAATACCGTCAGATTGCCGCCGATCAGCTGGCCCTGTGCTTTGCCGCCGGTAATAACCCGGGTACGGTTTTCGCGCTGCACCAGCTCGCCTTTCAGATCCTGCTCGTTCTGGTATTGCATCAGCTCTTGGTTAAAGAACAGCCGCTCAAACTGATCGACATTAAAGGCATTCCAGCTGCCAATGCCGTTCGGGCCATGAAAACTGACCAGACCGCACTGTGCCAGCAAGGCATTATGCAGGGCAGTGATATCGGAATAACCGAGCAATGGCTTAGGATTACGGCGGATCATCTGATAATCCAGCAGCGGTAAAATTCGGGCTGCGCCAGAGCCACCCCTGGCACAGATCACGGCTTTAACCTCCGGATCGGCGAACATCGCGTTCAGATCCGCGGCGCGGTCTTCATCTCTGCCGGCTAAATGGCCACGGCGTTCGTTATAAAAGCGGCCGCTTTTTACTTTAAAACCCAGGGCTTGCAGGGTTTCGCGCGCGATAACCAGATCTTCAAGATCCGCGACGGCAGCAGATGAGGCGATTAAGCCCACGGTATCGCCCCTGCGCAGCGGTTTTGGCAGAATGCGGCCAGTAGCTTGCGGTCTGGCCGTGGCTGCGCTAGCCGGTACAGCGCAGGCGGTAAGCGGAAGCAGGCTTAAGGCCAGCGCACTGTGTTTTAGAAATTGTCGTTTGTCCATCAGCGGCACCATGCTTATTAGTAATAATTTATTCCTATTGGTAGCATAACTTTGGAATAAATGCAGCAGCTATGGCGGAAAATCAGGCGTTTTTTCGAAGGGCAGCCCGGCACAGAGCGCGGCCGGGCTGGATAATGGCAAGTGACAAAGCTTACTTTTTGGCTTTCGGTGCCAGCTTTTTCGCGGCAACCCGGCCCGGTTTTTTCTTTTTCTTGGTGACCTTGGCTTCTTTATGTTTTGGTCGCAGCTCGTCGATAACCCGGCGCTTTAACGGCTGCTCGGTATAACGCTCAACCTTGCCAACCACTGCCATATCATGGGCTTCGACCAGCGAAATCGCGGTACCTTTTTTACCGGCGCGGCCGGTGCGGCCAATGCGGTGCACATACACATCGGCGCTACGCGGCATATCATAGTTAATCACATGGCTGATATCGTCGATATCCAGACCACGCGCGGCCACGTCGGTAGCCACCAAAATCCGTACCTGATTATTGGTAAAACGCGCCAGCGCCTGCAAGCGTTTATCCTGCGGCATTTCGCCCTGTAGCCAGCAGCATTTAATACCGGCGGTTTCCAGCTGACCGGTTAGCGTTGCCAGGCGCTCGCGGGTTTTGACAAACACTATGGCTTTATTCACGTCGGGCTGCTTCAGAATATGGGTTAGCAGCGCCAGCTTATGGTTGGCATCATCGGCCAGATGGCACCACTGCAAAATTTTGGCTTTTTCTTTGCGCGATGGGTTGGCTTCGACATGCTCCGGCTCTTTGAGTGCCTTTTCGGCAAAGCGCTCTAACGAAGCGCCTTCCAGCGTGGCAGAGAACAGGAACGTCTGGCGGCGACGGCGCGCTTCCAGCACAATACGGTTCATCTCACCGATAAAGCCCATATCCAGCATGCGGTCAGCTTCATCGAGGATCAGCAGTTCTACTTCATCGGCCTGAAAGCTCTCGGCATCCAGATATTCAATTAAGCGGCCCGGGGTGGCAACCAGAATATCGTTGTTCTTTTCCAGCGTATCTTTGTGACTGCCGTAATTGATACCGCCGGTGATCAAACCGACATTGAGCGTGGTGAACTGGCTGAATTGTTTAAAGGTATCGTAAACCTGATACGCCAGCTCGCGGGTTGGTGTCATCACCAGTACCCGGGCAAAGCCCGGATCGCGGCGCGGGAAATCCAGCAGGTACTGAATCGCCGGTAACACAAAGGCCAGGGTTTTGCCGGTACCGGTGGGGGCACTGGCTAACAGATCACGGCCTTCCAGCGCCGGCGGGATCGCCAGTTGCTGTATTTGGGTAGGCTGATCAAAACCGGCACTTTCCAGCGCCTGATTTAAGGCGTCATCCAGTTGGAACTCGGCAAAACTCATGTTATTTCCTTAAGCTGTTATATTGTGACATTAGCGGCTGGCGCGTTACACTCCGCGCCGGAGGGCTTATGTCAGCAGGTTTTCAGTGTAAACAATTTTATATCGGCCATCAGCACTGTGCGATGAAAGTCGGCACCGATGCACTGTTATTGGGCGCCTGGGCGGCTTTGCCCACCGCGTTACAGGCGACACCCGCCATGCTGGATATTGGCTGTGGCAGTGGCATTTTAAGTTTAATGCTGGCACAGCGCACCGGGGGCCAAATTCCGATCACGGCAGTGGAGCTGGATACCAATGCTGCTACCCAGGCTGCCGCTAATGTGGCATTAAGCCCCTGGCCTGACGCTATTCGCGTGATAAAGGGCGATATTCTAACCTATAGCACCGCCGAGCGTTACGCTTTAATTATTTCTAACCCGCCTTTTTTTCAGCATGCGCTGCCAAGTCAGGATGCCACGCGGCAACAGGCCAGGCATACCGATAGTCTGCCCTTTGCTGCGTTGTTAAAGAAAGCGGCGCAATTATTGGCGCCTGGCGGAGAGTTTTGTCTAATTTTACCGGCCAGCAGTCAGGCGGCTTTTTCACAAGCCGCGCTAGAGCAAGGTTGGCAGTGTCGGGTCCGCTGCGCTGTACAAAGCAAGGCCGGCAAGCCGGTGAGTCGCTATTTACAAAGCTGGGTTAAAGCTGACACTGAACTTGACACTGAGATCAGTCAGCTGCTGATCCATGATAGCAGCGGCGGCTATTCTGCAGCGTACCGGCAAATGCTGCAGGCATTTTATTTAAATTTCTAGCACATGCGATTCGTCTGACAGTTACAACCCTTGGGTTAGAGCGATGGGAGTGAACGGGGAATCGCTTACTTTTTTGCTTTTTCTACTGCTCTTCGCCTCAACAAGCCAATAGGGGAGTGACTTTTAAAACCTCACCTGCTCCGTGTATCTAATATTTTTGTCTTATTTGTCCTATTAATATTGAGAGGACAAATGAGATCCATTAAGATGCGGTGGATTTTCAATTCATTTGGAACTGTATATGCGCGTCCTCACTGGTGGCTTGTTTCGAGTTTTACTGAATACTGCTTTATTAATCGGATATTTGTTGCTTTTACAAGCTCAAGGCGCCCCTTTCCCTCCATTTTATAATGATGGTGTAGGTCCGGCAGTCCATTACAAGCCAGTCGCCTGGCCAAATGAGCCAACAAACCCGCTTAGCTGTAGCGAAAATTGTGGTGACTGGAAGCCTTATACCCGTTTCCAAAACAATCTGAATGATCCGCGGAATCGTGATTTATCAAATGGTGGGACCTCACCGCAGTCATATGTCAATATCAGCTCATCCTGCGCTGACACGTCTCAACCCAGTATTTATTACTATTTGAAAGAGGGGAATACAGCTGCGGAAGATGTATTGATGTTTCGCTGGCGGGTAGCCGCAGCCCCCCATAACTATGCAACGGGTCCTTCTGCCGGGAATTTTAGCAGCGGTAACCCATGGTCATCCGCGTTGTGGACGGTGCTTTTTGACCTTAATGGTAATGGCTATACGGATTTGGCTGCCCATATCGATGGTTCTTCGGGGTCACCCGCTACTCCAGTTGATATGTTGGTTGGCATTTGGAGTAATGTAAATTCACATTCCATCGATTACATCACGGATCCGAATATTCATCAGCTCGGGCATAATCCTACAGCGTTTATTGGTCCTACCAGTAAAATATTAAACTTCCGCAATGCGCTTAACCCTACTGAAACTTGGCCAAATGGTTCAGCTGAAACGGTGTGGGACTATGGTACAACCCGTGCGACGTTAGTTAGCAAAAACAGCTGTACCGAATACTTCATCGATTATCAGATTCCTGTTGCAATGTTAGACGCATCGGCGCTGGGGGGGCCAAAAATCTCCCGTGATACGCCTATTTCTATGTTGTTTTGTACCGCTAACAGCTTAAACAATCCTTTCCAAAAGGATTGTGCCTTGAATAGCAGCTGGACTGCTAATGCCAATACTCCAGGTCCATTTGGTGATTATATCTCCTTTAATCAACAAGCATCTTATTCGCAACCTATTATTTCCAATGTTTCAGCCACCCCACCGCAAAGCTGTCCAGCCAGTTACCAGTTAGAGGCTACCGTGCAGGATACGCTTGCGGTGATAAACGGTCAGGTGGTGACGTCGGTGCAGTCGGTGCAGTTTTATTATTGGTATGATCGAAATGGCAATGGCTTAGCGGATGAGCAAGACAGTGCCTGGATCTTGGTGCCGCAAGCCGGTGCATTAAAGAGTGGTTCTTTGAATATTTGGCAATCAGCATGGGATGCAACAGCCTTACCCAAAGGCAAGTACCTTATAGGTGTACAGGCATTGGATGATAACTCGCGGCTGGATACGGGGATGACGCCTTCTGGCATAAATAACCGCACATTTTCTTATTTAAGTGGCGACAATACCGGGCAAATTTATATTGCTGGCAGCTGGATTAATAACCAACAAAATGAATTTCCACTGCATAATCCAGGTCAGCAGCCCATTAATTCTGAAAATTGGTTTGGCAATCCGGCCGTAACCGGCCAGCAGCTGGCGATTATTGGTACTGCAATCAATGCCTGTGGTGTTGCTCCCGGTTTTACATTAGCGGCGGATAAAACACAACTGTCACCAGCAGAAACATCAACACTCACCTTAACCCTATCCAATCCAGCAAATAATAGCGCCGCTATCGCAGTCACTGAATTTACTATGGCATTACCGGCAGGGTTTAGTTATATCGCTAATTCAGCCGTAAGCAACACCCTTACATTCGCCAGTGTAACTGAGTCAGCCGGTAACCTTGTTATTCAATTTGCGCCGGGCACGGCGTTGGCAGTTGGTAGTAGCGCAGCTGTTAGTTTTGACGTGACTGCTGCCACTACTGCGGGTAATTACACCTTTAGTGCCAATGCCGTAACCGATTTTGCTACTGTGCCGGCTAATAGTCTTAGCGTGGCGGTGGATGGCCCGCGTTTAGGCTTAAATTTAGTGCCTGATAGCTTGAGCATTACTGCAAATGGCAGCTCACAAGTTATCGTTACCGCTAATTATAGTAATCAATCGTTACTGGCCTTGGTGGATGGCAGCTTAGAGATCACTGTTCCAGCGGGAGTTACTGTTGTTAGCTGTGGTGTTTGTACGCAAACCAATGGGCAATTAAGCTGGGATCTTGGAGCTCTGGCGGCTGGTGCAACAGGCGCTGTTACCTTTAGTTTCAGTTTACCCGATACCTGGGCTACTCCTTCAGTGAGTTTCAGTGGGACATTAAGTGCGAGTACAACAGCGAATAGTCCAGTCTCTTTGTCGGCTAATCGTGCTATTTCTGTATCAGGTTATGCCGTGGTTGGTGAGCCTTTGCTAACTCTACAGCAAACTGCCAGCGCTGCTATTGTTGATCCGGGCGCAACCTATACCATCACATTTGCTTATGCTAACCAGGGTTCGGCAACGGCTGGGAATGTAGTGATTAACCAAGCAGCTCCGCCGGGTGTTTCCTTTGTGAGTGCCAGTAACGGAGCTACTATTGCTGCCGGTGGGCAAAGTGTCAGTTGGACTATTGGTAATGTGGCTGCAGGTGCCAGTGGTAGCCGTACGCTAACCGTACTAGCAAGTTCACCGTTTATTGCGGCCAATCCAATTATCCATCAGGGTGTTTTAAGCTTTGGTTCGCCGAGCCAGCAAGTTAATGCAAATGAAGTCAGTATTGGCGTTACAGGCCAGGCTTGCAGCAATTACTATTTTAGGAATACGCAAGGCAATGTTGGTTTTGACGGGCAGCGTCGTTTAGCAACGCTTTCTCCGGTCCCAGTTGCTTCTGATGTCGGCAGTTCAGTAACCGTAACGGCAACTGGCACTTATTCCGAGGCATTACGTTTTTATCAAGACCCCGCATCAATTACAGATGTGCCATTCAACGGAAATCTTACCACTACGCTGTTTTATGATCGGGCAAATGGTAGTGGTTTAAATATAAGAACCACAGTATTTGATTATAATTCGGTTACTGGCGCAAGAGTACAATTGGGGCAAAGTATCACTTCTCCAGGTGGCAATGTTAAAGGCGAATTAACAACAACAACTGCGTTAAGTGGCACACTAAACAAAGATCATCGCTTACTCTGGGTGTACGAAGTTCAAACTCAAAATGCTAATCAAACCGCACAGATTCAGTTTCAATTTAATGGAACTGTGACCAACGCTATTTCTGGCGGCAGTACTTATGCACTTGCAAAAGCCGCTTATTGTGTGACCCCGCCAGCTAACTTTAACTTTTCAGTTATTAACAATAAACCATTACTTGCAGCGACTGGCACCGAGCAAGTGGTCTACACCCTTAACTTTGCTAACGTTGGCAATACAGCAGCCAATAACAGTCAATTAACGGCGACCTTACCCACAGGTTTTACCAATTGTCAGGTATCAACGGATAATTCGAATTGGAATAACTGTTCTTCGTCTGCCTCCCATACTTTTAGCCTGGGTAATCTGAATGGGGGAAGCAGTGGGATTCGTTATTTGCGTGCTGAGGCGCCAAACAACAGAGCGGCTGGTGAAAACTTTGCCGCGTCATTTTCATTAGTCAGTGATCAAACCTCGGCTATTACCCGTCAATCGGTTTCTGCGGTGCAAGCTGCCAGTAATGTCGTGGCCGTGCCTGAGCTAACCCTGGCGTTAGCAGCCAGTAAAACGCAACTAATCCCTGGTGATACGGTTACCATAACCTTGGATGCGTTGAATATTGGCTCTGCTGCCACGGCAAATGCCACACTCACTGCAATCTTGCCTGCAGTAAGTTTTTTATCCTTGCAAGCTTGCGCTGGCTGTACAGTTAATGGCAATCAGTTAACCTGGAATTTAGGTGCGGTTGGGGTTGCACAAAGCTTACAACGGCAAGTACAACTGGCTGTGACAAATACCGGTTTAACTGCCGGTATAAGTTTGGCCGAACTCAATGCAAGTGTAACCGACACGCTAACCTCGGCTAATGTACAACCGGTTACATTAACATTAAGTGGCAACCCTCAGTTAACCCTGACACTTTCTGCTGCGCCAAATACAGGATTAAACCCAGCAAGTAACGTGAATGTTTCCGCGGTAGTGACGAATATTGGTAACCTTAGTGCGCAGCAGCTGAACATCGCTGTTCCCATGCCAAATGGCGTGAGTTTTAATGGCGGCTTGCAAAGCTCGGTGGCAGGAGCGGTGTTTGATCCTCTACAAAACCAGGTATTACTGCCTGTCGCGCAATTGGCTGCCGGCAGTAGCGTGACTTTAGCGTTTGCGGCACAAGTGGGTAGCTTACCTGCCGGTAATACTAGTCTCACGCTTACTGCCGAGGCGTTCGCCAATAACGCATTAAAGGTAGCTGATTCCGTCATATTAAACGCCAGTGCGCAAGTGGTGATGCAATTACAGCAAAATACTGATTTTGCTGGTTTGATGCCAGTGGCTACCGTTGCAGAAAGCGCAAATAGCAATCAGCTGCGGGTGCTTACGGGGCACAACTTACTCGTTGGGCACTTGGTTCGCATCAATAATCAGGCTGTTAGAGTTATCCAAGTATCGGGTAATGTCATTAGCTTGTCTGCAATAGTTAGCGCTAACATTAATGATCCGGTATTGCCTGCTATCGTCTTAGACATCAACTATTTTAATGCCGGTAATGCGGTATTGAGTTCAGGGCAACTTGCTACTGAGATCCCACAAGGTCTGAGTTTTTATAGTACCAGTGTGGTGCCTGATAACAGTGTCGCCGTTGGCTCTGCAGGTACAGTAAGTTGGAATATTACGCAGCTGGCGCCCAACCAAGGTCAAGTCATTCAACTGACCTTATTCCCTGAAGCCGCATCGGGAGTTTACCCGGTGATCAGTACCTTAAGTGGTGCTGATATTAGCAATAGCGTTGTACAAACCGATCTGGCCTTTGGCGGTGTGCAAGTTGCAAAAGCGACCAGCACTCCAGTTATTCTTGGTACAGATCAGGCACGCTATACCATAACATTAACTAATACTCTCGCTGCTGCGGTAAGTGGTCTACAGGTTACCGATTTACTGCCAGAAAATTTTGCTTATGTTATGGGGTCTGCAACCGTTGGTGGAACGGCTGTTGAGCCTGATCTAAGCGAAGCCGGGCGCATTTCCTGGTCAGGCTTAACTGTTTCGGGTAATTCTACCTTAGCTATTAGCTTTGAATTGGCGCCGGAGCCCGCGGCGGCGGCGTTAACCTTGCAAAATGAAGTTTCGGTTACCGGGCCCAGTAATGTGAAGCTGTTACAGTTTGATGCACTGGCGACAACTGCAGAAGATGTCACGCTGCTTGGTGCCACTGAATCGGCTTTATCAGGTAAGCTTTATTTTTCGGCTGCGGGTAATGCTGTATTTAACCTTAACCAAGATCAGCCGCTGCAAGACGTTGAGGTTCGTATTTATCAACAGCAAAGCGACTGTAACAACTTGTTCAGCCCAAATTGTGTTCTAACACAAACAGATGGAAATGGTGATTTCTCAGCTATCCTGCCTGCAGGTACCTGGACGGTAGAGTTTGTCAGCGCAACGGGGGATTTAAATGCTGGCTGGCAAGTGATCAGCGGTAATAATCCCAGAATATTCAACTTAGTAGCGGGGCAAACCGCTCTTGCTGACACCGGTTTTACCACACCAGCGGGTACCGTCACCCTGACTTATAATGCCAGCGCTGGTGGCACGCTGTCGGGTGTAACACAGCAAGTGGTTGCGGCAGGGGCGGATGGTTCTGCAGTGACTGCTGTACCAGATACTGGTTATCAGTTTACAGCATGGAGCGATACGGTAACAGCAAACCCACGTCAGGATTCGGCAGTAAGTTCAGATCTTAACGTTACAGCTAATTTTAGCCTAATCAGCTATACCGTTGAGTTCAAGGATTTCGATGGCACTGCGCTAAAAACCGAAACAGTGAATCACGGAGCTGCAGCAACCGCGCCGGCTGACCCAACCCGGGCGGGTTATACTTTTAGTGGTTGGAATCCAGCTGTGTTTAGCAGTATCACTGCTGATCAAACGATTACCGCTCAGTACAATGTGAATAGTTATACCTTAACCTTTAATAGCAACGGCGGTTCGGGAATAGCGCCTATTAACGCGAATTTTGGGTCAGCCGTAACCGCACCAACGAACCCGACACGTGAAGGCTATACCTTTGCAGGTTGGAGTCCTGCAGTACCAACAACCATGCCTGCTAGTGATATAACAATAACGGCACAGTGGGAATTAAATATCTACACTGTACGCTATCTGGATTGGGACGATACGGTACTGCACGTACTGCATATTCCTCATGGTGAAGCTGCAGTATTACCGTTATTACCCGAACGTGTCGGTTTCCGCTTTATTGGCTGGAGCCAAGCGTTGGATAGGATTGCCGGTAATGTAGATGTACGCGCCCTTTACGAAGAGCTGTCCTACGAGGTATCGGTGGTTATCAGTGGTGCTGCCACAGTGACACCTGAGCAGCAGGTGGTGTTGTATGGTCGCCAGGCGCGCTTTGCGGTAAATCTGAGCAATGCCGATGATGTGGTTGTGGTGAACAGTGGGTGTGGTGCGAGCTATCAAGCGGGTGAAATTACCACGGCGCCTATCTTTGCTGCCTGCAGCATTGCGGTTACGGTATATGACCCGGTTCAGGTAGAGGCGGATATGACGGCACCTGGACCAATCAACCAAATTCGTCGGTTTACGGTATTTGGTGGCAGTGGTAATCAGCGTTTACTGGAGGCGGATATAACGCGTGCGGGTCGTGCCGTACCGATGACGGAAGATGAAATTAAAACGGTACTGACCAGATTGGATGATGGCAGTTACCGCTTTACGGCGAGCCGTACCGGGCGTTACAGCTTCCGCTTTGTGGATGCGGCCAGTGGTCAGGTGGTCGAAATCAGCTTTGATATTCTGCCGTACTTGGCGTTTACCTCAAGCCAGCAGCAACTTGAGCCCGGTCAATCATCAAGTGTGACTGTTTGGCTAAGCGATGAAGCCATTGACTATCCTGTGCGGGCCAACTTAATGCTGGAGCAGGTTATGCTGTCGGCGACGGCGGTGATATTGAGAGAGGAAGACACACTGCGTAAAACCTACACCTTAAGTGCGGTAACGCAGTCTGGTTCTGTGACGATCAGCCAGCAAGGCGTTGCCAATGTGCTGGTGGGCACACCTGAGCGGCATCGGGTCCTTGTGGTTGATGAGCCGGCGCCGCTGTCGTTATTTGGTGAAGCGACGCAGCAAGCTCGGGTTACCACTGTGGTGAGTCGGCGTAATGGTATTGTGCAGCTAAGTGCGCGTGAGAATAGTGCTGTGCCGGTCAGCTTTAGCTGGTCAGCCAATGGTCTGCCGCTACAAGCTGAGGGTGAGTGGGCAAGTTTTGACCCCCGTAATGTTGCGCTGGGCGCTTATACGGTAACTATTAGTGCCACGGATGGTCGTCGCAACGGCCGTTATGAGCTGCTGCTGCGAGTGATTGATGCCTGTAACTTTGACAGCTGTGATACGACGACTGGGATCCCGGCTGCAATCAATCCACTGCACGACAGTACCAACCGTTTGCCGCTGTGCCCGATAGTGGACAGTACAGCTAACCGGGTTGAACGTTGTCAGCAGCAAGGCTTGGTGTTTGCTGAAGTGCCGAATTTGTATACGCTCTCCTTGGGGTTATTCTCAGGTGATGTGTCGTGGCAAACTGAGCAATTTGGTCTCGCCTTGAATGACGGCTCGTTACAAGATGCAGGCTTCACCCAGGTGGGTTACACCGTAAACCTGGACATACTGGCGTTGCCGGTGCCTGGCGAGTCGGTGCCGGTGATGATTCCGTTACCTGCTGGTACAACAATACCGAAGGATGCGGTTTGGCGTAAGTTTACCAATATGCAGTGGCACAACTTTGTGGAAGATGCGGATAACGTGGTGCAATCTGCGGCCCGTGATGCACTGGGTCAGTGTCCCGTGGTGTCATCAGATGTGTGGGAAGAGGGCTTGGTTGAGGGATATGGCTGTATTCGGTTGATTATCGAAGATGGTGGCCCGAATGATGATGATGCCTTAGCGAATGGTGTTATCCGAGACCCGGGTGTATTAGCGGTACGTAACAGTTATACCCTAACCTTTAACAGCAATGGTGGCAGTACAGTAGTGCCGGTGACACAGGTATTTGGCAGTGCGCTGAACATTGTACCGCCGGTACGGGAAGGCCATACTTTTGTGGGTTGGAGCCCGGCGTTACCTGAGACGATGCCATCTGAGAGTGTGACGTACACGGCACAGTGGCAGGTGAATGCGTATCAAATTCGCTTTGATACGGCAGGTGGCCAGACATTAGCACCGCTGACGGTGAACTTTGGTCGTCCGATAGTGGCCCCGGTACCGGTAAGACAGGGTTATACCTTTAAAGGTTGGAATCCGATATTGCCCGCGACTATGCCAGCTGGCGATATACAGGTGACGGCGCAGTGGTATGAGAGCAGTGTAGAGGTGACATCAAAAGGAGGCAGTATGCATGCACTGTGGTTAGTAGGCTTGGGCTTACTGGCATGGCTGCGTAAAAGCCGGCTGGGGTTGGTGTGGTTGGCGGTGTTACTGCCGGCCACAGCGCAGAGTTCTGCTTGGTTTGTGGAAGCGAGTGTGGGTAATGGGCGTTCGCAAAGCAGTGATGCGGCGCTAAACCAGCAGTTGAACACCGTGTTACGCGGAGATGCGGAGATAATCAAAAACCGAGATACGGCGTACCGGGTAACGTTGGGGTACCAGTTAACAGAGGATTGGTATTTGGAAGCGGGGTGGACCGAGCTCGGTAAGTTGGTGGTAGCCTATGCTAACTTACCTGAGGGAACAACGAACCGTGCATTATTAGCCGTTCAGCCACAACGCGGTCATGGGGTAGAAATTGCGAGCCGGTACTATGTTGTGTCGGGTGAACGCTATCAGGGCTATTTGCGGGCGGGTTATTTAATTAACCGTGAGCGGTATAAGTTTGAATGGCCGCGGGGGACTGAGCTGGAATACAATCCGGAGGCAAACTGGGTATTGGGTAAAGGCCGCGACCAGAATCTGGTGTTCGGTGCGGGGATGGATTACCGGTTGAATGATACCTTGGCGTTGGGGTTATCCTGGCAGCAGTACGATACCGAACGAGCCAAGACCCGGTTGGTGTTGCTCAATCTGCAGTATCGGTTTTAATCACAAAAGCGTGAATAAGCTCTATCCAAAGGCGCCTGCGGGCGCCTTATTCGCTTCTAATTAGAGCTCGAGTAACCATTTTTAATTCGGCATGGCATTTTTTAGGTGGCGTCGGCAATTTCCAGCAATAACTGCTCTACCCACTGCGCCAGCCGTGCATCGGTTTGCTCGTATTGATTTTCATCATCCAGTGCCAGGCCATAAAACCACTCGCCATCCGGTGTGACGGCTTTTGAGGCGATAAAGTCGTAGCCCTGATTTGGCCAAAAACCAACCCGTTTTACCTGCTGTTTCGCGATTTCATGATGCAGCATACCGAGCGCATCCTGAAACCACTCAGCATAGCCCAGCTGATCGCCCATGCCATACAGCGCGATGGTTTTACCGCTCAGGTCCACCTGATTAATCTCGGGCCAGTGCGCTTCCCAGTCTTCCTGAATTTCACCAAAGTCCCAGGTCGACAAGCCGAGGATCAGGATGTCATAGTCAGCCATCGCAGTTAACGGCGTATCTTTTAAGTTATGCAGCGCCACATATTCCGGGCCAATCAGCGCCTGAATTTTTTCTGCCACCATTTCGGTGTAACAGGTGGTTGAGCCGTAAAACAAGCCAATCTTCATCTGGCGGACCTTTTTTATCGAGAGTGTTATGACGAGCTAAAAACGGGCGACAGTTTAGCATAGTATGTGCCTTGCGCCCATCAGCAAGCTGGGGTAGCTGCCGCTCGCTGGCAGATCAGAACCCTTGTTCCCTAAGGGGGGCCTCCGTTACACTAGCGGCACTGAATTTAAAAAGACGTGCTATGCCAACACCACCGCTGTCCGCCGAAAATCTGCACCTGATCCAACAGTTTCAGGAACAACTGGAACTGGAGCAGGCCGCCAGCGTGCATACGCTAAGTGCTTATGGCACGGATCTGAAACATTTCGCCCGTTTTTGCCAGCAACAGGGGCAACCGCATCTTACGGCAGTGAGCAGTGATCTGATTAACCGCTATCTGGCGAAACGCTATGACGAGGGTTTTAACCCGCGCAGCACTTCGCGGCTACTAAGCAGCCTGCGCCGTTTTTACCGTTATCTGGTGCAGCAACAACAGCTTGCGCAAGACCCAACCACTGAGCTGATTAACCCGAAAATTGGTAGCAGTTTACCGAAAACGCTGTCGGAGCAGGATGTCGAAGCCCTGCTGGCCGCGCCGGATATCAGTGAACTGATCCAGTTTCGCGATAAAGCCATGTTGGAGCTGTTATATGCCACTGGCATCCGGGTAACCGAGCTGGTGACACTATCGATGCAACAACTGTATTTGCAGCAGGGCATAGTGCGGGTGCTCGGCAAAGGGCGCAAAGAGCGCTTGGTGCCAATGGGCGAAGAAGCGCAGTACTGGCTTCTTCGCTATTTAAAAGAAGCACGGCCGGCGCTACAAAACCAGCTTAGTGATGTGGTGTTTCCCAGTAGCCGGCAACAGCTGATGACACGGCAAACCTTCTGGCATCGGATTAAGTTTTATGCGAAAGTAGCCGGCATTCGGGCTACCTTGTCGCCCCATACGGTTCGGCATGCCTTTGCCACGCATTTGCTGAATCACGGTGCGGATTTACGGGTGGTGCAGATGTTGCTGGGGCACAGTGATCTCTCTACCACACAAATTTACACCCATGTCGCGCAGGCGCGCTTACAGCAATTGCATCAACAACATCATCCGCGCGGTTAGCGGAGTGGGAAGCATTATGAAAAAGTCAGTTAAAACCCTGTTATCGGTACTTTTTGCCGCCAGCCTGCCTTTCAGTGCGGTTAGCGCGAACGATAATATCAGTAAAACCCTGGCGGAAGTTGGCCTAAATGTGCAGGAAGTCAAAGCGTCGCCGATGCCCGGGGTTGCTCAGGTCCTGACGGATCAGGGGCTGTTTTTTATGTCAGAAGATGGCCGCTATCTGATTGCCGGTAATGTGCTGGATCTGCAGCAATGGCAAACGGTGCGTGGGCAGCGGGTACCGACTAACCTGAAAGATCAGCTGATGGCACCGCTAATCCAGCAAAAACTGCTGGAGCAAAAAGATCAGGTTATTGAATATAAGGCACCAAAAGAGAAGTATGTGGTGCATGTGTTTACCGATCCAAGCTGTGGCTATTGCCGCAAGCTACATCAGGAAATGAAAGACTACCATAATGCCGGCATTACGGTGCGCTACCTGGCCTATCCGCGGGCCGGTGTCGGCTCGGAAACCGGCTTGCAAATGCAACATGTCTGGTGCGCGAAGAATAAAAACGCTGCCATGGACAATGCAAAAGCCGATAAGGCCGTTGCCAAAGCCATGTGTCAGAACCCGGTGGCCAGCCAGTATGCGCTGGGCCAGTTCTTTGGCATTAATGGTACCCCGGCGATGATCCTGCCGGATGGCAATATTATCCCTGGCTATATGCCAGCCGCAGCCTTACTGCAACAGCTAAGTAGCGGAGGCTAAGCTTTGCAGCTAAAACAGATCAGTCGTCGGCCATTACCGGCGCAAGCTGAAAGTGTACTGGATCCGGCACTGCACCCGGTATTACACCGATTGTATCTGAGCCGTGGCGTCAGCTGTGCCAGTGAGCTACAACGTCAGGCTTCAGCGTTACTGCCTTTTACGCAACTAAAAGATATCGACCGCGCCAGCGCCCTACTGGTGGCGGCGCTGACCAGCCAGCAACGTATTGTGATTGTTGGCGACTTTGACGCCGATGGCGCGACCAGCACTGCTGTGCTGATGAGTGGCTTAAAGGCCTTTGGCTTTAAGTATCTGGAATATCTGGTACCGAACCGCTTTGAATACGGCTATGGCTTAACGCCGGAGCTGGCCGAAATTGTCGTAGCACAGGGCGCTGAGCTGATTATTACCGTTGATAACGGCATTTCAGCTATCGAAGGCGTGGCACTGGCAAAACGTGCCGGTGTCAAAGTCCTGGTTACTGACCATCACTTACCGGGCAATACGCTGCCGGATGCCGATGCCATTGTTAACCCGAATCAGCCCGGCTGTAACTTCCCAAGCAAGGCGCTGGCCGGTGTTGGTGTGGCGTTTTATTTATTACTGGCATTACGTGCCACCTTACGTGACCAGGGTTATTTTGCTGCACAGGGGCTAACCGAGCCGAATGTGGCGGAATTGCTCGACCTGGTAGCACTGGGTACCGTCGCCGATGTGGTGCCGCTGGATGCCAATAACCGCATCCTGGTACATCAGGGCTTAATGCGTATTCGCGCCGGTAAATGCCGGCCCGGTATTCAGGCGCTGATTGATGTCGCCAATCGGGATGCGGCCAAACTGACTGCCAGTGATTTTGGCTTTGCACTGGGGCCGCGACTGAATGCCGCTGGGCGGCTGGATGATATGTCGCTTGGCATCAGTTGTTTACTGGCGCCAAACTTAGGTTTAGCGCGCCAATATGCAGCCGAGCTGGATAACCTGAACGCCGAGCGGCGCAGTATCGAGCAAAGTATGCAGCAGGAAGCGCAGGCACTGCTGAGCCAGCTCTCCTTTGATGGCAGCAATTTACCGGAAACTCTGTGTTTATACCGGCACGACTGGCATCAGGGCGTGATTGGTATTCTGGCCGGCCGTATTAAAGAGCAGTTTCACCGGCCGACCATTGCTTTTGCCGAGGGGGATAACGGCGAGTTAAAAGGCTCGGCGCGTTCAATTACTGGCTTACATATCCGTGATGTGCTGGAAGAGATGGCAACCCAGTATCCGGGGCTGATTAAAAAATTTGGTGGCCATGCGATGGCCGCCGGTTTAACCATTAGCGCAGATAAGCTTGATACCTTTGCGCTGGCATTTAACCTGACGGCAAAAAAATACCTGACAGCGGAGCAACTGACCGCCATGGTGTTAACCGACGGCGAGCTGGAGGCGGAGTGTTTTGAGCTCAGTTTTGCCCAGCTGCTGCAAAATGCCGGGCCCTGGGGCCAGGCCTTTCCGGAGCCGGTGTTTGATGGTGAGTTTCAGCTTCTAAGCCAGAAAATGCTGGCCGATCGGCATTTAAAAATGCTGCTAAAAGGCCCCGGCGGCAAGCTGGTTGATGCGATCTGGTTTAATGCCGATAACAAAGCCTGGCCCAATCTGAATATTCAGCGGGTACGGCTGGCCTATCAGCTGGATATTAACGAATATCG
>DAIOUM010000017.1:17031-21601 GCA_036759505.1 Alishewanella sp. | reverse complement strand
CCTGGTTGAAGATTGCTGTTAAAAACTGCCCGTAGCGGCAGTTTTTTTGTTATAATCCGCGCCAATTTTTTTATCGTCCTACAGGTCGGTTTATCCCATGTTTGAAGTGAATCCGGTATATAACAGCATCAAAGATGTTACTGAACGCACCAATGTGCTTCGGGGGTATCTTTGACTACGATGGCAAAAAAGAACGCTTAGAAGAAGTCTCGCGCGAGTTAGAAGACGCCGCTATCTGGAATACTCCTGACAAAGCCCAGGCGCTGGGCAAAGAGCGCTCGGCGCTGGAGCAGGTGGTGGGTACTATCGACAAGCTGGACCAGGGCCTGGAAGATGTGCAGGGCTTGCTGGAACTGGCGGTCGAAGCTGAAGATGAAGCGACCTTTGAAGAAGCCAAAGCTGAGCTGGCCGATCTGGAGAAACAACTGGCGCTGTTGGAATTCCGCCGTATGTTCTCTGGCAAACATGATCAGAACGACTGCTATCTGGATATTCAGGCTGGCTCCGGTGGTACCGAAGCGCAGGATTGGGCCAGCATGCTGATGCGGATGTATCTGCGCTGGGGTGAAGATAAAGGCTTTAAACCCGAGCTGTACGAAGTTACCGATGGTGACGTCGCCGGCATTAAAGGCTGTACCATCAAGTTTACCGGTGAATACGCCTATGGTTGGCTGCGTACCGAAACCGGCGTACACCGCCTGGTACGTAAGAGCCCGTTTGACTCCGGTAATCGCCGCCATACCTCTTTTGCTTCGGTGTTTGTGTCGCCGGAAATCGATGACGATATCGAAATTGAAATTAACCCGGCGGACTTACGTATTGATACCTACCGCGCCTCAGGTGCCGGTGGTCAGCACGTTAACCGTACCGATTCAGCGGTACGGATCACCCACTTACCAACCAATATAGTAGTGCAGTGTCAGAATGACCGCTCGCAGCATAAAAACCGCGACAATGCCTATAAGCAACTGCGCGCCAAGCTGTACGAGTTTGAGCTGCAAAAGCAAAATGCCGAAAAGCAGGCGCTGGAAGATACCAAGTCGGATATCGGCTGGGGCAGCCAGATCCGCTCTTACGTACTGGACGACTCGCGCATTAAAGACTTGCGTACCGGCGTAGAAACCCGCAATACCCAGTCGGTGCTGGATGGCGATCTGGACAAATTTATCGAAGCCAGCTTAAAAGCCGGTTTGTAATTTTTTAACTCACTCAGGAATCAACAAATGTCTGAACAGCATAACCAACATGAAGAAATTCAGGATGTTAACAAACTGATTGCTGAGCGAAAACATAAGCTGGCGGCCATTCGCGAGCAGGGCATTGCCTTCCCGAATGATTTTCGCCGGGCGCATATTTCTGATGAAATTCATGCCAAGTACGATGCGTTAAGCAAAGAAGAGCTGGAAGCCAACAAGGTAGAAGTTAGCCTGGGCGGCCGGATGATGACCCGCCGTATTATGGGTAAAGCCAGCTTCTGTACGCTGCAGGATATGGGCGGCAAGTTTCAGGTGTATGTGGCACGCGACAGCCTGCCCGAAGGCCTGTATAACGACCAGTTTAAAAAATGGGACCTGGGCGATATCCTCGGCGTAAAAGGTTATTTATTTAAAACCCAAACCGGTGAGCTGACAGTATGGGCGACGGAAATCCGCTTATTAACCAAGGCATTGCGCCCACTGCCAGACAAATTCCACGGTTTAACCGATAACGAAGCGCGTTACCGCCAGCGTTATCTGGATCTGATCTCGAACGAGCAATCTCGCAAAACCTTTTTGGTGCGCAGCAAAACCGTAGCCTATATCCGCCGTTTCTTTAACGAGCACGGCTTTTTAGAAGTCGAAACGCCGATGCTGCAAGCCATTCCGGGCGGTGCCTCGGCACGGCCGTTTGAAACCCACCACAATGCGCTGGATATGCAAATGTTCCTGCGCATTGCCCCCGAGCTGTACTTAAAGCGGCTGGTGGTTGGCGGTTTCGAAAAGGTATTTGAGTTAAACCGTAACTTCCGTAACGAGGGCGTGTCGACCCGGCATAACCCGGAATTCACTATGCTGGAGTTTTACTGGGCCTATGCCGACTATAACGACTTAATGGACTTAACTGAGAAGTTATTCCGTGGTTTAGCGCTGGACGTACTGGGCAGCACGGAAGTGCCATATCAGGGCGAGGTGTTTGACTTCGGTAAGCCGTTTGCGCGGATGTCGGTTACCGAATCGATTCTGCATTACAACCCGTCGATCACGAAAGAGCAGCTGGCGACCCGCGAGTCGGTGGCTGAGCTGGCAAAATCACTGGGGATTGAAGTAAAAGCCAACTATGGCCATGGTCGTATTTTAATGGAAGTGTTTGACGAGCTGGTAGAAACCAAGCTGCGGCATCCGACCTTTATTACCGAGTACCCGGCCGAGGTATCACCGCTGGCGCGGCGTAACGACGATAACCCGGAGATCACCGACCGCTTTGAATTCTTTATCGGTGGTCGTGAGCTGGGTAACGGCTTTAGCGAGCTGAACGATGCCGAAGATCAGGCCGAGCGCTTCCGCGAGCAGGTCGCGCAAAAAGACGCTGGTGATGACGAGGCCATGTTCTACGATGAGGACTTTGTTACCGCGCTGGAACATGGTTTACCGCCAACAGCAGGTCAGGGTATCGGTATCGACCGCTTAGTGATGTTGCTGGCCGACGCCGCCTCGATCCGCGATGTGATCCTGTTCCCGCATATGCGTTTACATCACGATAAGTGATCTGTCAGCGCGCTGCGGCGCGCTAAGGTCTTCGGCAGCGACACGGCCGAAGACCTTGCTCCTTCCTTGCGGCTCGTTAATAAATAGTCTAATCTCAGTCAGTTAGCGTTCAGCAGCTCAGGATATTCTAAGCTGTGTTATTGCCGATTTTTCAACTTCAAGGATATCGAAATGCAAAATAAGCTAATTACAGCGGCGTTACTTGCCAGCAGCCTGACGTTTGGTTTGGGTCAGGTATCGGCAGGTGTGGTCAGCTCTGAGCAGGTTATTGCCAAGCAGCAACACCATTATAATAAGCAGCAGGTACTGTCGTTCCTCGATACGGCCGAAGTGCAGCAAAAACTGGTACAGCTGGGTGTTAGCCAGCAAGACGCCGCCCAGCGTATTGCCAATATGACCGATGCGGAGTTGGCAGCGCTGAATAGCCAGTTACATGAAATGCCAGCGGGCGGTGTTGTCGGTACTATCGTCACCGTGCTGGTGGTTGTGGCAGTGTTGGATCTGATGGGCCTGACCGACGTTTATCCCTTTATCCGTCCTATCCGTTCCAGGTAATGCCGGCGCAAATCGCAGCGGCCAGCCTAAAGGCTGGCCTCTTGCTATTACTACTGCTGTTATCAGGGTGTCAAAGCCCACCGCAAAGCCGGCAACTGCTGGCTGAGCCACCGGCCATCAGCCGCCAGGCCTTGCTGAGCGCAGTGCCCTTTTATCCACAGCAAGACTATTATTGTGGCCCAACCACGCTCTCGGAAGTGGCTGCTTACTATGGGGTAGAGCACAGCGCCGATAGTATTGCCAGTCTTACCTTTACGCCAGGGCTGCAGGGCAGCCTGCAAATTGAAATGGCCGCTGCCAGCCGCCAACTGGGCTTTGTCGCTTATGAACAGCGCGGCAGTTTAAGCCTGTTACTGCAGCTAATTGATGAAAAAATCCCGGTAATTGTGCTGCAAAACAATGGTCTTAGCTGGTTGCCGCAATGGCACTACGCCGTTGTTATTGGCTATGATTTGGATCGGCGCGAGATGATTTTGCATAGCGGTCTCACCGCCGAATACCGGCTTCCGCTGGCTACCTTTGAGCGGACCTGGCAACGAGCTAACTATTGGCTATTGGCGATGTTGCCGCCCGGGCGTACCAGTGCGCTGCTCGACCCCTTTCTTTATACCCGAGCTTGTCAGGACCTATTGCAAACCAGGCAGACTGAAGCTGGTGTTACGGCGCTAATCAGCGCCACCCAACAGTGGCCGGATTACTGGCTACCGTATTTTTTACTCGGCAATCACTTTTTAGTCCAGGCACCGGCCGAGGCCGCCACCTGGTTTGCTCAGGGCTTGCCGCTGGCCAAACAGCAACCAGCCTATTTAAACAATTATGCTTTGGTATTGAGTGAGCTGGGCTGCAAAGCGCAGGCGCTGGAACTGATTCAGACTGCGCGGCAGCTGGCGCCTGACGATGCCAATATTATAGATAGTGAGCAACAAATTAATGCTCAGGCGACAACAGCGAGCTGCAGTGTGACTCACTAGCTACCACATCATCGCGGTTAATTGCCATCAGCCGCTACCAAACTGGCCTGGCAACGCCCCCTGGATTGGTTTGCCCGCTATCTAAAAACCTAGCCCAGCACCACGACTCCGGTACGCTAGCCGTACCGGAGTCGCTGCTGCGATGGTAAGAAGAACACCGAGCTCAAGACTACACCGCACTACGACTCCGGTACGCTTGCCGTACCGGAGTCGGTCCTGCGATAGTAAGAAAAACACCAAATTCAAGACTACTCCGCATCACGACTCCGGTATGCTTGCCGTACCGGAGTCGGTCCTGCG
>DAIOUM010000017.1:0-16931 GCA_036759505.1 Alishewanella sp. | reverse complement strand
AGACTACTCCGCATCACGACTCCGGTATGCTTGCCGTACCGGAGTCGGTCCTGCGCTAGTAAGAAAAACACCAAACTCAAGACTACACCGCACCACGACTCCGGTATACTTGTCGTACCGGAGTCGGTCCTGCGATAGTGATAGATAAATTAACGGTAGGAAACAAACTCGTCTTTGGCGCGACGCACCTTTTTCAGGTTAACCAGCCAGTCACCCTCGGCGGCGCGATAACCCAGCGGTAATAACAGCACCGATTTTAAACCTGAGGCTGCCAAGCCAAGGATCTGGTCCACTTTTTCCGGTTCAAAGCCTTCCATCGGTGTCGCATCGACTTGCTGCTCTGCCGCAGCAAGCAGCGCTGAACCCAGGCCAATATAGGCCTGACGGGCAGCATGCTCAAAATTTTGCTCTGCCGGACGCTGCGGATAGTACGCCAGCAGTTTCTGCCGGTAGGCTTCCCAGCCTTCGTTTTTAAAGCCACGTTGCTCGTTAACCAGATCAAACATCATATTGATCCGTTCAGCGGTATAGTTATCCCAGGCAGCAAACACCAACAAATGCGAGCAATCGGTTACCTGTGACTGATCCCAGGCCACCGCACGGATTTGCTGCTTGATCGCCGGATCCGTTATCACTAACACCTGATAGGGCTGTAACCCGCTGGAGCTGGCGCTAAGACGAATCGCTTCCAGGATAATCTCCAGTTTATCTGCCGGCACTTGCTCGGCGGCATTCATTTTCTTAGTGGCATAGCGCCAGTTTAATAACTCAACAATATTTGACATGGTATCTCCGTGATAGCTTACGCAGTTTGGCTGAAATTGGTACAGCAGCAATCGCTTTCAAGGTGAGCGCCAAAAGATTTTCGCCGCCAATATCTGCACGACTCCGCTACGCTTGCCGCACTGGAGTCAGTCCTGCGCTAGCGAGCAAAACACCAAGCTCAAGGCTACACCGCATCACGACTCCGGTATGCCTGTCGTACCGGAGTCGGTCCTGCGAGAGTGACAGGAACACCAAACCTAGGGGGCAACACCCGGAGCGGTATAAGCCTCGGTCCCCCACAGAGGTACCGTTGACAGGCCATGCTTAAAGCTACCCGAGGTTTCCTTGGTTGAATAAGACAGATACATCAGGGTTTGATTCTGCGCATCGTAGATGCGGCGGATTTTCATACTTTTAAAAAATACGCTTTTCGATTTAGTGAACAGCACTTCACCGTTTTTGCTTTTATCGATTTTAGCAATCATCTCAGCGGTAATGGGGCCGGTTTGCCGGCAAGAGATGGCGCTGTCAGAAGGATCCGAAAAATCCAGATTAGCCTCAATACTGGATACGTGGCAGGTTACGCCGCTAACGATAGGATCAGTAAAAGCATCCAGTTTGATATCCTTGGTGGTAAATAGCCCCAACGAGACATCTCCCACTTCATTTCTATCGCAGCCGGTAAGTGTTAGTAGCAATAAAACGCAACCTGGTATGCGCATTCCAGACTCCTTAGTGTGCTTTGCTGGCCGCTGCCAGCCCGGTGGTTAGTGGCAATAATAGCGCAATTGGTGGTTTTGCAGCAGACCGCAGTTTGAAGCAGGTAAAAAACTACTGAATTTGCTTTGGATAGCGTGTCTGGACGCGTCGTTTAAATTTAACAACGCATTAAATACAGACGAGGGACCTTTTATGATTTAACTTATCAGTTATTTCAATAAATACTGATTTTGAGACAACAGTGCGACAGCTATTGGTTTGTTGTTATTTGTTCACTTCACTTACATTGGCCGCTGTTGAGCGGGGTTCAAGCCTTGACGTTACCCTGCAATTGGCAAAGCAGCATGGCTATTATACTGCTCGGGTTGATTGGCCACAGATAGAAACTGAAGCTCAGCGGCTATTAACGAGTCGTGGAGAGCCGGCGGCGATCCGCTTTGTCCTTGAAGCGTTGGGTGACAGACATTCCAGCTATATAACGCCAACAGGCGAAACTGCGGATACCGTAAAAAATTCGAACCAGATATCAGAGAAGCTATTGTCTGAGACCAGGACGCCCGTCGCTGGCATTCCAGTCATCCGGATCCTCGCCTGGTCGGGCACTTCGCAGCAGGCTATGGCGGTAACCCGGTCACTGAGGGAGCAATTAAACAGTGTATTATCGGTACCGCGTTGCGGCATTATTCTGGATTTTTCAAATAATCGAGGCGGTAATATGTGGCCGACCCTCGTTGGTCTGAGCCCGCTGTTAACGGAGGGCTTACTGGGCTCCTTTAAGAGCGCACAAGGTGAAGCCCGGTTAATTGAAAAGTGGCAGAACAACATTTTCTACCGTGGTGAAAGTCATAACCTTAACAGTGCGATAACGGAGCAACCGACGTACCCAGCTCGGCGCATCGCCATCATTGTGAGGCCTTTTAGTGCCAGTTCGGGTGAGATTGTTCCTATTCTGTTACAAGGTCAGCAGAATGTGCGGGTATTTGGTCGGCCCACTGCGGGTGTGGCCACAGCAAATACGTCCTTTTCTTTGCCGAACGGCGGTTCGGTTAATATTACTACAGCACTTACCGTCGATAGGCATGGGGAGATAGTTGAGACTCGCCTTATGCCAGACGAGGAAACCTTAAGGCCATTGGAAACTGCGGCAAATTGGGTGATGCGGGAATGCCAGAGTGGGGGAGCGCTTAATACACAGCTGCCTTTTGGGGGGGAGTGAGGCTTGGTATAGGCTTGGTCGTACAGAGAGTCGCGATTTTTTGGTATGTGCCAATTGCAGAGATTTCACTACGTTGGCATAAAGGTCAGCTTTTAGTTATCAGCAGGAGCCCAGGCCCGTGGTGGCGACAACAGCCGTTTGTTATAGCTCGGCTATGTGTGACAACGTTTCTGGATGACGCTGTACTAACTTTAAAAGGGTAACAGCTTGACCATTTGGCACACTACGACCTTGTTCCCAGTTTTCTAATGTGCGCGAAGACGTATGAAGTAACCTTGCGAAGACGCCACGGGACATATTAAACTGCTCTCGAATACTCACGATTTCATCTGGTGAGATATTCAATTCACCCGTATCATTCACATGATGTGTTTTTAGGGTCAGCTTACCTTCTGAATGCTGTTTAGCCTCAACAAGAGCTGAGCTTAACTCTGCAAATAAATCACGAGTGCTCATTGCGCCACGCCTCCATAAAAGCCATTAATTGTTTTCTTTGAACTGCATTTAAATCGGACATTTCATTTTTGCCGTAAATGGTTAGCAAATAGAAACGCCTTTTTTCATCGAGAAAGTAATAGATAATCCGTGAACCACCACGTTTTCCTTTACCTTTGCTGGCAACTCGAATTTTGCGTAAACCGCCAGTACCTTGAATCACATCACCCAAGTGAGGGTTTAACATTAATTCAGCTTGAAAGAGCCTGTACTCATCATCACTGAGGTATTCATCTCGGTGCTTTTCAAAAATTGTTGATTCGACAAATACACTTTTCATAGACAAAGTGTACGCGAATAACGTATAGATAACAAGAATTAGTTCTACTGTTCCCGGCACTAGCATCTAAATCAGGATTAGAAAAACCAGAAATATGTCCAGTTATGCGGTAAAACGCAGACTTCCGTATGTAAATTCTGTTGCGGGGGTAATTTCCGCTCCAAACTCAAAGCGGCGTTTCTCCGCCACAAGCTAGGCTCCACATCAACGAAAAGTGCCAACTCTACTATCGCAGGTTGCGACTCCGGTACGGCAAGCATACCGGAGTCGAGATCAGGCTCAATCTGCGCGGCTTGATTTATTGCTCAACGCCCGTCATTTCCTGCTACAGACCTGGCACGATATCAACTAAAGATGCATATCCCACTATCGCAGATGGCGACTCCGGTACGGCAAGCGTACCGGAGTCGAAGTCAGGCTCAATCTGCGCGGCTTGGTTTATTGCTCAAAGCCCGTCATTTTCTATAGCTGACCTGGCATGGCATATACTAAAGGTGCTTATCCCGATATCGCAGATGGCGATTCCGGTACGACAGGCATACCGGAGTCGATACCAGAGGCGCGCTAACAACATGACAAACTATGATCTTTTCGCAACAAAACCCGTAAACGCTAACGTATAGATAAGTTGGCATTTTGCTAAATTGGTATAGGAAAGAATTTTATGAAGAAATTAATAGTGTTAGGTACCGCCCTTGTGATGCATAGCATGCTGTTGCCAGCAGCGAGCGCACAAGAAACAAGAACCGCTTTGGTGCCTTTGCCATCTATTGATGATTTTAGTCGGGGTAAAGATGGCTGGAGTTTCGCGTTAGGTGCGGGTATTGAATACGAAACTGCCTACGAAGGTTCAGACGAATTTGGTTTGGAGCTTGAACCGGCAGGGGGCTTACAATGGCGGCGCGGTAACGATGTGTTCTATTGGGTCGGTGAGGCCATAGGTTGGCGTGGCTTACGTGCAGATACCTGGTTGTTTGAAGCCCTTATTGGCTTTGACGAAGGTCGTGCGGAAAGTGATTCTAAAAAAGGTTATCTGGATGGGCTCGGTGACAGTGATGAGGGCTTTGAATTAGTGCTGCAAACCCGTCGCGCCTTTGATGCGGATTGGCGCTATTGGCTGGTTGGCCGGCTTGTCACCGGCGGTGATGGTAACCTGGGTTTATTTGGTGTGGGTCGCCGCTTTGGCGATAAGTTTGATGGCTCGGGCTCTGAGGTGAATATTGTTGCCGTATTTCACGATAGTAAATATGCCAATAAAGATTTCGGTATCACCGCTGAGCAATCGGCGGCATCGGGTTTAGCCGCAACCAATATGAGCGGCGGTTATCGCTCTGTCGGTATCAATTACAATTATCGTCACTACATAAACAAGAACTGGCAGATTTATGGTGAAGCACTGTATGAGCATTTTAGCAGTGCTGTTCGTAAAAGCCCGATTGCCCGTGGTGACTTTGAAGCAGAAGTTGGTATCGGTTTTATCTATGTGTTTTAAGCGCTAAAGCTAACAGTGCGTGAGAGAGCCCGCGGTTCCGGCATTTAGCTTATCCAAACATCGCAGATGGCGACTGCGGTAAGGCAAGCATAGCGGAGTCGGGGGCTGAGCATAGCGGAGTTGCGGCCGGGAGCTATATTGGGTTTGGCGTATTAAGCTATCTGAAGATCCGTGCATCAAAACTAAATTCAAGTTTTTCGGCTTTGGCGAGGATAGCAGGCAGCAGCGGGTGCTGCGGATTAATCAGGTAGTTACGGTCTCGCGGCGAAATGCTTGAGGGGACCTGAAGTGCGGCGAACTCGGGGTTTTCGGCGTTAAGAAATTGATCGCCAATCAGTTGCGTCTGTTCTGGCGCCGGTACTGCCCGCCAGTTAGGTGGTAGAACTGAATTGTCCAACGGGATAATCAGCTCGTCGGGTAACTCAATGCGGTAAAGATCGTATTGCTGAATCACCTCGGGGGCGTGATTAAGGTGTACAAAAACTTCCAGGATACAAAGCGATTCGGATGCAGCGAAATACAGCGCCGCTGTGCCTTTTGAGTTCCAGCGACCGCCATATAACTTTGCGCCTTGCGGATTGAAGGGCGCCTCGGCGAACTTTTTTTGGGTCAGCCGGTACAGTTGCATCAAGAAAACACGCCGTGTTCGAGCCGGCCGATTAACTCTTTAACCGTTTCAAAATCGACAGTGGTCGCAATCATATCTAATGGCCGCTTGCCATTCAGGCCATACACGCTCTCGCGCAACCAGGTCAGAGCGCGTTGTTCATTGCCAAAAAGCTCGGTCGCTAGTTTGATCAGCAGTGCCAGGCGGTACATCACATCGCTTTCCTGCGTGTTGAAACGTTCTCCATTTTTCAGGCGGCGCTTAATGGTGCTGACTGGGATCAGGGTAACATGGTGAAACTCGGTTTGTGACAACCGGGCTTTCGCCAGAATGTTACGATAGACCTCTGGTTTAAAGCCTTGATGAATAGCGGCATTTTTTGACGTTGCCTCATCTTCTATACCAAGGCTATACCAATAATTCGGTTGGTACAGCGGTGTGGGTTTAAAGCTTTTCACTGCGCTGACAGTCATCACTGAGCCCTTTTTGGTTCATATGGCCTATTAAAAATAGCCCATATGAGCCAGTGGCGCAATTTTTAATTATTAGCCCCCTTGCTTTTATACTGTGCGACACCTAGTATAAGTAACTGTGTGGCGCACAGTATGCGATACACAGTATCAGGAGCAAAAGATGACGCAATCGCAACTGGACAAAATTCGGCTGGAACTGCGCCGCGGGGTGCTGGTGTTGGCGGTGCTGGCGTCGCTGAAAGAGGCGCATTATGGCTATTCGCTGCGCAAACAACTTAACGACAACGGTATTGAGATTGATGAAGGCACTCTGTATCCACTGATCCGCCGTCTGGCAGAGCAGGGGTTACTTGACAGTGAATGGCAGCAAGGCGAAGGGCGGGAGCGGCGTTATTACCAGCTATCTGCCAGCGGCCACAGCTTGCTTGGGCAGTTAACCGATGAATGGCAACAGCTTAATGGCGCCCTGAGTAACTTACTGGGTGTAAAGCCAGAGGAGACAGCATAATGGATTTAGTAACACGTTATATTGCTGCGGTGCAGCGCGAGCTACCCGAGGATAAACGCGATGAAATTGGTCGTGAACTGAATGCCAATATCCGGGATCAGCTGGATGCGCTGGCGGAGCAAAAAGGTGAGCTTAGCGACGACGACAGTGCTGCCGTGCTGCTACAAATGGGGCATCCACGTGATGTAGCCCAGCAATTTGTGCCGCCGCAGCCGTTAATCAGCCTGAGCTATATGCCGGTGTACCGCTATACCCTGTATATGGTGCTGGGGATTTTGTTTGTCCTGCAAATTATCGCCAGTACCAGCGCCTGGTTGCACAGTCAGTTTGGTTTGCTGCTGTATCTGAAAAGCATTGCCAGTGGCTTTATCGGCGATGCCTGTCTGGCGTTTACTGCGATTACTGTGACCTATATGTTGTTATCGCGGGAGCCGGCCGCAGCGGCTAAAGCGACACCAAACTGGCATCCGCGGCAGTTACCGGCAGTGGAGCCGGGCTGGCAGACGATTTCGCTGCAGAATATTTTTACCGATCTTGGCACCTATGCCTTTTTATTGGTGCTGATCTGGTATCCGCTTTGGTTTACCCAAGAGCAGCTGGAGGCGCAGCGGATTAGTCTGGCTGAGCCGGCACGGCAGTTTCTCACCTGGTGTACACCGGTGTTGCTGGCCGGGATAGTGCTGAATATCGGGCAGTTGAAACAACGCTTCTGGAATCGTCCGCTGTTAATCGCAAATGTGGTGCTAAATAGTGCGCTGGTTGTGATCTTGCTGTATTTGGCTGTGAATGGGCCGCTGTTGGACATTAAAGTAGAAGTATGGCCCTATGCCTTTGACTGGGCTTCACTGCAGCGCTCTATAGTCGCGGCCTTATTCATTACCGCCTGCTTTCCGGCTTACGAGCTCGGCCGTGATCTGCTGCGCTTAAAGCGTTTAAAGGCGGCCTGAGCAGCTTTAAGCCAGGACAGAAATGCCAGAGGCTGAACGCTAGTTCAGCCTCTGTGTTCAGTGTCGTGCTGTGGTAAAGACTTTACTGGCACGTTTTATAGCGATACCCGCACTTGCCAGCTAACTGCTCAGTACTGCCGGCTGCGCTTATTATCGCGCACCAGCCACCAGATCAGATAACCCAGGATCACCAGGGGTAATACTGTGAATAACAAGGTCAGGCCGATGCCAATGACCGCGCCGACCAGACCAATTAATAAGCCAAAGATGGTCGCGGCAATGGCAATTAAGCTTGGTAAGCAGTAAATACCGACAGCGACTAATAAAATAATAACGATTGTTCTGTTCATACTAAGATCCTTTTGTTCGAGCTATTGATTCAGGTTAGCTTAAGGTAATCAAACAGTATGCCAAAAATATAGTTATTTAATATCAATATCTTAATCTGTTTCATCTGTCGCTGTAGCGATTTGCGACCACCGGGCTTAGCGAAATTAACCAATTAGTGGTGAAAATCTTTATCAGAGCACTAGCGGCAGGGCCAGCGCCTATTTTGGTGGCGGCGGTAGGTCTGGATTGTTACAGCAAAAATAAAAACGGGCAGCAGTAAGCGGCCCGTTCCGGAGGTTATAGTAGGATGCTGTCAGAGTCTGTTGATCTGCTCTTTTAGCTGATAGGACTTGTCGGTAACAATACTTTCCAGGGTGCCTACCCGTTCCTTCAGTTTGGCAATTTCTGCCTGTAAGGCTTCGATATCCGCCTTGCCGGCTCTGCCTTTGGTTTTCATATGCGTTTCGTAGGCTGCGTAGCCCAGACCACCAATAATGGCAATAGCCGCAATTTCAAATGGACCCATCTCTGCTTTACCTCTTATAACCGGTTAATTTCTTCTTTTAACTGATATTTTTTATCTGTCACTATGCTTTCCAGTGTCGCCAGGCGCTCTTTTACTGCCCGCAGTTCCTGCTGCAGTTCATCAAAGCCTTTACCCGACGCCAGGTGCCGGTATTTATAGCGCATTTTCAGCGCATCATAGGCCACGCCACCGACGATTGCCACTACCACTATTACCACCACGCCAATATCCATTGTTATCTCCTTGCTGTTTTTTTGTAAGTAAAAGCAAGCACAATGCCATTATTGTAAGTTATTGATTAATAGCAAATTGATTTAAAGGTGCGGCCTGTACTTAGCGTAAAATGCAAATATTTAGTCAGCTTTAACATAGTCTAGTGGTAAAATTGGCCAAAGAAAGTGAATTTTTGTAAGGCTTTATGACTGACGAACAGTGGATGCGCCATGCCATGATGCTGGCACAGCGGGCGGAACAGCTGGGCGAGGTGCCAGTCGGGGCGGTATTGGTTAAAGATCAGCAGATCGTTGCTGAAGGCTGGAACCAGATGATTAGTCTGAATGATCCCTCGGCGCACGCTGAAATGCAGGCGGTACGTCAGGCTGGCCAGGTGCTGGACAACTATAGGCTGCTCGATTGTACGCTCTATGTTACGCTGGAACCCTGTACCATGTGCGCTGGGGTGCTGGTACATAGCCGGATCAAACGTCTGGTCTACGGGGCGGCTGATTATAAAACCGGTGCCGCAGGCTCGGTGCTCGATTTAGTGCGCTACCCGCAGTTTAATCATCAGTTAGAGGTAACGGCCGGGGTGCTGGCTGAGGAATGTGCCGCCATGTTGTCTGCGTTTTTTCAACGCCGGCGGGCCGAGAAAAAACAGCTTAAACAGCAGGCACTTCAACCAGATGTTGAAAGTAAGCAATAAAACTGCGGCGGCGGTGATGTACCTTTTTAATTTGCAGATTACGTTTAATCCGGCGGCGGCTGGATGCCACATCCAGTAAGCGGCGGCGGCGTTTTAGCGCCGGCTTTTTCTTTTTTAGCATAGACTTATCCTGTTCTTTACACTGTTGTGAATAATATGGGCAGGGCTGGCGGGCTGCAAGCACCCCAGATGAATTTATTGTGACAGGGGCGGCGCCTCGGCAACTTGCTCACTTTGTTCGACCAGCCGTTGCCGCTGTTGTTCCTGGCGTTGCTCTAATTGTTGCCGCTCGTCTACGCCCACCAGGGTATCGTAATAGCGGCGGATATTTTCAACATAGAGTGCGGCTTCGTCACCGCGGGCAAAACCAAAGCGGGTATGTTGGTACACCGTTTTTTGCCGCAGCAACGGCAAGCGCTGTTTTACTTCCAGCCATTTATCCGGATCGGCGCCATCACGCTGGGTCAGGCGCCGGGCATCTTCCAGATGACCCCAGCCAATATTGTATGACGCCAGCGCAAACCACAGCCGGTCTGGCATCGGGATCCGCTCCGGGATCCGATTTAGCAGCAGCTGCAGATAACGGCTACCCCCGGCAATACTTTCTTCGGCATCCAACCGGCTTTGTACTCCCATTTGCCGCGCAGTGGGCATGGTCAGCATCATCATGCCGCGCACCCCGGTGGGGCTGCGGGCTTTCGGATTCCAGTGCGATTCCTGGTAACTCAGCGCCGCTAACAGGCGCCAGTCGAGGTCGCCGGCATATTCGATAAACCAGTGCCGGAATGCCGGTAGGGTGTCTTCGATAGCCCGGATAAAGCGGATAGTATCGACATAGTCAAACAGCTCAACATGACCAAAATAGCGATCTTCCAGCGTAACCAAATCGCCATTTTGATAAACATGGCCAAAATACTCAATCAGTACACTAAACAGGCTATCGTCCTGATTTTTGGGTAGCAGCCAACCTACCGGCAGATTTTCACTGACTGTCAGGCCGATATTCAGTTGCGGGAATAGCCGGCGGTTTACCGCCAACTGGTTAGAGTCGGTCAGGGTATAGCGGATGCTGCCATCGACCACTTTTTGCAGCAGTTCATCGGCGTCCAGATCGGCCGATTCCTGAAAGCGGATCGCCGGCTCCTCCGCTGCCAGACGGCGCAGCGTTTCGGCATGGCTACTAAAGGCCGAGACGATTACCGGCTCATCCAGTTCGGCCAGTTGCTGTGGCCAGCTGTTGCCCTGGCGAAAAACCAATAATTCGTCAATCCAGCGGTAGGCCGGCGCGGCCCGGAATTTCGCGGTGCGCTCCGGTGTCAGCGTTAAACCACCGGCAATAAAATCCACCTGGCCGTTTTTCAGCTTGCGCTGTAAATCTTCCAAATCGAAGCTGGGAAACAGTTGTAATTCGACGCCAAGACGATCGGCCAGGCCTTTGGCTAATTCATATTCAAAGCCAGTCGGACCATCTACGCCAATATAGTAACTGGTCGGGCCATGCAGGATGCCGACGCGGATCTGACCGCGCTGATAAATGTCAGTAAGCTGATTTGTTTGTTCTGGCAATGGCTTAGAGCATGCCAGTAACAGCAAGCTCAGACAAAGCACAGACCATAATCGCAGCATAATCAGTTCCGGTTGAGACGACTTTGCGATGTTACCGCAAACTTCTTGGCCGCAGCCAGACTTTTCACATATCACTTAGCGCGAATTTTCTTTATAATGTGGCGCCTTTTAAGGCGTGTTGATGTTTGCTGCCAAAACAAGCAGCAAACGTCAGCACGTCCTAGGTTCCACTGTCGTTCAACCAACGGAAAATAGCCTATGTTGATCCTGCGTGGTGCACCTGCACTGTCCGAATTCCGAATTCAAAAGTTACTCGATCTTTGTGCCCAGCAAAATTTACCGGTTAACGGTATCTATGCCGAATATATGCATTTTGCTGATTTATCGGCACCACTTAGCAGCGAACAGCGCCAGGTGCTGGATCAACTGTTAACCTACGGCCCGAGCATTGCCAGCCACCAACCCAGCGGTTTGTTGCTGTTAGTGACACCACGCCCCGGCACTATTTCTCCCTGGTCTTCCAAAGCCACCGACATTGCCCGCAACTGTAACCTGCCAACGGTAAAACGCTTAGAGCGTGGTATTGCCTATTATGTTGACGCCGTAGCCTTAACTGCGGCTCAGCAGCAACAACTGGCCAGCCTGTTACATGATCGGATGATGGAAGCGGTGTTTACCGAGTTGGAGCAGGCAGCGGCGCTGTTTGCACAGGCTGAGCCGGGTACTTTAAGCTCGGTGGATATTCTAAGCGGTGGCCGTGCGGCGCTGGAACAGGCCAACCAGACTATGGGTCTGGCCTTGGCCGATGATGAAATTGATTATCTGGTCAGCAATTTTCAGCAGCTGGGCCGCAACCCGAACGACATTGAACTCTATATGTTTGCGCAGGCCAACTCTGAGCACTGCCGGCACAAGATTTTTAACGCCGACTGGACCATCGATGGCGTAAAACAGCCTAAGTCGCTGTTTAAAATGATTAAAAACACCTTCGAGCAAACACCGGATTATGTGTTATCAGCCTATAAAGATAACGCTGCGGTGATGGTTGGCTCTGAAGCCGGTCGTTTCTTCCCGACGCCGGCTAGCCGCGAGTATCAGTATCACCACGAGCCAATTCATGTGCTGATGAAGGTAGAAACCCATAACCACCCGACGGCGATTTCTCCTTATCCGGGCGCGGCAACCGGCTCGGGCGGCGAAATCCGTGACGAGGGTGCCACCGGCGTGGGTTCTAAGCCCAAAGCGGGCTTAGTGGGTTTCTCGGTGTCTAACCTGCGTATTCCGGGCTTTGTACAGCCGTGGGAAAGTGATTTTGGTAAGCCGGAGCGCATTGTTACCGCACTGGACATTATGCTGGAAGGTCCACTGGGTGGCGCCGCCTTTAACAACGAATTTGGTCGTCCGGCGATCAACGGTTATTTCCGTACTTACGAAGAAAAGGTGCACAGCCATAACGGCGAAGAAGTTCGTGGTTACCATAAGCCGATTATGATTGCCGGTGGTCTGGGCAATATCCGCGCAGAGCACGTCCAGAAAGGCGATTTGCCGGTGGGGGCCAAGCTGGTGGTATTAGGCGGCCCGGCGATGAATATCGGTCTGGGTGGTGGTGCGGCGTCTTCGATGGCGTCAGGCCAGTCGAATGAAGATCTGGATTTTGCTTCGGTACAGCGCGATAACCCGGAAATTGAACGCCGTTGTCAGGAAGTGATTGACCGCTGCTGGCAGCTGGGCCAGGACAACCCTATCGTCTTTATTCATGACGTCGGTGCCGGCGGTTTATCCAATGCCTTCCCGGAGCTGGTAAACGACGGCGGGGTCGGTGGTAAGTTCGAGCTGCGTAATGTACCGAACGATGAGCCTGGCATGTCGCCGCTGCAAATCTGGTGTAACGAATCGCAGGAGCGCTATGTGATGGCGATCCCGGCCGACAAAATGCCGGTATTCGAAGCCATCTGTAAACGTGAACGTGCCCCTTATGCGGTAGTGGGTGAAGCCACCGCCGAACAGCATTTAACGCTGAGCGACAGCTACTTTGGCAATACGCCGATTGATCTGCCGTTAAACGTGTTACTGGGCAAGGCGCCCAAAATGCACCGCGAAGTGCAAAGCTTAAAAGCGCCGGCTCAGCCTTTAGATCGCTCTGCTATTACGCTTGCCGATGCGGCTGAGCGTTTATTACGCTTGCCGACCATTGCCGAGAAAACCTTTCTGGTAACCATTGGTGATCGTACGGTAACGGGTTTGGTCGCGCGCGATCAGATGGTGGGCCCCTGGCAGGTGCCGGTGGCGAACTGTGGTGTCACTGCCGCCAGTTATGATACCTACCATGGCGAAGCGATGGCGATGGGTGAGCGGACGCCGGTTGCCTTGCTGGACTTTGCTGCCTCAGCCCGTCTGGCAGTGGCGGAAGCTATTACCAATATTGCTGCCACGGATATTGGTGACTTAAACCGGATTAAACTTTCTGCCAACTGGATGGCCGCCGCCGGTCACCCGGGCGAAGATGCTGGTTTATATGCGGCAGTAAAAGCGGTCGGCGAAGAGCTGTGTCCGGCACTAAAAGTGACGATCCCGGTGGGCAAAGACTCGATGTCAATGAAAACACGCTGGCAACAGGATGGTGAAGATAAGGCCGTTACCGCGCCTATGTCGCTGATTATCACCGCCTTTGCCCGGGTAGAAGATATCCGTAAAACCGTGACGCCACAGCTGCGTACTGATAAAGGCGCCAGCTCCCTGTTGTTAATTGATCTGGGGCAGGGCGCTAACCGCTTAGGCGGTTCGTGCTTGGCTCAGGTATATAAGCAACTGGGCGATGTACCTGCCGATCTGGATAGCCCACAGCTGCTGATTAACTTCTTTAATGCCATGCAGCAACTGACGCGCGAGCAGAAATTGCTGGCCTACCATGATCGCTCGGACGGTGGTTTATTTGTCACCCTGGCCGAGATGGCCTTTGCCGGTAAAGCCGGTATCGCCGCCGATATCAGCGCTCTGGGTAGCGATGCGCTGGCGGCGTTATTCAGCGAAGAGCTGGGTGCGGTACTGCAGGTTGCCGACAGTGAACTGAGTTATGTCCAGCAGGTGCTGGCCGCACATAACCTGGCAGACTTAAGCCATGTTGTAGGTAAAGTTGAGCAAAGCGATCGTTTTGCGATCAGCCAGCAGGGCACTGTAATATTTAACGATAGCCGCAGCCGTCTGCGCACGGTCTGGGCCGAAACGACTTATCAGATGCAAAGCCTGCGCGATAACCCGGCGGGTGCCAAGCAGGAGTTTGACGCCAAGGCCGATCAGCAGGATCCGGGCTTGCACGCCAAACTGACCTTTGATCCGAATGCCGATATTGCCGCGCCGATGATTTTAAAAGGCGCTGCACCCAGGATCGCGATTCTGCGCGAGCAGGGCGTGAACTCGCAGCTGGAAATGGCTGCTGCCTTTAACCGTGCCGGCTTTAGCGCCGTTGACGTACATATGAGCGATATTCTGAGCGGTCAGGTGTCGTTAAAAGACTTTAACGGCTTAGCGGCCTGTGGTGGCTTCTCTTACGGTGACGTGTTAGGGGCCGGTGAAGGCTGGGCCAAGTCAGTGCTGTTTAACGAGCAGGCGCGCAAAGAGTTCCAAACCTTCTTTGAACGGCAATCCACCTTTGCCTTGGGTGTTTGTAACGGTTGTCAGATGATGTCGAATCTGAAGAGCCTGATCCCTGGCGCCGATTTATGGCCACACTTTGTACGCAATAAATCTGAGCGCTTTGAAGCCCGCTTTAGCCTGGTGGAAGTCCAGCAAAGCCCGTCACTGTTCTTTAGCGGTATGGCTGGCTCGCGGATGCCGATTGCCGTATCGCACGGTGAAGGCCATGCCGAGTTTGCCTCTCAAGCTGCCTTTGCGGCCGCCAACCAAAGCGGTACTGTGGTACTGCGTTTTGTTGATAACTATGGTCAGGTTACCGAGCAGTATCCGGCAAACCCGAATGGTTCAGTGGCCGGTATTACTGCGCTGACCACCACCGATGGCCGGGTGACCATTATGATGCCACACCCGGAGCGGGTATTCCGCACCGTGGCCAACTCCTGGCATCCGGACGACTGGCAGGAAGATAGCCCCTGGATGCGGATGTTCCGCAATGCCCGGGTCTGGTTAGGGTAAACCACGATACAGGTAGATAAAAAAAAAGCTGGGCATGCCCAGCTTTTTGTTTTAAAAGTCTTGCTGTTATTCCAGTTTCATCTGATGCTCGGTATTGGCCAGAGTACCAATAGCATCTGCTGCGACGCGCGCGCCCAGCATCTGCGCCAGATAGTGTAATTGCCTATCAACATCGCCAAAGTATAAGAGGCCAGTTCCTGCATTAATTTTTGCATCCTGATGAACCACCATATATTCATGGTTAATGCCTTCAAGGCGTCGCCAAGTAGGTATACGTTGAATAGTCAACGAGCCGGCCTGACGGAGTAAGTTAATTTTTTGCAATGCGACTTCCGCTCTTTGCCATTCCGTCATGCCTTTTTTTACGTATTTTATGTTCAGCTCGGAGTGGAAGCGAGTTAGCGCGTTGCGCTGTTCACGACGGGACAGCTGCCCGTTATTAAAGCCAACGATAAGTTCGTGTTCGGCTTTACTGGCAGGTACGTGTAACGTCATATTCACGCTATCGAAAACTGTCTCTGCGTGGATGGGTATGGCTGCTATGCAATATAATAAACAAACGACACTCCCTGTTATTAATCTTTTCATATCTGGCTCCTTGCTAAAGTAAACACCTTAGCACTAAAAGTGCTGGCTAACCGCTATTTAGTCCCACTAAAGCTTTATCAAAAGCAATACAACCGGGTATTTGCATACCTGGTTGTAAGATAAAGCCGGGAAGATAGGGGCAAAGTAACGTTACATGCTATTGGTAAGCGATTGCTTCAGATCCCGGTCACCGGCGCGCGGGCTGATGGATACACAGCCAAAAGAACCATCACACCTTTGGCCTCTGATCCTCATAATACTGCCTGGTTCAAATAACCCGGTACGTTGTAACTGTTGCACTACGTTTGTCAGCATCGATTCCGTTTTAAAGTCACGGCCAATTACCTGAATAATTTCCATATCGTAAGATTGTTGTAAGTCAGCGACCTGTTCGGCAACCTCTGCCTGCGCGGATACCTGTGCGGATAAGAGTGTAATGCAGCTTTGTAGGTATGGTCGGGACGGCTGATGACCGACCAGCACCAACTGTTTAAAAAGATTGGCGGCGGCGCTGATATCCTGCTCCGCAATTTCCCCGCTCAGTTTCATCCGGGCGAGTAAAAAGACGGCATCAAGCAGTTTTTTCTCACTGGCCCTTTCCAATAACGCTAAGCCGTCACGCTGGATACCCGGGTCTGGATCCAATAATTTCGTCACTGCAACTTTATAAAGGGCCGGTGCATAGTCCAAATCCACTGCTTTTTGTAGTAGGGAAGCGGCCTGTGCCGGGTCTTGTTCAACCACAAAACCCCGTTCATACCAGTCCGACATTAACAGCAATGCGGGTTCATGATTTAACTTCGCAGCCCGGCGCAGCATCCGCAGCGCACGCTCCGGTTCAGCCGGCCGGCCATCACCGGTAGCGTAAATCATACTGAGTAGAGTCATGGCTTCTGTACTACCGTGACGGGCTAACTTATGTAAATCCCTGATATCTTTGTTGCAGTTGCCTGATACACAGGCAAGTTCCTGCGACTGTGCAGATCGGGCCTGCAATTGTAAGGGAAGCAAAAAGGCGCACACAAAGATTAAGCTGCCCAGAAACCGTGTAGTGTGTTTCATTGATTCATCCTGAATTAGGGTCGGGATTTAAGCTTAGCGGTTAAGAAATATACTGTCAATTAGCGTTTTATTAACATGGCAAGGGCAACCTAACTCGATAAGGGTACTGCTATAGCTAAGGAACCGGCTATGCTGAGCTTGTCGCTTGCTGCACCGTTGCTGCTAAAAACTGCTGCCGGGCCTGATTACGACCTTGTTGCTTGGCCTGATAAAGCAGCTGATCGGCTTGCTGCATCAACTGACCACTCTGATAACCGCTGGCCGGGTAATTTAGGGTGATAATAC